>NZ_JAMYOM010000028.1:0-91331 GCF_040319805.1 Mesorhizobium sp. M0848 | reverse complement strand
CTCGTCGAAACCATCGAGGCAGCCGAATGCAAGAACTACTTCGAAAACGCAGGCTACGCTTCCGTCAAAATATGAAACGCTCTAGGGGTGGGGGTCCGTGCCGGGCAGACATCTCAGGAATTCCATATGCGATAGCCCTGCCCACAAGGGGGAGCGTGAGATCACGTCACGATGACAACGACCGAAACCAACCCGAACAGGGCGATCAGCAGATAGTCGGCAACGCGATAGAGTTTCAGCGCCTGCCTGATGTCGAGGCTGTCGGCTTCGCGCCGCCCACCTTCGCCCATGAAGACGTCGTCGACCAGTACGCCGCCGTAGCTGCGCGGCCCGGCGAGCGACAGGCCGAGCGCGCCGGCCATCGCCGCTTCCGGCCAGCCGGCATTGGGTGAGCGATGTTTTTTCGCGTCGCGCAATACCGCATGCCAGGCATTTTTCGCATCAGCGCCTTTGACGAGGAACGCCGCCAGCACGATCAGCAGCGCCGTCAGCCGCGACGCCGGCAGATTGATCCAGTCGTCGAAGCGCGCCGCTGCCCAGCCGAACGCCTCGTGGCGCGGGGTGCGGTGGCCGATCATCGAATCGGCGGTGTTGGCGGCCTTGTAGGCGGCGCCGCCGGCCAGGCCGCCGACGCCGGTCCAGAAGGCGGGGGCGACGATGCCGTCAGAGAAATTCTCGGCCAGGCTCTCGATCGCCGCGCGGCAGACGCCGGCCCTGTCGAGCGTTTCAGGGTCGCGGCCGACGATCCGCGAAACGGCAACGCGGCCCAAAGCCAGGCCGCCGGTGTCGAGCGCGTCAGCCACCGCCTCGACATGCTCATAGAGGCTCTTTTGCGACAGAAGCGACGTTGCCAGAAGGGCCGTGATGACGAGGCCCTTGGGAACAAACCAGAACAGGATCTGCACGCCCAGGCCAATTATCGCCGGCACCAGCACGATGACCAGCAGCGCCTGGACACCACGCTTGCGACGCAGCGCGTCGGGATCAGTGGCGCGGTTGAGCCTGTGGTCGAGAAAGGATATCAGCCTGCCGAACCACGTCACCGGATGGCCGATGGCGCGAAACAGCCAATCGGGGTAACCGAGGGCGAATTCGACGGCCAATGACAGGAAAGCGATCAGGACTGACATGAAGCTTCTTAATGGGGCGGTTGTGGACCATGGTGGAAGTCTTGGCCGCGCGAGGGGGCTTTTTCCCAACGCCCTGCTGCCATTCGTCGACCTCTCGACCGGTATCAATCCGCACTCCTACCCGCTTTTCGACCTGCCCGCCACCTCGCTGTCGCGGTTGCCGGAAGCCGCGCGCACGCGTGAGCTGACAGAGATCGCTGCCAGTGCCTATGGGGCGCCGTCGCCAGCCAACATCGTGGCGGCACCGGGCACGCAGATCCTGTTGCCGCGCGTCGCCTCGCTGATTACCCCCGGAAGGGCGCTGGTGCTGGGTCCGACCTACGCCGAACATGCCCGCGCAGCAGTGATCGCCGGGCACGCGGTGACCGAGGTCGGCGATTTCGCTGACCTGGCGGACGCCGACCTTGCCATCATCGTCAATCCGAACAATCCGGATGGACGTGTCATCGAGCGCGACCGGTTGCTGGCTCTGGCTGCCGGATTGCGCGCCAAGGGCGGGCTGCTGGTTGTCGACGAGGCGTTCATGGATGTTGGGCCGCGCGAGCATAGCCTCTGCGGCGATGTCGGCCAGGGCGGTATCGTCGTCCTGCGTTCGTTCGGCAAGTTCTTCGGCCTGGCCGGGCTGCGGCTCGGGTTTGCACTTTCCGATGTAGCGACGGTCGAACGGCTTGAGACGCAATTCGGGCCATGGGCCGTCGCCGGCCCGGCGCTGGAATACGGCATCCGCGCGCTTGCCGACATCGACTGGCAGGACGCGATGCGATCATCTCTTGCCGGCGCATCGGCGCGGCTCGACGCGCTGTTGGCCCGCTTCGGCGTACCCGTAGCGGGCGGCACCACATTGTATCGTTTCCTCAGTTTGACCAATGCCGCCGATTTGTTTGCCGCGCTCGGCGAGCGCGGCATCCTGCTTCGCCATTTTGCCGATCGGCCTGACGTTCTGCGCGCCGGCCTGCCGGGAAGTGAGGAGGAATGGCAGCGGCTCGAGACCGCTCTTGCCGAATGGGCGTCGCGGCGCGAGGATCAATCGAAGGGTTCGGAACAATGATCCATGTCTGTTCGCTGGCAAAGATCGAGGAAACGGTGGCCAGGACCGGCGCCGACCGCATGCTGTCGCTGCTTGCCGCCGGAACGGAGGTGGTCCGTCCGGCGTCGATCGCCCGAGAAAACCATCTGCATCTGGTCATGCATGACATCGCGGCGGCGCAGGACGGCATGACCATGCCGGGCGAGGAGCATGTCCGTAACCTGCTCGATTTCGCGCGCCGCTGGGACCGGGCAAGGCCGATGCTCGTGCATTGCTATGCCGGCATCAGCCGCTCGACCGCCTCCGCCTACATCATTGCGGCGGCATTGGCGCCGAAACGCGATGAGGCCGAACTGGCTCAGACATTGCGGACGCTGTCGCCATCGGCGACACCCAATCCGCGGCTGATTGCGGTGGCCGATGCGCTGCTTGATCGCAACGGCCGCATGATCGAGGCAATCGAATCGATCGGGCGCGGTGCGGATGCCTTTGAAGGCACGCCCTTTGCGCTGAGGATCGACAGCTAGCTGCCCCATGTCGTTGTTCGATTATCGAGTGGCCTTCATTCGCCCAATCTTCATGCCCGTGGCGTACCCGGACAATGAACACGTCGTCGTCGGCTTCGATCCGGTAGACGACAAGATGGGCTTTGAAGGGATGGATACGCATCGGTGGCCTCAATTCAAGCCGCTCTCGCGCTATTCGGGGACTGGCAGCGATCAGGTCAAAGATCGTGAACAACTCGTCATGATACTGTCTGGCCTGCACAGCGCCGAACAGGCGCACCCCTTGCTCGGCAATACCGACGATGTCCTCTTCCGCGGCTAAAGAAAGGCGAAATCCCACTACCTATTGCCGGATGGCTTTTCAGCGCGTTTAACCGCCTCCGTGAAAAGCGCGTCCCTGGATCGATTGCCGATGCCACTCTTCAAGCCATCATCGACAAAGCGCTGCATGGCGGCAATCTTGTCGTTGCGCTCCTGATCCCGACGGATCAAATCGCGCACATAATCGCTCGCGTTGGCGTAGCGGCCCGTTTCGGTTTGCGCCTCAACCCAATCTTTCATCGGATCGGGCAATGATACGTTCATCGTTGCCATACTGGCCTCCATATCCCGTCCAGTATGGCCCATTTTGGCAAAGTTTGTCAAAATCTCTTGTGCGGAAATCTCTCTGTGCAAAAGCGTGATCGTCTGATCCGCCCTCCGTCGCCTGGTTTGTTCAAGAGGACAGCGTTTGCCTTTCGATGCCAGACCACTGGTTTGGAGGCTACGTCAACCAGTCCGCGAGCTTCGCCTTGCGGACATCCCGCAGCAGGCTGATGAAGCCGTCGGCCTGATATTCTGCCGTCAGCCGGCCTTTCTCCGCCGTCGCGATGCTGGCATCGCCGACGACGCCGTTCGGGTTGAGATCGCCAGCTATCCAGGCGAAGGCGTGGGTGCCGGTGTGGCGCAGCAGCGAGAATTCCTTCTCGGCCTTGGCGACATTGGAAACGAAATTGTCGGCCTTGCCCATGTCGACGAGGTCCGGCCGGAAATGCAGCATCAGCGAGGTCTCGACATCGCCGCCATGGATGCCGTGGCGATCCTCCAGTTCGGTGTACATGCCGGCCGGACGACCAAAACGCTGCCAGCTGGTCTTTACCGCCAGCATCTTTTCACGCACGCGCAGTTCGCGCGTGACGATGCCCATGATCTCTTCGTTGCCGCCATGCGAATTGACCACGATCAGCTTGCGCACCCCGGCGCGCGCGATCGACAGGCCAAGCTCGGTCCAGGCTTCTATCAGCGTGGTTGCCGGCAGAGTGAGGGTGCCCGGCGCGTGCAGATGTTCGTTCGACTTGCCCACTGCCTGGACCGGCAGGATGCGGATGTCGAGATCGTCGGGCAGGCGCGAAATAACCGTGTCGAGCATGCCGTTCATGATCGAAGTGTCGGTAGAGACCGGCAGATGTGGCCCATGCTGCTCGATCGCCGCCACCGGCAGCACGGCGATCGTCGCCTCCGGATCGATCGAGGCGTATTCGGTAGTCCGGTAGTCGCCCCACCACGCGCGTTTCTTCGCAACAGTCATGTCATGCCTCTTCGATGAACGGCCAGACCTAGCGCGGCGGAGGTTGTCTGTCGATCACCCGGCCGCGATGGCCTCGACCTCGACCTTGAATTCGGGGCGGGCAAAGCCGGAAACGATCATCAGCGTCGAGGCCGGCGCGGGGCTGGAAAACAGCCGGTCGCGGACATCCATATAGGGCCGCAGATGCGCGCGATCGGTGACATAGGTGTTGATGCGCACGATATCCCTCAGACCCAGGCCGGCTTCGCCGAGAATCGCCGCGATGTTTTGAAAGCAGAGTTCGGCCTGCGCGCCGGCGTCTTCCGGAATCTGGTCGTCCGCGGTGATGGCGACCTGACCCGAGCACAGCACCAGCCGCTTGCCAGCCGGCACCTCGACGCCGTGGCTGTAGCGGGCAAAGGGCGGCTTGATCGACTTCGGGGTGAGGAATCTGAACATGGCAATCTCCTGGATGCCGTCAGCCTAAAGCCGGACCCACTACACCTTCAAGATGGCGGTGCATGTTGCCCGGGCGATTATGGACAGCCGTTCAAAAAATAGGCACGATGCCTTCCGTACAGCATGACCCGTCCGCGCTTGGCATGGCAACGTCTTTCAAGCGGGCGGCCCCGGCGCCAGACGCCGGTGGCATGTGTCTTGCTTCTTGAATCTTTGGTGTCGAGCCTGGCGCGTGGCGCGCCGGAGCAAACAGAGGGTGGTGTCGATGTACGGAAAACAGAAGATCTCGGTGGCGGTTGTGGCCCTGCTTGCAGCCAGCACGCTGGGTGCTGCTGCGAATGAGAAAGTCACCTTCGGCACCAACTGGTTGGCCGAGCCGGAGCATGGCGGATATTACCAGTCCGTGGCGGACGGCACCTATGCCGCCTGCGGCCTCGACGTCACCATTATGCAGGGCGGTCCGCAGGTCAGCGGCCGGCCGATGCTGCTGGCCGGCAAGATCGATTTCTACATGGGCGGCAATCTGCTGTCGGCTTTCGATGCCGTCCAGCAAGGCATTCCGATGCGGGTGGTGGCGGCGGATTTCCAGAAGGACCCGCAGGTCATCATGTCCCATCCCGGCGAAGGGCTCGACAAATGGGAGGACCTGAAGAACGCCGACCAGTACATATTGGGTGACGAGGGCGTGCAGACCTTCTTCCAGTGGATGGTCATCGAACTCGGCTTCGATGCCTCCAAGCGCGCGCCCTACACCTACAACACCGCTCCCTTCCTCGCCAACAAGAAGTCGATCCAGCAGGGCTACGTCACCTCCGAGCCGTTCGCGGTCAAGAAGGAAGGCGGCTTCGTGCCGAACCAGTTCCTGCTCGCCGACTATGGCTGGGACACCTATTCGACGACGATCGAGGTGATGCAGGATACGATCGACAAGAAGCCGGAGGTGGTCCAGTGCTTCGTAGATGGCTCCGCCAAGGGCTGGTACAAATATCTCTACGGCGACAACAAGGCCGCCAACGACCTGATCAAGAAAGACAATCCCGACATGAGCGACGAGCAGATCGCGTTCTCGATCGAGCAGATGAAGAAGTTCGGCCTGGCCGATTCCGGCGACACCGAAAAGCTCGGCATCGGCGCCATGACCGACGAGCGGATCAAGAGTTTCTACGACAAGATGGTCAAGGCCAAGGTCACGCCAGCCGGCATCGACATCAAGAAGGCCTACACGCTGACCTTCATCAACAAGGGCGTCGGGCTCGAGCTGAAGAAATAGGCCGGTCCCGGCATGATAAGGGAAAAAGTGGCGCCAGCGCCGGCTGTGTCGGGTACGGCCCCGACGCTTCTGGCGCTGCGCGGCGTCGGCAAGGTATTTTCCAACGGCGTGACGGCGCTCAGCGACGTCGACCTGACCATCCGGGAAGGCGATTTCCTCAGCCTGCTTGGGCCGTCGGGGTGCGGCAAGTCGACGGCGCTGCGGCTGATCGCCGGCCTGTCGACGCCGACCTCCGGCGTGCTCGACTGGCGCGGCGGCGGCTCGCTTGACCGTTCGAACATCGGCTTCGTCTTCCAGGAGCCGACGCTGCTGCCCTGGGCCAATGTTTTCGACAATGTCTGGCTGCCGCTTCGGCTGAAAGGCATTTCGCGCGCCAAGGCGACACCGGCGATCACGGAGATGCTGGCGCGGGTGCACCTGACCGGTTTCGAAGACGCGGTGCCGCGCGAACTGTCCGGCGGCATGAAGATGCGCGTCTCCATTGCGCGCGCCATGGTGACCAAACCGCGCGTGCTGCTGATGGACGAGCCGTTTGCCGCGCTCGACGAGATCACCCGCTTCAAGCTCAACAACGATCTGCTGGAACTGTGGCAGGACGAACGCTTCACCGTCGTCTTCGTCACCCACAGCGTCTTTGAAAGCGTGTTCCTCTCCAACCGCGTCGTCGTCATGGCGGCGCGGCCGGGCAGGGTGTTCGACGAACTCGCCATCGAGGCCTCCTATCCGCGCGACGAGGCGTTTCGCACCTCGCCCGACTATGCGGCACTCTGCCGTCAGGCCTCCGATGTGTTGGTCAATGCCATCAATTCAACAGCAGGCGCGCATCATGACGGCCATTGACGAGCGCGTGCTCGAACTCGACCCCGAGGAAGCGCGCCGCGTGCGCCAGGAGCGGTTCGAACGGATCGGCCGCTGGCTGCTGCCGCTAACGATCATGATCCTGGCGATCTGGCTGTGGGATCGTATCTGCGTCTGGAACGCGATTCCGCAATACATCCTGCCGCGCCCGGGCGTGGTGCTGTGGACACTCTACAACGATGCCGGCCTGCTGTTTTCCTCGCTGCTGGTCACCTTGCGCATCACCTTCCTCAGCCTGGCTCTGGCCGTCATCGGCGGGGTCGGGCTGGCGGTGCTGTTCGCGCAGTCGAAATGGGTCGAGATGTCATTCTTCCCCTTCGCCATCGTGCTGCAGGTGACGCCGATCGTGGCGATCTTTCCGCTGATCAACATCTATGTGAACGACCAGACAACCAAGCTTCTGCTGTGCGCCTGGATCGTCGCCTTCTTTCCGATCCTGTCCAACACCACGCTTGGCCTCAACTCCGTCGACCGCAATCTGCGCGACATGTTCAAGCTCAATGGCGCGACGCGCTGGCAGCAATTGCGCTATCTCAGGCTGCCGGCCGCGATGCCCTATTTCCTCGGCGGGCTGAAGATCGCCGGCGGCCTGTCGCTGATCGGCGCGGTGGTGGCCGAGTTCGTCGCCGGCACCACCGGCCAGTCGTCCGGCCTTGCCTCGCGCATCATCGAGGCCGGTTACCGGCTCAACGCGCCGCGGCTGTTCGCGGCGCTGTTCCTGATCTCGCTGACCGGCATTTTGATCTTCCTCGTGCTGTCGCTGATTTCGCATCTCATTTTGCGGCGCTGGCACGAAAGCGCACTGAAGCAGGAGCGCTAGGCCCTTGATTCCGAACACAGGTTCATACCGGCTCGCCAATGTCAGGCTTCACGCATCCCTGACCCCAGGCCTTGGCGCTGCTCTCGACAGGGATGGCTTTGCGCTTGCCGACGTCACTATCGCGGACGGCAAAATCGCAGGCATTGCCGCCCACGGTCGTGCAGCGCCTGCTGATGCCGTCGATCTTGGCGGCCGCATCGTGCTGCCATGCTTCGTCGACAGCCACACGCATATCGACAAGGGCCATATCTGGCCGCGAAAGCCCAATCCCGACGGCACGTTCTTGGGCGCGCTGAATGCCGCCGGCGCCGATCGTGTGGCACGCTGGAGCGCCGAGGACGTTGCGAAACGGATGGATTTCTCGCTGCGCTCAGCCTACGCCCATGGCACCAGGGCGCTGCGCACGCATCTCGACAGCGTCGCGCCGCAGGAGGAAATCTCCTGGCCGGTGTTCGAGGCGATGCGCGAGGCATGGCGCGGCCGCATCGAGTTGCAGGGCGCCTGTTTGCTCGGCATCGAAGGCGTACGCGACAAAAAGTGGTTCGACAGGCTGGCAAAGAGGGTTGCCGCGGCAAAGGGCGTGCTCGGTGTCGTCACCTATATGGTGCCGGACCTCGAAGAACTGCTCGACCATGTCTTCGCGCAAGCGATCAAGCATGGCCTCGATCTCGATTTCCATGCCGACGAGACCGATGACATCTCCGCCATATCGCTGAAGAAGATCGCCGAGGCCGCTCTTTGGAACGGTTTCGAAGGAAAGATCCTCGTCGGCCATTGCTGCTCGCTTGCGCGCCAGCCGGACCTCGACGTGCTCGACACGCTGGACAAGGTGGCGAAGGCAGGGCTAGCCGTCGTTTCATTGCCGATGTGCAATCTCTATCTGCAGGACCGGCGCGGCGACGGCACCACGCCGCGCTGGCGTGGCGTGACGCTGCTGCACGAGATGAAGGCGAGGGGCATTCCGGTCGCTGTCGCTTCCGACAACACGCGTGATCCCTTCTATGCCTATGGCGATCTCGACATGCTGGAGGTCTACCGCATGGCGACGCGCATCCTGCACTTCGACCATCCGGTCGCCGACTGGCCGCAAGCGGTCACCGCGACGCCGGCCAGGGCGATGCGGCTTGAAGGCTTCGGCACGCTTGCCGCCGGCGGCGATGCCGATTTCATCGTGTTCAAAGGCCGAAGCTGGACGGAATTGCTGTCGCGGCCCGAATCGGATCGCATCGTGGTGCGCGGCGGCAAGGCGATCGACCGGCAATTGCCGGACTACGCCGAACTCGACGAACTGATGGTGGAATGATGGACGTTTCGGCGCTCAAACGCGATCTCGAAGGCCTGAAGGTCGACGACAATCCGGCCATCGTCCAGCAGAAGAGCCGCGATTTCTACTGGTACAGCCCGGTGCTGAAGCAGCAGCTAGACCATGTCACCGGCGATCTGATCGTGACGCCGAGGAACGAGGCTGAACTGATCCGTGTGCTTGCCGCCTGTCATCGCCATGGCGTGCCGGTGACGCCGCGCGGCAGCGGCACCGGCAATTACGGCCAGGCGATGCCGCTTTCGGGCGGCGTCGTGCTCAACCTCGCCGAGATGAACGAGATCAACTCGATCGCGCCAGGTCGCGTGGTGACCGGACCGGGGGCCATTCTGGCCGATATCGATAAGGCGACGCGGGCGCATTCCGGGCAGGAGCTGCGGCTGTCGCCGTCCACCTACAACACCGCCTCGATCGGCGGCTTCATCGCCGGCGGTTCGGGCGGCGTCGGCTCGATCAATTTCGGCGGCCTGCGCGACTTCGGCAATGTGCTGCGGCTGCGCGTGGTGACCATGGAAGCCGAGCCGAAAGCGCTCGAACTCACCGGCGAGGATCTGCACAAGGTGACCCATGCCTACGGCACCAACGGCATCATATCGGAGGTCGAGATGCCGCTGACCGCGGCTTATGAATGGATCGACGTCGTCGTCGGCTTCGACGCTTTCATGGATGCGGCGCGCTATGGCAATGCGCTGGCCTGTCAGGACGGTATCCTGACCAAGCTGATCACGCCGATAGCGGCACCCGTGCCGCAGCTCTATTTCAAGCGGCACCAGAAATTCCTGAAGCAGGGGCAAAGCATCTGCGTCGTCATGGTGGCGCGGCATGGGCTCGATGCCTTCCTGGCCTTCACCAGGCGTGCCGGTGGCGAGGTGATCTTCAATGCAGCCTCAGCGACGCCGGACGAGAAAAAGGGCCTGCCGCCGGCCTATGAACTGGCCTGGAACCACACCACGCTGAGGGCACTGCGCGTCGATCCTTCGATCACCTATCTGCAGTCGCTCTATCCCTTCCCCAACCAGCTCGCGCTGGTCGAAAAGATGGATGCGATGTTTCCGGGCGAGGTATTCTCGCATCTGGAATTCGTGCGGCTGGATGGCAACATCACCTGTTTCGGCTTGTCGCTGGTCAAGTTCACCACCGAGGCGCGGCTCGACGAGATCGTGCGCCTGCACGAGGAGAATGGCTGCCCGATCTTCAACCCGCACCGCTACACGCTGGAAGAGGGCGGCATGAAGCAGACGGATGCCGTGCAGCTTGCCTTCAAGCGCGAAACCGATCCGCAAGGCCTGCTCAACCCCGGCAAGATGATCGCCTGGGAAAACCCGGACTACGACTACCGTTCGGGCCGGACTTTTCTGTTCAAGGGGTTGCAGAGGGCGGGATGAGGAGAGGTTCGCGCTTGAACACCCCCCTCTGTCCTGCCGGACATCTCCCCCGCAAGGGGGGAGATTGGCAGCTTCTGAGTCTCGACCATTCTGTGGCGTTGACAGTTGGCGAAAGCAATGCGGCAGTCCGATCTCCCCCCTTGCGGGGGAGATGCCCGGCAGGGCAGAGGGGGGTGCCTCGCACTGACCTTGCGGATATTCCCCTGTGAACATCCTCGTCCTTTACGCCCATCCGGTCGAGACCAGCTTCAATGCCGGCCTGCACCGCATGATCGTCGAGCGGTTGACGGCGGCGGGCCATACGGTCGATGACTGCGACCTCTACGCGGAGGATTTCGATCCGCGGATGACGCGGCAGGAAAGGCTGGACTACCACAATCCGCGCGGCGCCGCTGACGCTGCCGCACCTTATGTCGAGCGCCTGCTGCGCGCCGATGCGCTGGTGCTTTCCTATCCGGTCTGGAACTATGGCTTTCCAGCGATACTGAAAGGCTTTTTCGATCGCGTCTTCTTGCCCGGCGTGTCGTTCAAGCTGGTCGACGGCAAGGCGCAGCCGTCGCTGCACAACATACGCAAGGTCGCGGCGGTGACCACCTATGGCGGCAGCCGGTTCCGCGCCATGCTGATGGGCGATCCGCCGCGCAAACTGATCAAGCGCATGCTGCGCGCCACCGTCAAACCGGGCGCGCCGGTGAGCTATCTTGCGCATTATTCGATGAATCTGTCGACCGACAGCACGCGCAAGACCTTCATGGTCAAGGTCGCGGCCATCATGGATGCCTTCTGATGCGCGCGCTGGTGGTCTACTGCCATCCGGTGCCCGACAGCTTCTGTGCGGCAATTCGCGACAGCGCCATCGACGTGCTGATGCGACGAGGCTGGGAGGTGCGGCTGCTCGACCTCTACGCCGAGAAGTTCGACCCGGTGATGGGCTGCGACGAGCGACGCTCCTACAATGACCAGGCGCCGCAGGACCCGGCGCTGAAGCCGCATTTCGAACTGCTCAACTGGGCCGAAGCGATCCTGTTTGTCTATCCGACCTGGTGGTACGGACTGCCGGCGATGCTGAAGGGCTGGCTCGACCGGGTGTGGGCGACGGACGTCGCCTTCAAGTTGCCGGCCGGCAAGGGGCGGATCAAGTCGCTGATGACGCATGTAACCAAGGTCGGCGTCATCACCACCTGCGGCGCGCCGACCTGGTGGAGCGTCGTCGTCGGCCAGCCGGGACGCAAGACCCTGCTGCGCGGCATGCGAGCACTGTGCGCGACACGCTGCCGGACCTTTTTCCTGGCGCACTATTTGATGGATGCCTCGACGCCGGCAACAAGGGCGGCGTTTCTGGCGAAGGTGCGGGCAAAGCTGGAGCGGTTTTGAGAAGCGGGGTCTCGTAGGGCGCTATCCCCACCCCGTCCCGCAATCTCCGCTTTGCTCCGACCGCGAGCCGACCCTCCCCACAAGGGGGAGGGTAAGAGGCGCTACATCTTCACCCGCTCGGCCTTCGGATCGTACATCGGCCTCAGCGACGCTTCCGCCGCAAAGCGCTCGCCGGCGATCTCGATTTCGTAGGATGGAGCCAGCACATCCGCTTCGCTCTCGCCCTGGCATGGCACATAGCCCAGCCCGACCGCGCCGCCGAGATGATGGCCGTAATTGCCTGAAGTGATCGGGCCGACGATCTTGCCGTCGCGCAGGATCGCCTCGTTGTGGAAGAGCAGGGGCTCCGGATCCTTCAGGCGGAACTGAACGAGTCGGCGTGACAAGCCGGCTTCCTTCTTGCGTAGCACGGCATCGCGGCCGATGAAGTCGCCCTTGGCGGTCTTCACCGCGAAGCCTAGGCCGGCTTCCAGCACATTGTCCTCGTCGGTGATGTCGTGGCCGAAATGCCGGAACGCTTTTTCGATACGGCAGGAATCCAGCGTGTGCAGGCCGCAGAGTTTCAGGCCGACATCCGCACCTGCCTCCTCGATCGCCTCGAAGACATGAGCCGCCTGATCGGTCGAGACATAGAGTTCCCAGCCGAGCTCGCCGACATAGGTGACGCGGTGGGCGCGGGCCAGGCCCATGCCGATTTCGATCTCCTGGAACGTGCCGAACGGATTTTTATCATTGGAAAAATCGTTGGGGCTGACCTTTTGGATCAGCTTTCTTGCGTCCGGGCCCATCAGGCAGAGCACGCTTTCGGCCGCCGTCACGTCGGTGATGACGACGAACTCGTCGGTGATGTGCCTGCGCAGCCAGGCGAGATCGCGCTGCAGCGTGGCGCCGGGGACGACGAGAAAGAAAGCCGTCTCGGACAACCGCGAGACCGTCAGATCGCTCTCGATGCCGCCGCGCTTGTTGAGCATCTGGGTGTAGACAATCTTGCCCGGCGCGACGTCCATGTCGTTGGCGCACAGTCTTTGCAGGAAAGCGCTGGCGTCGCGGCCCTCGACGCGGATCTTGCCGAACGAGGTCATGTCGAACAGGCCGACGCCGTTCCTGACCGCAAGGTGTTCTTCGCGCTGGTTGTCGAACCAGTTCTGGCGCTTCCAGGAATAGCGGTATTCGCGCTCCTGGCCCTCGCGAGCGAACCAGTTGGCGCGCTCCCAGCCGGCGACTTCGCCGAATACGGCGCCGCGCGCCTTCAGATGCTCGTGCAGCGGCGAACGCCTGACATTCCTCGATGTCGCCATCTGCCGATAGGGGAAATGGTCGGCATAGAGCAGGCCGAGCGTTTCCGAGACGCGCTCCTTGAGGTAACGGCGGTTCTTCTGGAACGGCTGGGCACGGCGGATGTCGACTTCCCACAGGTCGAAGGGAGCTTCGCCATCATTGATCCACTGCGCCAGCGCCATGCCGGCGCCGCCGGAGGAGACGATGCCGATCGAATTGTAGCCGGTCGCCATCCAGTAGCCGGACAGTTCCGGCGCCTCGCCGAGATAGTAGCGGTCGTCGGGCGTAAAACTCTCTGGACCGTTGAAGAAGGTGTGGATGCCTGCGGTCGCCAGCATCGGCATGCGGTTGACGCCCATTTCGAGGATCGGCTCGAAATGCTCCATGTCCTCCGGCAGTTGATCGAAGCAGAAATCCTCGCTTATGCCGTCCATGCCCCATGGTTTCGCCACCGGCTCGAAGGCGCCCAGCATCATCTTGCCGGCGTCCTCCTTGTAGTAGGCGCACTCGTCCGGCACGCGCAGCACCGGTAGCCGGCCGAGGCCGGGGATTGGCTCGGTGACGAGATAGAAATGCTCGCAGGCGTGCAGCGGGATGGTGACGCCGTTCCGCGCTCCCAGTTCGCGTGCCCACATGCCGGCGCAGTTGACGACGATGTCGGCCTCGATCGTGCCTTGTTCTTCGCCTTGTGCCCAAGCCACGCCGGTGACGCGGCCGGCCCTGCTGTGGACCTTGGTGACCTTGACGTTCTCGATGATGGTGGCGCCGCGCTGGCGCGCGCCCTTGGCCAGGGCCATGGCGATGTTGGCGGGGTCGCACTGGCCGTCGAGCGGCAGATGCACGGCACCGATGACATCGGAAACATTGAGATGCGGGTACATCTCGCTGACTTCCCTGGGCGAAATCTCGCGCACGTCGACATCGAAGGCACGCGCCAGCGACGCTTGCCTGTAGATCTCGTGCTTGCGCTCCTCGGTCAGCGCCACGGTGATCGAACCGACCTGGCGCATGCCGGTGCCGACCTCCGTCTCGGCCTCCAGCTTGACGTAGAGGTCGGCGGAATATTTCGCCAGCCGCGTCATGTTCTGCGAACCGCGCAACTGGCCGATCAGGCCGGCGGCGTGCCATGTCGTGCCCGACGTCAGCTGTTTGCGTTCGAGAAGCACGATATCGGTCCAGCCGAGCTTGGCCAGGTGATAGGCGACCGAACAGCCGGAAACGCCGCCGCCGATGATGACCGCTCTTGCTTTGGCGGGAACTGCCTTGGCGGTCATGCTGCCTCGCGACGGTAGCTGAAAGCAAAGCGGCGCAGACGAAGTGCAGCTTCCTGCAGCACGGGTTCGGGCTGGCAGAGGCTGATGCGAATGTGGCCGGCGGCCGCCTCGCCGAAGCTGGAGCCGGGCATCACGCCAACCTTTTCGTTGTCGAGCAGGGCCCAGGCGAATTTCTCGTCGTCCGGTTCGACGGCCGAGATGTCGAGCATGACATACATGCCGCCCTCCGAACCGCGCACGGTGACATCGTTCATGCCCCGCACGGCGTCGAGCAAGACGGTGCGGCGTGCCGCGTAACGTTCGGCGATCTCCTTGACGCCGTAACGGTTCTCCAGTGCCTCGGAACAGGCGATCGAGATGAAGGCCGGCAGGCCGTAGGTCGTCACCAGATTGAGATTGATCATGAGCGTGATCATCTCCTCCGGCCCAGTCAGCCAGCCCATGCGCCAGCCGGTCATGCCGTGGCTCTTGGACATCGAATTGATGACCAGCGTACGCTCGGCCATCCCTGGCAGCGAACGCGGCGAGACGTGCTCGCCGCCGCCGAGCGTCCAGTAGACTTCGTCCGACAGCAGCCAGAGGTCGTGCTCCCGGCAGACTTCTGCCAACTGCTCCAGCCGCTCGCGCGAATAGACAGCTCCTGTCGGATTGTTCGGCGTGTTGATCAGGACGGCGCGCGTGTTCGGCCGGATTGCCGCGCGGATCATGTCGGCACGCGGCTGGAAGCCATCCTCGGCCGGTGTCTCAACGACGGTGAAATCAGCGCCTGCGGCGCTGAACGTGTTGGGATAGGTGGCATAATAGGGCGCCACGACGATGGCGTGATCGCCCTGGTCGAGCACGCCCTGCACCGCGGCGTAGAGTGCGGCCTGGCCACCCGGTGTGGCGATCACCTGATCCGGCGACGTCTCGACGCCGGTGCAGGCGGTCGAGGCCGCCGCCATCGCCCTGCGCAGGCGCGGCAAGCCGGGAAGCGGGGTGTAGTGATGATTGCTGCCGCGAACCGCGGTCACACAGGCTTCGATGGTCTGCGAAGGCGTGTCGAAATCATGGTCGCCGACCGACAGCATGATGATGTCTTCGCCGGCCTCCTTGCGCGTCCAGGCGGCGAAATGGACTTCCCAGCCGTCCTTGCCCGAAGGCACGATGCCGGAAATACGCGATGATGGTCTAGGCATGCAAAACTCCCGAAATTTCGTAGCCGGCCTGTTCGAGCCGGTCGCGCAGGGCGGCGATGTGCGGCGGTCCGACTTCGCAGCAGCCGCCAACGATGCTTGCCCCAGCCTCGACCCAGCCGATCGCCTGGTCGGCATAGGCATCCGGGCCAAGGTCGTGACGGGCGTGCAGCACATCGACGGTGCCGCCGTGCTTGAGTGCTTCGGTTGAAGTGAAGCCATTGGCGTAGGCGCCGACCGGGCCGCCGAGGTCGATCAGTTCAGGCAAAGCCGCGGCGATTGCTTCCGGCCGGCAGCAATTGACCAGCCGCGCGGCGACTGCCAGGCCATCGAGCGCGCCTGCCGCGGCGGCTATTGTCTCGCCGCTGCGCAGCCGTGGCTTGCCGTGGTCGGCCAGCGTCCACGACACCCATACCGGCTTGCCGCTTTCCGATGCCGCGGTGACCGCCGCGCGGGCTTCGTCCGCCGACGCCATGGTTTCACACAGGAACAGGTCGACGCCATCGGCCTGCTCGGCAACGATGCGGCGGTAAATATCGAGCGTGTCCTCGAAGGAAATGGTCAGTGCCGGTGCATAGCTGCCGAAAAGCGGCGACAGGCAGCCGGCGATGGCTGCATCGCCGGCCTCGTCGCGGGCCTGCCTGGCCAATTCGATGCCGCGCTTCTGCAATGGCTTGAAGAGGTCTTCCGCGCCCTCGCGCGCCAGGCGTTCGGGTGTCGCAGAATAGGTGTTGATGGTGATGACACGTGCGCCGGCACGGATGAATTCCGCGTGCAGGTCGCGCACCAAATCGGGTTCGTCGATCAGCACCCTGGCCGACCAAAGCGGTGTCGGCTCGGATTTGCTGCGGCGGACCAGTTCCTGGCCCATCCCGCCATCGGTGAGGATGATTTTCTTCATGCGCGCAGCCTTTCGTTCTTCGGATCCCACAGCGGTTCATCCTTCTGCACGATCGCCTGAAAGCGGTCACCGAAGATTTCGACCTCGACTGATGTACCTGGTTCGGCCAGGTCGGCGCGCAGCATGCCGAGTGCGATCGACTTGTCGATGCGATGACCCCAGCCGCCCGACGTCGTCTCGCCGACGATCTTGCCGTCATGCCAGAGTGTAGAAACTGACGGAGCGTCGCAATCGCCGGGGTTTTCCACCACCAGCGTGACGAAGCGCTTCTTCACGCCTTGCTGCTTTTCGTTCTGGAGTGCCGCCTTGCCGCGGAAGTCGGGCTTGTCCCATTTGACGAAGCGCTCCAACCCGCCCTGCAGGATCGAATAGTCGGTCGACAGGTCGCCCTTCCAGGTGCGGTAGCCTTTTTCGAGCCTGAGCGAATCCAGCGCATACATGCCGAACGGCTTCAGCCCATGCTGTTGTCCCGCCGCGCAGATGGCATCGAAGATGGCGGCGGTGTCGTCGATCCTGGTGTGGATTTCCCAGCCGAGTTCGCCGGCGAAGGAGACGCGCACGAGTTTGGCCCAGCGACCGGCGATCTTTGTCTCCTGATGCGTCAGCCATGGCAGAGTGAGGTCGGCTTCGCAGACATCAGCGAGGATTTTTCGCGAGTTCGGGCCTGCCAGGATCTGGGTCGAGAATTCCTCGGTCCGATCGATCAGCTTGAAGGTCGCATCTTCAGGCATGCGCGATTTCAGCCACTCGAAATCATGCCATTGCGCGACCGCCGCGGTGATCAGCGTCATCAGGTTGTCGTCGTGGCGCACGACGGACATTTCGGTGACGATGCGACCCTTGTCGTCGGCAAAATAGACGAGACCGATGCGGCCGGGTTTTGGCACCAGCCCAGTGACCTGCAGGCTCAGCCATTCGGCGGCACCCGGGCCTTCGAGGTTGAAGCGCGAGAAGCCCGGCAGGTCCAAAATGCCGGCGGCATCGCGCACCGCCAGGCATTCTTCACGCACACGATGGTGCCACGGTCCTTCGCGGCGGAAGGTCAGCGTCGCTTCCTCTGAAACATCATCGCCCTCTTGCGCATACCAGGTGGCGCGCTCCCAGCCATTATAGGCGTCGAAGCGGCCGCCGAGCGCCTTGATGCGATCGTGGATCGGCGACAGCTTGCGGTCGCGGCCTTCCGGCCAGGCATGGCGCGGGAACTGGATGGCGTATTCGTTGCCGTAGATCTCCATGCCCTTGGCGACGCAATAGTCCGGCGCCGCGGCAAAGGAGGTGAAGCGGCGCGGGTCGCATGACCACATGTCCCATTCGGTCTGGCCCTCTGTCACCCATTCGGCCAGCACCTTGCCGGCGCCGCCGCCCTGGGCGATGCCGAAGGTGAAGACGCAGGCCTCGAAGGCATTGGGAACGCCGGGCATCGGGCCGATCAGCGGATTGCCGTCCGGCGTGTAGGGGATCGGGCCATTGATGACCTTGGACAGGCCGGCGGTGCCCAGGATCGGCACGCGGGCGACGGCGTCGGCCAGATAATGTTCGAGCCGGTCGAGATCGTCGGGGAACAGCTGGAAGGAAAAATCCTCCGGCATCGGGTCGTTGTGGGTGGCCCAATGCGCGCGGCAATTGCGCTCATAGGGGCCGAGATTCATGCCGTTCTTCTCCTGGCGAAGATAGTAGGAGGTGTCGACGTCGCGCAGCAGCGGCAGTTTCTTCCCCTGTTCCTTCGACCATGCCGCCAGTTCGGGAATCTCCTCGAACAAAATGTACTGATGGCTCATCACCATCATCGGCACGTCGCGGCCGAACATCCGGCCGACTTCGGCGGCGCGGTAGCCGGCGGCATTGACGACGATCTCGCAGCGGATCTCACCTTGTGCCGTCTCGACCACCCATTCGTCGTTCTCACGGCGCACGCCTGTGACCGGGCAGAAGCGGATGATCTTCGCGCCCATGTCGCGCGCACCCTTGGCCAGCGCCTGGGTGAGCTGCGCCGGATCGATGTCGCCGTCGCTCGGGTCGTAGAGCGCGCCTTTCAGGTCATGCGTCTCGATGAAGGGATAGCGACGCTGGATCTCGCCGACACCGACAATGTCGATGTCCATGCCCTGGTAGAGGCCCATGCCCTTGGCGCGCTGAAATTCCTGCATGCGCTCTTTCGTGTGGGCAAGGCGCAGCGAGCCGGTGACGTGATAGTTCATGGGATAGTCGACCGCGTCGGCCAGCCCGCGATAAAGCTCGGTCGAATAGCGCTGCATGTTCATCAGCGACCAGGACGAGGAGAAAGTCGGCACGTTGCCAGCGGCATGCCAGGTCGAGCCCGAAGTCAGCTCGTTCTTTTCCAAGAGCACGCAGTCGGTCCAGCCCGCCTTGGCGAGATGGTAGAGCGAGGAGGTGCCGACGGCACCGCCTCCGATGATCACCACGCGCGCCGTGCTCGGCAAACCCGCCATGTTCTTCTCCAAACTTGAACTCAATAGACGGGTGGTGAAACCACCCAGATGACAATTGCCGGCTCGGCACCCGGATTGCGCCAGCGGTAGGGCTTGCCTTCGAAGCGAAAGGAGTCGCCCTCGCCAAGCCGATGCCAGACACCTCCGATCTCGATGTCGAACAGTCCGGACGCGACGTATCCGGCTTCCTCGGTCGGCCGCTGCGCCTCGGCCTTCAGTTCCGCGCCCGGCGCGAAGACCGAACGCACCATCTCGAAGCTACCGCCGAGATCGGGCGACAGAAGCTCCTCCACCAGGCCGGATTCGCTTGTGCCAAGCGTGCGGCGCCTGCCGGCACGCACGACCACGCCGCGCTCGCTTTCGACAGGCACGTCATGGCTGAAGAACAGGCTGATCGGCACGCCGAACAGTTCGGCGAAGGCTCGGAGGTCACCGAGCGATGGAATCGACAGGCCGCGCTCGACCTGGCTGACCCAGCCGACCGAACGGCCAAGCTTCAGGCCGATCTCGGCGAGCGTCAGCCCGCGCGCCTTGCGCAGGGCCCTGATATCGCCGGCCAGCACGCGTTCGTCAGGTCCCTGCAATGTTCTTGCGGTAGTCGAAGGCAAAACGCTCTCTTCATGAAAAAATACCGTCAAATTTCATGAGAAATCAAGCTCATGAAAAAATCAAGTAGATTTTCACGGATGCACAAGATTTGCTTGCGCGATTTTGACGGTTCATGCAAAGGCTCCGCCGAGAGCGGCGAGTGGGGACGTCCGATCGAGACAAAGGGTAAGGGACGGCCCATGCTGGAAAATAACCCCCGAATCGCGGGCGATGCCGAGATTGTCGACGAGGCGATCCTGTCGCGCCGTTCGGTGCGCGCATTCCTGCCCGACATGGTCGACGACGACACCATCCGCGCCATTCTGGCGGTTGCGGCGCGCGCCCCATCCGGCACCAACATGCAGCCATGGAAAGTCTATGTCACCAAGGGCGAGAGCAAGCAGCGGATATCAGACGCCATTCTCAATTCCGGCATTCGCGCCGAAAAAGCCGATTGGGACGAGTACCGGTATTATCCCACCCAGTTCTTCGAGCCGTATCTGACCCGCCGCCGCGCCAACGGTTTCGGCCTCTATGGCGCGCTCGGCATTGGTCGCCGCGAGGTCGACAAGATGCGCGCCCAGCACGACCGCAACTTCGTCTTCTTCGACGCTCCGGTCGGCATGATCTTCACCATCGACCGCCGCCTCAACCAGGGCTCGTGGATTGACTACGGCATGTTCCTGCAGAACATCATGGTCGCAGCCAGAGGCAGGGGTCTGCACACCTGTCCGCAGGCGGCCTTCGCGCCCTATCACCGGCAGATCAGGCCGGTGCTCGACATTCCGGACGAAGAGATCGTCGTCTGCGGCATGGCGGTTGGTTACGAAGATACGTCAAAACCTGAAAACGCCTTCCGCACCGACCGCGTGCCGCTGGAAGAGTGGGTGACGTTCAGCGAGTAAGCCAGCCAGCTTCATTCCGTGTTCATCTGTGCGCCGTGGCCGCTGACATGGACGCCGTCTTGCGGCGTCAGCTTGAGGTAGGCAAGCAGCGCGCAGAGCGTGATGACGCCCTCGATCACGAACAGGATGCGAAAGTCGTCGGCGACGGCAGGGCCGCCGCCCGCCAGAAACGACAGTGCCGCGGCGGCCAGGCCAACGCTGATCGCCACTGCCAGCTGCCATAATATGTAATAGAGCGCGCTGAAACGGGCGAGCTGCTCGGGCGCGATGTCGGAATAGGCGAGGTTGCCGGTCGAGGCCCATTGCGCGGAGCGGAAGACGCCGAAGACGAAGATGTAGGTGAGCACGATCCATACCGGCGTCGTCGCCTGCATCAGCGCGAAGCCGGCAACCAGGGCGGCGACGATGGGCGTGTTGTAGACCAGCACGCGGCGAAAGCCGAAACGGTTGAGGACACGCGGCATGAAGAACCGCATGGCCACGGAGCCGACCGCGGCGACGAAGGTCAGCGATCCCGCCTGAACCGCGCTCATGCCGAAGCCGAGCTGGAACATCAGCGGCAGCAGGAAGACGACGGAGCTGAGGCCGATCGTGTCCAGCCCGCCACCGGTGAGGAACGAAATGCGGAAGGTACGGATGCGCAACAGCTTGAGATCGAGCAGCGGATTGCGCACGCGCAGGCAGTAGAACGAGGCGATGGTCAGGATAACGAGCGCCAGCGCCAGTTCGGCGGCGATGATGCCGCCCGCGGCATCCTTGGCGGCAAGCGAATCCATGCCGAAGACCAGCAGGACCATGCCGCTGCCGACCAGCAGGAAGCCCGGAAAATCGAACGGCGTGCGCACCGGCTTGGTCATCGTCGGAAACAGCGAGGCGGCAAGAATTGCCGCAGCCAGCGCGAACGGCACGTTGATGAAGAAGATCCAGCGCCAGGAAATGTAGGTGGTCAGCGCGCCGCCGACGAGCGGACCGACCAACGGTCCGGACTGGCCGGCCAGCGAGATGTACATGTTGATCTTCAGCGTTCGGCTGCGCGGAAAGGTCGACAGGATGACGACCTGGCCGAGCGTGCCCATCAAGGCGCCGCCAAAGCCTTGCAGCGCGCGGGCGCCGACCAGCGTCCAGATGTTGTCGGACAGCCCGCAGAGCGCCGACGAGGCGGCGAACACCAGCAAGGCAAAGCAGTAGACGTTGCGCAGTCCGAAGCGGTCGGCGGCCCAGCCGCCAAGCGGCATCGAGATGATCAGGCTGGCGACATAGACGGTAATCAAGAGGCCGAGCTGGCTGGGCGGACGCCCGAGGCTTTCGCTGATGCCCGGCAGCGCGGTCACCACGACATTCTGGTCGAGGCTGGTCATGAACACGCCGCAGGCGACCGTTAGCGGCAGCAGGAGCAAGGCTCTGGCCGGCACATCGGCGCAATCCGTGGCGCCGGCGGATAGTTCTGCGGTCATGGAGATGTTCGAACCAAACGAATGTGCCGACTCTGAGACGGGATTTACCCCTTGGACCGGCCTGGCGGTCATGTTTCCAACCATGAGCGCCCGAGGCGCGATTCTCTAGCGGCAGAACCGGCTGGCGTTGATGCCAGAAGTGACGCGGCGCCCTGGCCGACAGGGCGCCTACTGCACCTCGTAGCCGACTTCCTCGCTGGCATGGCAGAGCGCCTTCCAGAACGAGCGTGCGAATGAGCGGAAGACATAGATGTCGAACTGGTCGGCGCCGGTGCGCTGGATCTGGGCGAAGATGTCGTGATGGGTGGTCGAGCGGCCGGCGCCGATGGGAAAGGCCGGCAGCGAAAAGTCGATGGCGAAGAATTTCGCCAGCACCCATTCAGCCTTAGGCCCGGCAATGCGGATGGCGGTGCGGCCATGTGAAAGATCGGTCACGGTGCCGATGGCCGGCGTTACCACTTTGGCAAAGGCGGGGGCCAACCCTTCGGCCTCGTCGGCGATAGTGAACTTTCCCGGCGCGAAGCCGAACACCGATTTCACGCCGTCGCTCAAGCCGCCGCCTGCGCCATCGGGCAGAGCAAGCCCGGTGACGGTGCGGATGGCTGCTATCAGCTTCTTCTCCTCGCCGGGCCACGCTGCCAGCTGCACGATCGAGCCAGGCCGCGTCTCGGTCAGGATGATCTCGACGCCATGCTCGAAATTGCCGTGTGAGCCGACGTGAAATTCCGGTTCGAGTGGCGACAAGGGTTCGGGTGACTGGCGCTCAACCATGCATGCGGCTCCCGTCCGGATCGAAGAAGTGGTTGGAGACGATCTCGACCGGTCCAAAGCGGTTGCGCAAGGGATCGGAGACATGGGCGCGCGTGCCCTGCCGTGCCTTGCCGCCCTTGACCAGCGCCAGCGCGATATGCTTGCCGAGCGCCGGCGAATAGCAGCAGGCGGTGATATGGCCGATGGAGTCGTGCGGATTGGCTTCGTCAACCTCCTCGACGATGTGGGCGCCACCGTTGAGTGGCCGGTTATCGAGGGCGATCAGGCCGACCAGTTCAAGGCGGTCCGATGCGATCAAGCCTTCGCGGTCCATCATCGCCGAGCCGATGAAAGGCTTCTTCTTCGACAGCATCCAGTCGAGATGCAGGTCGCGTGCCGTGGTGCGGCCGTCGATCTCGGCGCCGGTGACATGGCCCTTTTCGATGCGCATGGTGCCCAGTGCCTCGAGCCCATAGGTGGCCAGCCCGAACGGCTTGCCGGCTTCAATAAGCGCTTCCCAGACATGGGTGCCGTGGCCGGCGCCGGAATAGACTTCGAAGGCCATTTCACCGGAGAAGGACAGCCGGCAAATCATCACCGGCACGCCTGCTATATCGCCACGCACGATGCCCATGAAGGGCAAGGCGGCGTTGTCGACCGACGTGCCGGTGACACAGTCGGCGAGGATCTGCCTGGCCTTCGGCCCGCCGATCGCGGCACCCGCCCATTCGTCGGTCACCGAGGTCACGTGGACTTTCAGCTCCGGCCAGATCACGTCGAGGAAATACTCCAGATGCTGCATCACCTTGCCGGCATTGGCCGTGGTGGTGGTCATCAGGAAATCCTGATCGCCGAGCCGCCAAGTGGTGCCGTCGTCGAAGGCTAGGCCGTCCTCGCGCAGCATCAGCCCGTAGCGTGCCTTGCCGGCGGCGAGCGTCGAAAACATGTTGGTGTAGACGCGGTCGAGGAATGCGGCGGCGTCAGGGCCTTGCACGGCAATCTTGCCCAGCGTCGAGACATCGACGATCCCTGCGCTTTCGCGCGTCGCCTTGGCTTCGCGCACATAGGCCTGCTCGACCGTCTCGCCGGCATGACCGTAGATCATCGGCCGGTACCAGAGGCCGGCGGAATACATCGTCGCGCCACTGGCCAGATGCCAGTCATGCATCGGAGTCAGCCGCTCGGGCTTCAGGTCGCCAAAACGCTCGGCCGCCAGCGAGCCGATCGACACCGGTGCAAAGGGCGGCCGGAAGCGCGTCGTGCCGACCTCGGGGATCGGCTTGCCCAGCGCTTCGGCCATGATTGCGAGGCCAGGCACGTTGGAACTCTTGCCCTGGTCGGTCGCCATGCCGAGCGTGGTGTAGCGTTTCAGATGCTCGACCGAGACGAAGCCCTCGCGGTGGGCCAGCCGCACGTCCTCAGCCGTGACGTCGTGCTGGAAATCGACAAAGCTCTTGCCCTTGGCCCTGATCTCGAACACCGGGGCGGGATCGGGATCGCCGGGCACTGCTTCGACGGTCGGCAGCATGGACGGTGTGCTCTGCCCGCCGGCGGCGGCGAGGCCGGCGGCGCGGCCTTCGGCGATGGCTTCGGTGGTGGAAAAACTGCCGGTGAAGGCACCGGCGCCGATCCATTGCTGTGGGGGCCACTTTTGTGTCGGCTTCGGCGGCAGAAAGGCTTGCCGGGCGGCGTTCCATTCCGCCTTGGCACCGGCCTGGCTGGCCAGATGGATGGTCGGCGACCAGCCGCCCGACATCAGCAGGCAATCGGCATGGATGCTGCGTGCATCACCGATGAGCGTGCCGTTGGTCATGTCGAAGCGCTGCAGTTTGAGGCCGGACAGCGCCTTGCCGCCTTCGGTGGCGACGACGGCATGGCCAGCGAAGATCTCGGCCTCGGCTTCCGCGGCCAGCTTGCGCATCTCCGGCGAAAGTTCCGGCCTGACATCGGCGATGGCGACGACCGCGGCACCGGCCTTCTTCAAGGCGACCGCCGCCCGATAGGCGCTGTCATTGTTGGTGAACAGTGCGATCCGCTCGCCCGGCAGCACGCCGAATTCGTTGGCGTAGCGCTCGGAGGCATGCGCCAGCATCACACCGGGCCTGTCATTGCCGGGGAAGACCAGCGGCCGCTCGAACGCACCAGTGGCCAGGACCACGGATTTGGCGCGGATCGCCCAATAGCGATGGCGCGGCTCGCCCTTGCCTGGCTGATCCTTATGGTCGCTGACCCGTTCGAGCGCGGCAAGCGTGTTGTTGTCGTAGTAACCCCAGACCGTGGTGCGCGGCAAAAGGCGGACATTGTCTCGGCCTTCGAGCTGGGCGACCGTGCGACGGGCCCAATCGGCGGCAGGCGCGCCGTCGATCGTTTCATCGGACCAGTTGGCCGAACCGCCGAAACGCGGCTCGAGATCGGCCAGCATGACGCGGGCGCCCTGATCGGCGGCAGCCTTGGCGGCCATCAGGCCGGCGGGGCCGGAGCCGACCACCAGCACGTCGCAAAAGGCGTTCATGCGTTCGTAGCGGGCCGGGTCCTTTGCCGATCCGGCGCTGCCGAGGCCGGCGGCGCGACGGATGAAGTGTTCGCAGAACATCCAGAAGCGCGTGCCTTTGAGCGGACCGAACACCGGTCCCATGAAGGTCTTGTAGTAGAACCCGGCCGACAGGATCTTGCCGCCGAGCTGGTTGACGGCGTTGATGTCCCAGGCAAGCGAGGGAAAGCGGTTCTGGCTGATGGCAACCAGGCCGTCATGGATCTCGACCATGGTCGCTGGGATGTTGGGTTCACGAACCTCGCCCTTCAGCACCGTCACCAGCGCGTTGGGTTCCTCGACGCCGGCTGTGAGCAGGCCGCGCGGGCGGTGGTATTTGAACGAACGTCCGTAAAGCGTGACGCCCTTGGCCAGCAGGGCTGACGCCAGCGTGTCGCCGGCATGGCCGGTGTAGGCCGCGCCATCGAAGGTGAAGCGGATGGTTTTCAGCCGGTCGATGCGGCCGCCGGTGTCGGTGCGGCGCGGGCTCATGACTTGTCCTCCGCCTTGCGGCGCGCGGCGGAGCCATGATCGCCGCGCCCTTGATGATCACCGCGCACAAAAGCAACGCTGGAAATCTCATGCGTCAGCGTGTTGCGCACGACGCGCAGATGCGTGCGGCAACCGCCGGAATGCTGCCAGATCTCGTTGTGATCCCCGGCCGGGTTCAGCCTGTCATAGACATAGGCGTTCCACGCCTCGAAATTCTGCGAGGCGGGGTCGGGGCGCTCACGGTTGCCGTCACCCTGATAGGTGAACTCGATGACGTCGCGCGGGCCGCAATAGGGGCAAGTGATCAACATTGAACTCTACCTAATGCCTAATGCAGCCGCGGGTTTGCACCCTGGCCCTTGTCGTCGATCACCAGGCCGCGGTGGAAGCGGTCGAGGGTGAAGGGGGCGTTGAGATCGTGCGGCTGGTCCTTGGCGATGGTCCAGGCGAAGCACCAGCCGGAAGCCGGCGTCGCCTTGAAGCCGCCATAGCACCAGCCGCAGTTGAGATACATGCCGGGCAGGGGGCCGGTGGTGATGATCGGCGAGCCGTCCATCGACATGTCGCAAACACCGCCCCAGGAGCGCAGCATGCGCACGCGCGCAAGGCCCGGAAACAGCGCCAGCATTTCGCTCATCACCTCGTCGACGACGGGCAAATTGCCGCGCTGGGCGTAGCTGTTGTAGCCGTCGATGTCGCCGCCATAGATGAGGCCGCCCTTGTCCGACTGCGACATGTAGAAATGGCCCATGCCGAAGGTGACGACCGTGTCGATGAAGGGTTTCAGCGATTCGGTGACGAAGGCCTGCAGCACATGGCTCTCGATCGGCATTGTCTCGATACCGGCAAGCTGCATGACACGCCCGGTGCTGCCGGCGACCGCAACGGCCACCTTCCTGGCGCGGATGTCGCCACGGGACGTCGTCACGCCTGAAATGCGGTCGCCGTCGCGCAGGAAGCCGGTGACCTCGCAGTTTTCGATGATGTCGACGCCGCGACGGTCGGCGCCGCGCGCATAGCCCCAGGCCACCGCATCATGGCGGGCGGTGCCGGCGCGTCGCTGCATCAGGCCGCCAACCACCGGAAAGCGCGCGCTGTCGGAGATGTCGAGCGCCGGAATCAGACGTTTGATCTCAGCCTTCGTCATCAGTTCGGCATCGACGCCGAGATGGCGCATGGCATTGCCGCGTCTTGCATAGTCGTCGAACTGGGCCGGCGTGTGCGCCAGGTTCAGGCAGCCGCGCTGCGAGAACATGACATTGTAGTTGAGCTCGTGCGAAAGGTTTTCCCACAGCTTCATCGAGTGTTCGTAGAAGCGGGTGTTGGCCGGCAGCAGATAGTTCGAGCGCACCGCCGTTGTGTTGCGGCCGACATTGCCGGAGCCGAGCCAGCCCTTTTCCACAACGGCGACATTGGTGATGCCGTGTTCCTTGGCAAGATAATAGGCGGTCGCCAGCCCATGACCGCCGCCGCCGATGATGATGACGTCATAGGACGCCTTCGGGTCCGGCTTGCGCCATGCCGGCTTCCAATCCTTGTTTCCCTTGAGCGCGTTCGCGAGCAGCGAAAAGGCCGAGTACTCTGCCATTGATGTCATCCGGTTCGGGCGATGCGGCAGACTATAGAGCAGGCCGCACCGGCAAAGCCAATATTGCGCCATCGCCTTTCGACTGGCCGACGCATCGGTCAGGGGATCAATGGGGTCTGGGCTCAATGAGAGTCAGGATCAGTGAGGTCAATGATCGGATGAGTCCGCGATGCGACGGCTTGCCCCATGATAGGGCCGTCTTTATCAAGGACAGGCTTTCAAATTGCCTTCGCCGCCGATGAGTCGCCAACAAATCATGCTTTTCCGATTGCTTCGTCTCATTTTGATCCTCACGCTTGTCGTCTCGGCGCCGCTGTCGTTCGATGCGGTGGCACAGGGGCTTGGCCAGGCGCCTGCCGGACTGGTCGCCGACCAGCAGAAGATCATCCAGGCGCTGACGACCAAGACCGACAATTTCGAGAAGCAGATACAGCAGGACGGCGAGGAGGATAGCAGCCTTGTCGATATCCGCTTGCAACTCGAGGAGCTGTCGCGGCAATCGCTGAACAGCGCACTGGCCTTCCGTACGCGTCTTGGCGAGATCAACAGCCGTCTTGAGCAGCTTGGCGCGGCACCTGCCGCGGGTCAGCCGCCGGAGCCCGACATCGTCAGCGGCGAACGCGAGGCGCTGGTGTCGGAAAAGGCGGAGATCAATGCCGTCATTGCGCAAGCCCAATCGCTTTCGATCCGCATCAGCGGGCTGATCGACAAGATCGGCAACATGCGCAGCGAGCTGTTCCGCAATGTGCTCACCAAGCGCTATGTGCTGTCCGACGCGCTCAGCCCGCAGGTCTTTTCGGACGCCAGGGACGAATTCGGCAATTTCTACAAAGCGGTGTCGTCATGGCTAAGCTTCGCTTTCAAGTTCAAGTTCCAGGCCATTCTGGCGGCAACCTTCGTGGCGCTCGGGCTGGCGCTGGTGCTGCTGGTCGGTGGCCGGCGCCTGTTCGGGCGCGTGTTCGAAGCCGACCCTGCCAATGAGGATCCATCCTATCTCAGCCGCTTGTCGGTGGCCTTCTGGTCGACCTTGCTGCCGACGCTGGCGGTTGGCGTGTTCTTGGCCTCCACGGTGTTCTTTTTCAACTATTACAATGTGTTGCGTGGCGACATCGGCCTCTTCCTGAATGCGCTCGCGGCCGTCATCGGGGTGGTGTTCTGCGTCAACCGATTGACCAATGCGGCGCTCGAGCCGCGGCTGCCGAATTGGCGCCTTATCCCCGTCGAGACAGGTCCGGCGCGCTGGCTGGTGCGGCTGACGACCGCCATGGCCGTGGTCATCGGCGTCAATTATTTCCTGTCGGTCATCAACGACAAAATGGGCTCGCCGCTGTCGCTGACCATCGCCCGCAGTTTCGGCGCCACCATCATCGTCGGCGTCATCCTGATCCTGATGGCGATGCTGAGGCCGTTCAAGGCGCGTGACGGAAGCTGGCGGCCTTGGCCGGCATGGCTGCGCTATACGGCGCTTGCGCTCGGTCTTTTCACCATCGTCGCGGCGCTGCTCGGTTACATCGGCCTTGCTCTGTTCGTTTCGTTGCAGGTCGTCGTTACCGGCACCGTGCTGATCACCGCCTATATCGGCTTCCTGTCGGCGCAGGCGATCGGCGAGGAGGGTGCTTTCGCCAACACGACCGTCGGGCGCTGGCTGTCGGCCAAATCCAGCTACGAGGATACAGCCCTCGACCAGCTCGGCCTTGTCGTCAGCGTTGCCATCAATGTGATGATCGTGCTGGTGTTCCTGCCGTTGATCCTGCTGATGTGGGGTTTCCAGCCCGGCGATATCCAGGCCTGGGCCTACAAGCTCGCAACCGGGATCAACATCGGCTCGGTGACGATCTCGGTCACCGGCATCCTCTCCGGCATCGTCGTCTTCGTCATAGGCTATTTCCTGACACGCTGGTTCCAGGGCTGGCTCGACGGTTCCGTGATGGCGCGTGGCAAGGTCGATACCGGCGTGCGCAACTCGATCCGGCTGGCGGTCGGCTATGCCGGCGTCGCGCTCGCGGCACTGGTCGGCATCTCGGCGGCGGGCATCGACCTGTCCAGCCTGGCGCTGGTCGCCGGCGCTCTTTCCCTCGGTATCGGCTTTGGCCTGCAGAACGTGGTGTCTAATTTCGTTTCCGGCCTGATCCTGTTGGCCGAACGGCCGTTCAAGGTGGGCGACTGGATCGTTGCCGGCGATGTCAGCGGCACAGTCAAGAAGATCAGCGTGCGCGCCACCGAGATCGAAACCTTCCAGCGGCAATCGGTGATCCTGCCCAACTCGAACCTGATCAACAATGCCGTCGGCAACTGGACGCACCGCAACAAGCTCGGCCGCATCGACATCAAGGTCGGCGTCGCCTATGGCAGCGACGTCAAGCAGGTTCATGCCGTCCTGCTGGAGATCGCCCGCAGCCACCCGATGGTGCTGAAGAACCCCGAACCCTTCGTGCTGTTTTCCAATTTCGGCCCTGCCGCCCTGGAATTCGAGATCCGCGTGTTCCTGGCCGATGTGATGAACGGCAACATCGCGCAGAACGACATCCGTTTTGCCGTGCTTGAAAAATTCAGCAGCGAACACATCGAGATGCCCTCGACGCCACGCGCCGTGGTCGAGGCCCACAAGCCCAAGGCCTGGCCGACAGACGACGACAAGATCGAGGCCGACTTCGCCGAACAGGAGCAGGTGAAGGCCGAAGCCGAGGCGGAGAAGAAGCGACTAGTCAAGTCCCGCAAAACCAGGAAGCCAGATCCGGACTAGGCTGGGAATCGGTGGGTCTCAACCATCGAAAGCCGATTGCGGCATGAATGGGGCATTCAGTTGCGGTTCAGCTTCCATCTCATATAAGCTCCATGCAAAGGCGAAAATGCCTTGCGAAATGCAACAGAGGCGGTGGGAACACCGATATTGCACCATGTGGAAGTCTCTCGTCGCTGCCGTCGCCCTGGTCGCCGCTATCGGCTCGGTCCATGCCGCGAGCGCGGTCAACAAGGACGCCGAGACCCGAACGCTGGTCGTCACCGAGGGCGGCAGCAAGACCGACCTTGCGTTGGCCGGTGGCGAAACGGTTGAGTTCTGCCCGAATGGCTGCTTCGTCACCTTGCCCAATGGCGACCTCGAAGCCCTGACCGGTTCGGAAACCGTCGAGATTTCGGGCGGTGTCGCCCGCATCAAGTAATCCTGGCGTCACGATTGCGGAGGCCGGGAATTTGCCCGGCCTTTTATCGTTTCCGGTAGCGGTTGTTTAACAATGACGCCGGAAATACCCCCATGGCAGCCGTCTGCAACCGTGCGTTTTAACGTTCGCTACGTCATCGCCCGCTATACCAGCCTCAAGACGCCGAAAAGCGGCGCGCAACTCTACGCGGGCAGGGTAGGACATGGATGCGCGGTCGGACAGGAACGCAATACCGCTTGCGGTCGATCTCGACGGCACGCTGATCGCGACCGACCTGTTGTGGGAAGGGCTGTTCATCCTTCTCAAGAAGAACCCGCTCTATATCTTCCTCGTGCCTTTCTGGGCCGCCGGCGGACCGGCGCGGCTGAAGCAGGCAATCGCGCAGCGCATCGACATCGATCCGGCATCGCTGCCCTATCGCGAGGTGCTGCTTTGCCGCCTCCGGACCGAGCATGCCGAAGGCCGCAAGATCGTGCTGGCGACCGGCACGCCGCGCAAGTTCGCCGATGCCATCGCGGTCCATCTCGGCATTTTCGACCAGGTGCTGGCCACCGATGGTCTCGCCAATCTCACCTCGGGCAGGAAGCGCGCTTCGCTGATCGCAGCCTATGGTGATGGCGGTTTCGACTATGCCGGCAACAGCCGTCACGATCTCCAAGTCTTTGATGCAGCGCGCAACGCGATCGTCGTCGCGCCCGACCGCCATGCCGCGCGCTGGCAGGCGGCACATGGCGCCGAGACGATGCCGGCGCCGAAGCCGACTTTGCGGACCATCGTCAAGATGCTGCGTGTCCATCAGTGGCTGAAGAATTCGCTGATCGCAGTGCCGATGGTGCTCTCGCACGAATATTTCAACACCGACATGATCTGGCAATGCCTGCTGGCATTCGTCTCGTTCAGTGCGGTGGCATCGGCCATCTACATCCTCAACGATTTCTTTGACCTCGCGCTCGACCGCAAACACCTCACCAAGCGCAACAGGCCGTTCGCCAGCGGTGCGCTGTCCATCCCGTTCGGACTTGGCGCGATTGCGATGCTTTTGGCGATCGGCTTCGGCACCGGGCTGTTCTTGTCGCACGAATTTCTGGCTGTGCTTGGCGGCTACATGGTCGTCACCACGGCCTATTCGCTGTCGTTCAAGCGCATGCTGCTGGTCGATGTGCTGACGCTCGCCGGCCTCTACACGATCCGCGTCCTGGCCGGTGCGGCGGCGACCGGCGTCGACGTCTCGTTCTGGCTGCTGGCCTTCTCTATCTTCTTCTTCCTGTCGCTGGCGCTGGTGAAGCGCTTCGTCGAATTGCGCACCACCGCCATTCCGCCTGGCGAGCGCATTGCCGGCCGCGGCTATCGCACCGAAGACCAGGAGATCGTCGCCCAGGCCGGCATGGCCTCGGCCTTCTCCTCGGCGCTGGTGCTGGCGCTCTACATGGACAGTGTCGCGGTGCGGGAGCTCTATCCGCATCCATGGCTGATCTGGCCGCTGGCGCCGATCGTGCTTTATCTCACCATGCGCGTCTGGATCCTGGCGCGCCGCAACGAGATGCATGACGATCCGGTCGTGTTCATCATCCGCGACTGGCGCAGCCAGATCGTGGTGCTGATCGGTGCGGTGATGCTGGTCATCGGGGGCTGGTAGGCATGGCCGCCGGACGTTTCCCAAGCTTTGGCCTTGCCACACCGCCGGCGCCGCGCGCCATCGGGGCCGATGAGGCGATCGCGCTGCTGAAGGGCGGTCGGGCCAAGCCGGCGTCGCTGCTTGCCTATGGCAATGGCCGCTCCTACGGCGATTCCTGCCAGAACGAGGCCGGAGCGGTCGTCGATATGCGATCGCTGAACCGCATCCACGCCTTCAACGCCGAAACCGGTGTTCTCGAGGCGGATGCCGGCGTGCTGTTGTCCGACATCATCGCCCACGCCGCCCCTTACGGCTTCTTTCCGGCGGTTGTGCCAGGCACGCAATTCGTCACGCTCGGCGGCGCCATCGCCAATGACGTGCATGGCAAGAACCATCACCGGCGCGGCACCTTCGGCTGCCATGTCGAGAGCTTCACGCTGCTCAGGTCCGACGGAAGGACCTATCGCTGCTCGGCAGCAGACAATGCGCGCCTGTTTGCGGCGACGATCGGCGGCATGGGGCTGACCGGTCTCATCCTGTCTGCCTCGATCCGGTTGATGCGGGTTCATTCGCTCGACATCGTCGAAAAGGCGACGCCGTTTCGCGATCTCGACGAGTTCTTCGGTTTGGCCGAGGCGGCCGATCAGGCCAATGAATATGCGGTCGCCTGGATCGACCAACTTGCCGGCGGCCGCAATAGCGGTCGCGGGTTGCTGTTTACAGGCAATCATGCCGAGCACGGCTCGCATGCCGCCTCGCGCGCCGGTGGCAATCTCTCGGTGCCGGTCCAGCCGCCGTTCAATGTGCTCAACCGGCCGTTCCTGACCGCCTTTAACGCCGCCTACAGGTGGAAGAAGGGGCGGTCGACGGCGCCGCGCCAGGTTGGCTACCAGGGCTTCTTCTTCCCGCTCGACGGCGTGCGCGACTGGAACCGGCTTTATGGGCCGAAAGGGCTTTTCCAACACCAGAGCGTGGTGCCGGAAGCGGCGGCGCGCGAGGCCGTGCCGGCATTGCTTGCGGCTGCAAGGCAAGCCGGGCAGGGCTCGTTCCTCACCGTATTGAAACGCTTCGGCTCCATCCGCTCGCCGGCGCTGCTGTCGTTCCCGCGTCCCGGCTACACGCTGACGCTGGATTTCCCCAACAGGGGGGCTGCGACGCTGGCCTTGTTGCGGGAACTCGATCGCATCACCGTCGAGGCAGGCGGCGCCGTCAATCCCTACAAGGATGCTCGTATGGGCGCAGACATCTTCGCTTCGTCCTTTCCCGAATGGCCGCGGCTGGAGTTGCTTCGCGATCCCGCCTTCCTATCGAGTTTCTGGGCGCGGACGGCAAGGAAGCTCGACACGCGGCGCTGCGTAGCCGAGGCAGCGGAATAGATATAACTTGAGTAATTCTTGGTTATCGATCGTTAAATCCATGATTCACTCAAAACATTCTTGTGGCTTCACGAAATGTTTGCTGGTTTGTAATAGGAAGCATGAAGGGGTGGCTCGGAACACATGAAATACATCGTCTTCATTCTCTTTACGGTCATGACCAATGCCGCCGCACAGCTGATGCTGAAGCAAGGCATGATGTCGCTCGGGCCGATCTCGTTCGAGGGCGTCAATCCGCTCGTCAAGCTGTTGCAGATCGTTTTCAGCCCCTGGGTGTTCCTTGGCCTCTGCACCTTCGTCATCTCGATGGCCTCGCATCTCTATGTGCTGTCCAAGGTCGAGCTCTCCTTCGCTTATCCGTTCCTCAGCCTCGCCTATGTTGCCGTCGCCATCTTCGCTTATTTCGTCTTCCGCGAGGACCTCAATGGCTGGCGGATCGCCGGCATCGCCTTCATCTGCGTCGGCACGGTGCTGATCGCGCAAAGTGGCCGGGATTTGGGTAAGCAAGGGCATGAGGACCAGACCGCTTCCATCATGCCCGACAAGATCCAAGCAAACGAGATCATTCGATGAGACATGTGATTTTCGGCGGTGACGGTTTCGTCGGCCGCCACCTTGCTCCGAAGCTTGTGGCCGATGGTGAAGAGGTTGTCGTCGCCGACGTCGTCAAGAGCGACCTGCCGCAGTACCGCACCGTCCGCTTTATCCAATGCGACGTCACCGATCCGGCGTCGGTCGCGGCGGTCGGGCTGAAGGCCGATGATATGGTCTACAATTTGTCGGCCAAGATGCTGTCGCCGATCCAGGTGCGGGCCAAGCGGCACGATTTCTTTTTCCCGGTGAATTTCCACGGCACCGAGCACATCATGCAGGCCATGGACAGAGCCGGTGCGACAAAACTCGTCCACTACACGACCGACATGATCTACGGCCACACGGTCACGCAGCCGATGACCGAGGAGCACCCGGTGGCGCCGCTGGGCGAATATGGCTGGTCGAAGCAGAAGACAGAGGAGTTGGCGGCCGAATGGCGCAAGCGCGGCATGTCGATCTCGCTGTTTCGCCCGCGCCTGATCATCGGCCCAGGCCGGCTCGGCATCCTGGAAAAGCTGTTCAAGCTGATCGACTGGAACCTTCCCGTGCCGATGATCGGTTCGGGCAGGAACCCCTATCAGTTCATCTCGGTGTTCGACTGCGCCGAGGCCGCGCGCGCGGCCTGGAAGGCCGGTGTGCCTAATGAGGCCTATAATCTGGGTTCGCTCAACCCGCCGCCGGTCAAGAAATTGCTCGGCGATTTGATCCGGCATGCCGGCTCGAAATCGATCCTGATCCCGACACCGGGCTGGGCGGTCAAGCGCACGCTCGACCTGCTCGACCTCTTCAACATGCCGATCATGGACCCGGAACAGTATCTGATCGCCGACGAGGACTGCGTGCTCGACGTGTCCAAGGCCGGGCGCCAGCTCGGCTGGGTGCCGCAATATCGCGACGAGGACATGCTGATCGCCGCCTATAGCGAGTACCGCGCAAAGAAAGCCGGCCACGCAGTCGCCACCAAACATGTGCCCGCCGAATAGCGGCTCGCAAAACAGCTTTCGTTGCGCCCGATCCTGGTCGTGCGTGCAGACAGGAGATTGAAATGACCGTCATGGCCAAGCCCGAACAGACCAATTTGCGCACCATGGTCAGCGCGCCGTCGCTGTCGCCAGCGACCATCGCCAAGCCCGATTTGATCAGCGTCGAGCAGGCCAAGGCGATGGACGTCGCCCGCATGACCGACCTGTTCAAGGCGCATCTCAACCCCGGCCAGCTGCACTTCATGAAGCTGCTCGGCTTCCACAAGATCAAGATCGAGCGTGCCGAAGGCATGTTCTACATCGACCAGAACGGCCGCAAGATCCTCGACTTCTTCGGTGGTTTCGGATCGCTGGCCTTCGGCCACAATCATCCGCGCATCCTGGAAGCACGCAAGAAATTCCAGGAGGAGAAGCGCCAGGAAATCGCCATCGCCTTCATGTCGCAATATGCGGCGGCACTTGCGCACAACATCGCCAAATGCTCGCCCGGCGATCTCGACATGGTGTTTCTGGGTTCGTCCGGCTCGGAGGCGATGGAAGCGGCGGTTAAGCTCGCCGAGCGCGCCGCCGGTCCGAAGCGACCGAAGATCGTCTATGCCGAGAATTCCTTCCACGGCAAGACCAAGGGCGTGCTGGGCATCACCGACGGCCAGCTCTACCGCGCCGACTTCAAGGTGGCCGAAAACACGGTCCGCATCCCGTTTGCCGACATCGAGGCGGTCGAGCGCCTGTTCCGTTCCGACCCGGAGGTCGGCGTCATCGTGCTGGAAACCATCCAGGGCGGCGGCGGCATCATCCAGGCGCCTGCTGAATATTGGCAGAAGCTAAGGGCGCTGTGCGACCAGTATGGCGTGTTGTGGGTCGCCGACGAAGTGCAGTGCGGCTATGGCCGGTCAGGCCGCTTCTATGCCTTCGAGCATTACGGCGTCATTCCCGATGTGACGGCGCTGGCCAAATCGCTTGGCGCCGGCAAGGCGGCGGTCGGCGCGATGATCGCGCGGCGCGAGGTCTACATGAAGGCCTATGGCACGCCGAAAACGGCGATGATCCATGCCATGGCGACCTTCGGCGGCATGGGCGAGGCCTGCGTCACCTCGATCGAGGGGCTCAATGTACTCTATGATGAAGGGCTGATCGACAATGCCGCCATCACCGGCGACTATTTGCTGCAGCGCCTGCAGACGCTCAGGGAAAAGTACCCGAAGATCATCAAGGAGGTGCGCGGCAGGGGTTTTATGATCGGCCTGGAGTTCCACGACTTCTCGCAGACCTTGCCGATGGTGTTGCGGCCGATCGTCAGCGTGCTCGACGACAAGCTGAAGGGTTCGCTGTCGGGCTTCATCGGGGCGCTGCTGTTGCGCGACTACGATGTGCTGGTCGCCTTCACCGAATACAACCGCAACGTCATCCGGCTCGAGCCGCCGCTGATCTGCCAGCGCGAGCATGTCGACCGCTTCGTCGACGCCTTCGACAGCCTGCTGTCGCGCGGCATCGTGTCGATCGTCAAGGATTTCGTCAAAAGCCAGGTTCGTTAAGCGAGTTCGCTGGGTACAACGATGCTGACCAAGTCGCCCGATCCACAAAACCCGCTCGACCGCCTCATCGGAGCCGGTCTGGCGTGGGGCGAGGGGACTTATGCGCGGCTGGCAGCACCGATCGGCGCGGCGGCCTTCGCGCTCTACATTCTTTTTACAGCGTTCACCGCCTGGGTGATGCCCGACGCCAACTGGGACATGCTGCCCTATCTCGCTATATCGGAGGAAGGCACCTATCCCGATGCGCAGGCGCTGCATGACTATGCCTACAACACTGTCAAATCGGGCGTGTCCGCAGGCGACTATAAGGCGCTGACCGACGATGGAGGCGGCTTCCGCAGTCACATGACGGAGAATGCCGCCGACTTCCATTCACTGCTCGGCATGTACCGGATCAAGTTCCTCTATGCCGAGATCCTGTCGACACTGAGCGCGGTGATGTCGCCGGTCGAGGCAATGCGACTGGTCTCAGTGTTCTCCGTGCTGCTGTTTGGCGCGATCGCGTTGATGTGGCTACGCTCCACAGGGGCATTGGCGTTGGCGCCTATCGTCGGCGCGGTGCTGATCATGGCCGATTTCGGCGATGCGGCACGCGCTTCGACACCGGATCTGCTCACTTCAGCGCTGCTGCTCGGCGGGCTCTATGCCTATGTCCGCGGCCTCGAGGTGGCAACGGCGATCCTGCTCTTCCTCGCCTTCATGGTACGGCCGGACAACATTGTTTTCCTGGCGATTTTCGCTGTGCTGCTGGTCGCGTACCGGCAGAGGGCATGGGGTGCGCTGGCCGGTTTTGCCGCTTCCTTCGTGGCCTACTTCGCCATCTCTCACTGGGCGCATCATCCCGGCTGGGCGCCGCATCTGTGGTTCTCCAGCATCGAGCAGCACTTCAATATGGACGGATTCGAGCCGCCATTCTCGGTCACCACCTATCTCAGGGCGTTTGCCACCTCGCTGCTGCGCGCCGTCAGCCTGAACAGTTGGGTCGGCGTGTCGGTGCTGGCACTGGCCGGCTGGTTTGCTGCCGCCCGCGCCGGCTTCCGCCTCGATCGCCGCGCCGGCATCCTGTTTGCGGCGCTGGTGCTCGGTGCGCTGGCGAAGTTCACCGTCTTCCCGATCCACGACACGCGCATCTATTTCCCCCATCTGATTCCGCCATTCCTGCTGCTGGCGACGCCGTTCATGGCGCTGTGGGCAGCCGTGGCTCGCGGCCAGAATCGCGCTGCCATGCAAATCATTCCCGGAGACAAGTCATGAGTTCGCTATCCAGCCTGGCGCGCGTTGCCCTGTCGCTTGCTCTTCCCAAGGGCGTTCTCGATCGCGGCCCGTCGCTGCGCGGCACCAAGTTCCTGGCCAGGGCGGCGCTGAAGGCGCGTTTTGGTGGTGCAGGGCGACCGTTCCAGATGGTCAATGTCGGCGCCTGCGACGGCGCACTGTTCGACGATGTGACGCCTTGGCTGCACAGGATTCCCGGTGCACGGGCCATGCTGGTCGAGCCGATCCCGTACAACCAGAAGAGACTGCGCGCCAATTATCCAGACACGGACCGCTTCATCATCGAGCCGGTGGCGGTGACGAAGACAAAGGGCACGATAACCGTCCACACCTTCGATGCCGCCGCCCTCGAGGCCGGCACGTTGCCCATCGAATTTATCGGCTGCTCGTCGGTCACCGACACCAATCTGATGTCGGGCAAGAATGCCTGGGGCGAGGCCGACGCCAATTTCAACAAGTTCGCGCCGCATCTCAGGGACATCGAGGTGCCATCCGAGACCTTGCAGACGCTGCTCGATCGCAACGGCATCAGCCATATCGACGCTTTCCTCGTCGATTGCGAGGGCGCCGACTGGATCGTCTTCGAACAGCTGGACCTCAAGCGCTACCGCCCCGGCATGATCAAGGTCGAGGTCGGCGCGCTGCCCGCCCCGGAGATCGGCCAGGTCGTGGTCAAGCTGAAGACATCAGGTTATCAGGTCGGCTTTCAGGCCGAGGACATCTGGGCCTTCGCCTGAGTTAGCCCACCGAAAAGCGAACCGCCCCAGGCGCCGGTGTGAAGCATTCTGCCGTCTGGTCGCTCGGCTTTTTGCCAATGTCGCAAACAGGCTTCAATCGGCCTGCCGCTCCGCCCTATAGTCCGCCCGCTTTATCACTTTGGAGTCGCGGGCAATGGCAGAGTTTCCGAAAAAGGCGAAGGTCGTCATCGTCGGCCTGGGCGGTATTGTCGGCGCATCGATCGCCCATCATCTGATCGAACGCGGCTGGGACGATATTGTCGGCATCGACAAATCAGGCATCCCGACCGATATCGGCTCGACCGCGCACGCCTCCGACTTCTGCTACACCACCAGCCACGATTTCCTGTCGTGCTGGACGACGCTCTACTCCATCGATTTCTACGAGAAGATGGGTCATTACGCGCGTATCGGCGGCCTTGAGGTTGCGCGTGTCGGCGACGACAGCCGCATGGAAGAGATCAAGCGCAAGATCGCCTCCGCCAAGGCGTTTGGCACGCGCGCCCGTCTGATCGAACCGGCCGAGATCAAGGAAAAATTTCCGCTGATCGAAGAAGCGATGGTGCAGGGCGGCCTGTGGGATCCCGATGCCGGTCTGGTCATCCCGCGCTCGCAGACGGTCGCCGGCAAGCTGGTCGACCAGGCGGAAGCCTCGGGCAAGCTCAAATCCTTCGCCAACACGCCGGCTCGGTCGCTTGTCGTCAAGGACGGCCGCATTTCAGGCGTGGTGACCGATCGCGGCACCATCGAGGCCGACTATGTCATCGTCTGCGCCGGCATATGGGGCCGGCTGATCGCGGAAATGGTCGGCGAGGATCTGCCTGTCATGCCGATCGACCATCCGCTGACCTTTTTCGGCCCCTACAACGAGTTTGCCGGCACCGGCAAGGAGATCGGCTGGCCGCTGCTGCGCGACCAGGGCAACTCGGCCTATATGCGTGACACCGGCGATCCAAAGACCGCCGAGGGCGGGCAGATCGAGTGGGGTTACTACGAAGAGACCAATCCGCGCCTTTGCCATCCGCGCGACCTGCTGGAGAAGGACCAGGCGCGGCTTTCGCCCTCACAGCGCGACCTCGACATGGAGCAGATCCTGGCACCGCTCGAACGCGCCATGGAACTGACGCCGATCCTCGGCGAACTCGGCTACAATGAGAGCCATTCCTTCAACGGTCTCTTGCAGGTGACCGCGGATGGCGGCCCGTCCATGGGCGAAAGCCAGAAGGTGCGGGGCCTTTGGTATGCCGTCGCCATCTGGGTCAAGGATGGTCCCGGCATGGGCAAGCTGATCGCCGACTGGATGACCGACGGCCGCACCGCGATCGATCACCATGCCATCGACTATGCACGGTTCTATCCGCACCAGACCAAGGAGCAATTCATCTGGGATCGCTGCACCGAGACGGCGATGAAGGTCTACAATCCGGCGGTGCATCCGCGCGAGCCGTTCTCGAAAGCCCGCAACATCAGGCGCTCGCCGTTCTGGGAACGCGAGAAGGAACTCGGCGGCTATTTCATGGAGCTTGGCGGCTGGGAGCGCGCCCACGGCTACGCCGCCAACGAGCATCTCTTGGAAAAATACGGCAACCGGGTGCCGGTGCGTGAGAACGAATGGGACAACCGCCATTTCTGGCGCGTCTCCAATGCCGAACATCTCGCCATGAGCGAGGATTGCGGCATCGTCAACCTGTCGCATTTCGCTATGTACGACATCGAGGGTCCCGACCATGTCGCGCTGCTGGAATGGCTGTGCGCGGCCAAGATCGGCGGCGACAACAACATCGGTAAGGGCATCTACACTCACTTCCTCGACGAGGAAGGCATGGTGCGCGCCGACTTCACCGTCATCCGCATGGCCGACCGCTGTCGTTTGATCGATGGCGCCGACGCCGGTCCGCGCGACTTCCAGTACATGCGCCGCACGGCACAGGACAAAGGTTTCGACGTCACCATCACCGACGTGACCGAGAAATATGTCACCATCGGCATCTGGGGGCCGAACGCCCGGGCGACGTTGCAGAAGGTGGTCGAGAATCCGGACGGGCTCTCTGTTGAGAACTTCCCATTCGCGGCGATCAAGCCGGTCCGGATCGGCGGCAAGGATGTCAGCGCTTTCCGCATCTCCTATGTCGGCGAGCAGGGCTGGGAACTGCATATGCGCTACGAGGACGGTCTCGCTGTCTGGAACGCGCTGCGCTCGACCGGCGTGATGCCCTTCGGCGTTGAGACCTATGCCAACACCCGCCGTATGGAAAAGAGCCTGCGCCTGCAGAACGCCGACCTTTTGACCGAGTACAACCTGCTCGAAGCCGATCTTGCGCGTCCGAAGGTCAAGGAGAACGACTTTTGCGGCAAGGCCAAACATGTCGAATACCGCGCCCGCGAGCACCAACCGGCCATGCTGTGCACGCTGGTGATGACCAGTAATGTCGATTCCAAAGGCGTTGCCCGCTATCCTGTCGGCACGATGCCGGTGATGGACCCGAAGACCGGCGAGACGCTGGTCGACGAACTCGGCCGCCGGTCGTTCACCACGTCGATGGCCTATGGCCCGACCATCGGCAAGAACATCGGCCTCGCCTATCTGCCATGGGCCTACGCCCAGGAAGGCCGCAAGCTCACCATCGAGTATTTCGGCGAGACATATCCGGTCGAAGTCGCCGCTGTCGGCTACAAGCCGCTTTATGATCCGGAGAATTTGAAGCCGCGCAGTTGAAGCAGCAGAATTTGAGAACGCAAAGCCCGGCCTTGGTCGGGCTTTTCCCTTTTTAAACGGGCTGCTTTCGCTTACCCTTGCGGAATGTCTGCTTTTGCCTGTGCTAGACATTTGCTTTCGGGCTGTGCCGCGTTCGCGCTGACGTTTTGGTTGGCGCCGGCGTCCCTTGCTGACGAGCCCGTCGATGTCGAGCTGGTGCTGGCCGTCGATGTCTCGCTGTCGATGTCACCGGACGAGCTCGAGATCCAGCGTCATGGCTACGCAGCCGCGCTGACGCACGACAATGTGCTGCAGGCCATTGCCGACGGCGCCCATGGCAAGATCGCCGTCACCTATGTCGAATGGGCCGGTACCACCTGGCAGCGCGTCATCGTGCCGTGGACGGTGATCGCCAGCCGCACCGACGCCGAGCGCGTGGTTGCGCAGTTGTCGGCGCAGCCGCCCAACAGCGCGCGGCGCACCTCGATCTCCGGAGCGCTGGAGTTCGGCAACGACCTGTTCGCCGAAAGCGGCTACCGAGGCACGAAGCGGGTCATCGACATTTCGGGCGACGGCCCCAACAATCAGGGCGCGCCGGTCAACCTGACCCGCGACGAGCTGATCAAGCAAGGCATCGTCATCAACGGCCTGCCGCTGATGACGCGAGGCGGCTTCACCGGCGCCTACGACGTCAGCAATCTCGATCGCTACTACAGCGACTGCGTCATTGGTGGTCCCGGAGCCTTCATGATCCCGGTCAATGACTGGACGCAGTTTCCCGAAGCCATTCGCCGCAAGCTGGTGTTGGAACTCGCCGGCCCGGCCTCGCCGCAATGGGCGGCGGAAGAAGCCGCGCATCCGCCGGTGATATTGGCACAGGAGAGATCCACCACCGACTGTCTGGTCGGCGAGAAAATGTGGCGAAACCGCAGCTGGATGTTCGACAGCCGCTAAAGCTCTTCCCCATTGAGCGTGATCTTTGCCGAACCGGCTCCCGCTCTTGCCCCGCTGCCTACCTGTTCGGGCTTACGCTCCAGGCTTGCCTCCGCGACCGAAGCAGTGGCAAACTGGGCAGGCCGCGTGACCCAGCCAGGAGCGCTGCCGAACCGAGGAAAAACCGATGAGACGTCTTGCCATCCTGACCGCAGTCGCGTCCGTGCTGTATGCCGACGTCGCCAGCGCCCAATACAACCAGGCTGCCTGCATCATGTTCGAGAACGGGAATTTTCGCGGGCGGTCCATCGGCATGGGTGCCGAGGATTCCGTAAATTTTCGTGGCGGCCAGTTCTGGAATGACCGTGTGTCGTCGGTGATCGTTCGCCGCGGCTGCACGCTCGTGGCCTATGAGGATTCTCGGATGGGCGGCCGCTCGATCGAGATCACGCGCAGGATCCGCAATTTGGGCGGCAGTGACTGGAACGACCGTATCTCCTCGGCGGAATGCACCTGCGACGATTACTGAGGTTGGTTTCAGGCAGCGGGACGCCGCTGCCTGACGATATCATGACACTAGCCTGTTTGTCCGTGGGCGTATCGGATCAGGCCGCCAGCATCTGCTTGCGGTCGACGCGCTCCTGCTGCGGCGAGCGGGCGTAGAGTTCTCGGTAGCATTTGGAGAAATGCGAGGCCGAGACGAAGCCGCAGGCGACCGCCACCTCGACCACCGGCATCGAGGACTGGATCAAGAGATGCCTGGCGCGGTCGAGCCGGATTTCGAGATAATAGCGGGCGGGGGAACGGCCCATCTCGGTGCGGAACAGCCGCTCGATCTGGCGGCGCGACAGGTCGACATGGTCGGCGATCTCGATCAGTGACAGCGGCTCCGACAGATTGCCCTCCATCAGTTCGATGATGGTCAGCACTTTCGAGTTCTGGACGCCGAGGCGGGCGCGTAGTGGCAGGCGCTGGCGGTCGGTGGGGCTGCGTACGCGGTCGGTCAGCACTTGCTCGCAGACGCGGTTGACGAGGTTCTCGTCAAAGTCGTCGCCGATCAGCTTCAGCATCATGTCGAGCGCGGCGGTGCCGCCGGCGCAGGTGTAGATATTCTGGTCGATCTCGAAGAGGTCGGCAAAGACATTGGCCTTCGGGAACGCTTCGGAAAAGCCCGGCAGGTTCTCCCAGTGGATGGCGCAGCGCTTGTTGGACAGAAGCCCGGCGGCGGCGAGTATATGCGCGCCGGTGCACAGGCCGCCGACGGCGACGCCGCGATTGTATTCCTCGCGCAGCCAGGCGAAGGCGGACTTGTTCTGGTAGCGCTCGACATTGATGCCGCTGCAGACGATGGCCATGTTCGGCCGGTCGGGACCTGCCATCTTCTTGCGCTCATCCTCGAGCGACGTGTTGACCGCGCATTCGACCCCGTTCGAGGCGCGCACCGGCTTGCCGTCGATGCTGGCGAGGCGCCAGCGATAGGCCTCGTAGCCGAGCATGCGATTGGCCGAGCGCAACGGGTCGAGCGCGGTCGCAAAAGCGATCATGGTGAAATCGGGAATAAGGAAGAATACAAACGATCGCTTGATCGGATGCTTTACCGCGTTCAAGGGAACCTCACACAGCCATGGCGCGAACAGGATGTCGCGAATAGCATAGCGACATCAGGAAAAACCATGTCTGTCAATCGGCTACGCCGCTACGACAAGATTAAATTTGCGACATGGGTCGCAAATGGGCAATCGGCGTGCAGCGAGCCCTGGAAGTGGCACGAACTGTTCAAGGGACGGGCAACGTACGGCCTGCGCGCAGAACAAAACGCCGCTCTGGCTGGAGCCAGGCGGCGTTGCAGTTTTAAAGCAGCGGCAGGGATGCGCTGCCTCTAGAAATCTTCAGGCGATGAAGCCGAGGCGCGCCGCATTCATGGCGCCGGTCTGGCCGGGCATGGTGTTGGCAAGACGCTGACGCTCGAGAGCGGTGGTCAGGTTCATTTCGCGGCGGGCAAAGAGGCGTGCAAAAAGCTTCATAATCATCTCCATTTGTTGCTTAGACGGGTCGCCTTCGCTTGATGGAGTGGGGCAGCTCGTTTGCTGGCGCCGATATAGGCTTGTGTAAGCAGAAACTAAATCGCAAAAGCGAAGCGCTTGATATGAAATGCGACATCGATAGCGACAGATTTGAGCAAGGTGCCCAAAATTTACGATTATTTACAAGGCATTAATTGGAAACAGGAGCCGCTATGCGGCTTTCTCATATGCGTCATGCGCCGGCGACATGGCTCCAAAGCTCAGTTGAATACAAGTAAAACAGAGAAGGCCTGCCGGGCGGGCTGCGCGGCAGGCCTTCAGCACATGGTACACACGATCTACTTTGCTCCAGCCCAGGATCCGACGCCGTTGCGAGTACCGGTCTTGGTATCGGAAGCTTCAGGCCAGCCGATGTCCTTCTGCAGTTCGATCGGCAGGGAGCGGATAGCGCGCTCGGTCTGGTAGCGGGCGCGTGCCGCGCTGAATTCGGTCGCGATGCGACCAAGGGACGACAGGATAGACATCTCTTTCTCCTTTGGGTTGGCTAGTGCCAGACAGCGAGTTGGCTACTGCGGGTTTGTTTCAACTTCATTTCGTGTCGAATGCAGGTCTGTGTCGAGGTCGTTTCATGGCTGCTTGTGGCAGCTACTGCTTCGATGGAGTTGACTATCCTCCCATTCTGATGTTCAATCAAACGAAATGGAATGATGTTTTGTATCAGAAAAATTGAAGGTCGGTTGCCATGAACGCCCCGCTCAATCATCCGCTGCCACTGCTCGATCTCGATGTTTTGCGCACGTTCGTGGCGATTGCCGAGACCGGCAGCTTCACCACCGCCGCCAATGCCGTGTTCCGCACGCCGTCGGCCGTTTCCATGCAGATCAAGAAGCTGGAGGACATCCTCGGCCGCTCCGTGTTCGCGCGCGACGCTCGCTCGGTGTCGCTGACGACGGACGGCGAGATGCTGCTCGGCTATGCCCGCCGGCTGCTGTCCATCAATCGCGAGGTGGTGTCGAAGTTCATCATTCCCGAGATTGTCGGTGTGGTGCGGCTTGGCTCGCCGGACGATTACGGTGAGCGCGTGCTGCCGCATGTGTTGAAGCGTTTCGCGCAGTCGCATCCGTCGATCGCCGTCGACGTCACCATAGACCAGAGCAGCAATCTGCGCCGGCGCATGGACGACCGGGCGCTCGACATCACGCTGTTGACCAATTCCTACAAGACCAGCGCGCTCGGCGCCGAGGTGCTGCTGACCGAGCCGATCGTCTGGGCCGGCGCCAAGGGCGGCTGCGCGCATTTGCGCGAGCCCTTGCCGGTGTCGCTTTGGGAAGAGGGCTGCGCCTGGCGTGCCGGGGCGCTCGACGCGCTTGGCCGCGAGGGCCGCAACTACCGCATCGCCTATATGAGCGCACACACGGCCGGCCAGCGCGCCGCGATCATGTCCGATCTCGCCGTGGCGCCATTGCCGAAGTCGTTCCTCGGCAATGACATGGTCGAACTCTGCCCGAAGGACGGCATGCCCGACATCGGGACCTACAATCTGGCGATGGTTGTGGCGCCGGATGCCAGTGCCCCGGTCAAGGCCGTTGCCGACCACATTCGCGCGACCTTCGAAGTGTTTCGGGAAACCGGCAAGTTCTGACCGGCTGGTAAGGACGACTATATAAGCTACTCCGCCGCTTCGGCTGGGCGCTGTTCAGGGCTTAATCTCGTATCTTGTACGATCCGGCTCTCCCCGAGAAATTCGACGATGCGCTCGCGGGCGCGCCGCGCTTCCGGCATGTCGATCAGCGGCCAGACGTGGAACATGCCTTCCTCATAGACAAGATCGATTTCAACGCCGGCTGCGCGGGCTTTTTCGGCGAAGATCAGATTGTCGGGAGTCAAAAGATCGCGCGAGCCGGTCAAAAGCAGCGTTCTTGGCAGCACGGACAAATCTCCATAGACCGGGCTGATGTGCCAATCGCTGGGATCGATGCCGGCACTGTACAGGCGAATTGCCTCTCGTCCGCCAGCTATGCCCAGCCAAGGGTCGTTGCGTTCCGCCTCGAACACTGCGGGATTGGTGAGCGACACGTCGAGACCCGGCGAAATGAGCACATGCCGCGACGGTAGGGGCAGTCCTTCTTCGGCGGCCATCATGGTCAACACCACAGCCATATTGCCGCCGGCGGAATCGCCCATGAAGACGATGTCTTCGGCTTCCGTCTCGGTGAGCATCTGCCGGTAGACATCGCCAACCATTCCGAACATGGCATGGAAATCGTGTTCGGGAGCGATTGGATAGATCGGCACCGTGATCCCGTAGCCCAGCCGATCCGCCATCTCGGCGATTAGGTGCCAATGATAGGGTGTGATTTCAAAGACATAGGCACCACCGTGCAAGTAGAGAATCCGCTTCTTTTCGCCGGTCCTGGGTGCGATTTCGTAGACGGGGAAGCCATCGACCGTATGCATCTCGATGTCGAGACGCTGGTGCAGCGAGGCGGGCGGCCGGTGGTTCTCGGTCTTGCGCGCGGCCGCGATCCAGCGCTGCAGATTTTCCGGACTGGCAAATGCCTGCTTGCGGCTGTGCCGCAGGACAAAAGACACGACATGGCTTTTCAAACTTGGCATGCGGATACGCGAACTTCGGCCAAAGCCGACTAAGAGAACCCCCACTATCTTCGAAGATCGTGCCGTGGCCGAAAATGTCAAGATTCGCGCCGTATCTACACGGTGGTGTGATCCGCGCCGCGGTGCTCAGCGGCGCGGCAAAAGTGCGGCACGCAGCCGGTTGCTGGTGGTCGCCGGGGACATGCGAGATCCCCGGCGCATGCCGAGCAATTTGCATTTGTCGGCGAAGGTCATCAGCGCGCGGCGCTCCAGATGGTGTTGATGAGTGCTGCCTTTTCGCTGGATCGCGGCGACACCGGCCAGCCGATGTCCTTCTGAATCTCAGGCGGCAGGCTGTTCAACAAGCGCCGCGCCTTGCTGCGGTCGTGAGCATTCTTGATGGCCGTGCCATAGCGGCCGAGGCTTTCGAGCATTGACATCGTTGTCTCCTCTGGAGCGTTGCGACGGCTGAAAGATATCTCCAGCCTGCCATTCGATGCCGGTTGAATGCGCCTGCCATGTATCTGGCGAATTTCACGAAAACAGCGTTTTGGTTTCCGGATCAAGCGATCCGGAAACATTTGCATGCAAATGAGATTGGAAAGGCGGTGGGCGCGGCCGCTTATTCCCGTCCACGCCTGGCGGCGTGGCCTTCGCGCGAACGCCGTCGCGGAGCAGCGTCGCCGGCAACACCGTCCTCGCTGACCGTCTTGCGCGGCGGCAGTTTCACCGCTGCCGACAGTTTTGGGAACGGATCGACCTTGTTGGGCAGCGCCATGGCGTAGACGAAATGCTCCTGGAATTTCGGTTCCAGCGCCGTCTCGATCTTCTCGATCTTGCTGACCGTGTCCTCGATCTCGCGGCGGTAGCCGCGATTGAGCAGCGCCATGCGGGCGCCGGCACCTGCGGCGTTGCCGACGGCCGAGACCTTGTCGAGGTCGCAATCCGGGATCAGCCCGAGCACCATGGCGTATTTCGGATCGATGAAGGAGCCGAAGGCGCCGGCGAAATGGATGCGGTCGACATGCTCGGTGTTCTGCTTTTCCATCAACAGCTTGGTCCCGGCATAAAGCGCTGCCTTGGCAAGCTGAATGGCGCGCACATCGGTCTGGGTGATGGTGATCTTCGGCCCATCTTCCGTCAATGCGGCGGAGCCTTCCTTCAGCACATAGGAGAAGGTGCGGCCGTTGGCGGTGACGCGCGGCGAACGGGCCGAAAGCCCGCCGTCGATGACGCCGTCCTCGGAAATGATGCCGGCGAGATACATCTCCGCCACCACTTCGATGATGCCGGAACCGCAGATGCCGGTGACGCCGGTTGCCTGGACGCTTTCCAGGAAGCCCGGTTCGTCGGACCACAGTTCCGAGCCGATGACGCGGTATTTCGGCTCCAGCGTGTCTGGGTCGATGCGCACGCGCTCGATCGCGCCCGGTGCGGCGCGCTGGCCGCCGGAGATTTCAGCACCCTCGAAGGCCGGGCCGGTGGGCGAGGAGGCGGCAACCACGCGCGAGCGATTGCCGAGCACGATCTCGGCATTGGTGCCGACGTCGACAATCAGCATCATTTCGTCCTGGCGGTGCGGGCCTTCCGACAGCGTCACCGCCGCCGCGTCCGCGCCGACATGGCCGGCGATGCAAGGCAGCATATAGAGCCTGGCGCCCTGGTTAAGATTCAGGCCGATGTCGGATGCCTTGATATGCACGGCGCCCGAAACGGCCAGCGCAAAGGGCGCGCCGCCAAGCTCGGTCGGATCGATGCCGAGGAACAGATGGTGCATGATCGGATTGCCGACGAAGACGCTGTCCAGGATGTCGTTGCGCTGGACATTGCCTTCGGCACAGACCTTGTCGACGAGACCCGAGATCGCCTCGCGCACGGCGACCGTCATGCCTTCGCGCCCGTCAGGATTCATCATCACATAGGAGACGCGGCTCATCAGGTCCTCGCCGAAGCGGATCTGCGGGTTCGAGGTGCCCGACGAGGCGGCGACGCGGCCCGATAGCAGCGATACCAGATGCATGGCGATGGTGGTCGAGCCGATGTCGCAAGCCAGCCCATAGGCTTCGTTCTTGAGGCCGGGCCACAGCGCCACGACGCGCGCTGTCTCTGAGTCGGCATCCTTGTAGATGGCGGCGGTCGCGGTCCAGTTGCCCTTGCGCAGGATACCTTGCACCTGCGGCAGCAGATGAAAATCGAAATCGAGGCTTTTCAGGCCCCAGTCGTGCATCAGCGCGATCTTCAGGCGGTCGAGGTCGCCAAGCGGCTTGTGCATGTCGGGCTCTTCGATCTCGACATAGCACATGCGGATCGCCGAATCGCGGGCGATGACCCTGGTGTCGGCATCCTTGCGGATGGTCTGCGCGTTGATCACGGTGTCCTGCGGCACGTCGATGACGAGGTCGCCGAGGATTTGCGCCGAGCAGGAGAGGCGGCGCCGTTCGGGCAGGCCGCGGACGCGCTCATAGCGCTCTTCCTTGGCGCCCTTGGGCGTGATGTGGTCGTTGGAAGAGGTGATCTTGTGCTTGGCGAAATTGCCTTCCTGCACTTCGATCTGGCAGCGCCCGCAGGTGGCGCGTCCGCCGCACACACTTTCGACATAGACACCAAGCTGGCGCGCGGCATCAAGCACCGGTGTGCCGACAGGAAACCGCCCGCGCTTGCCGGACGGCATGAAAAGCACGAGCGGATCGGTGATGTTTGCAGGTGAGTTCACGATTGCGCGCTTATCCTCGGCCCATCCGGGCTTCACGGCCGCCACGGCGGCGGCCGCCATTGCCGGCGCCGTCGCCCGGCGCATTGACCTGCGTCGGGGCGGCGACCGCCTGGCCGCCTTCGGCCGGCTTGTAATCCTTGTAGGTTCTGATCCAGTTGGTGCAGTTCTCGTCGGTGCCGTTCAGCACATTGGCGCCGCGCACGGCTTCCATTTCCTGCGGGCGTACCGGGTTCATGATGGCTGATGTCATGCCGGCGCCGATCACCATCGGGATGAAAGCGGCGTTGATGCCGTGGCGATGCGGCAGGCCGAAGGAGATGTTGGACAGGCCGCAGGTGGTGTTGACCTTGAGCTCCTCGCGCAGGCGACGCAGCAGCGCGAACACCTGGCGGCCGGCGTCGCCGAGCGCGCCGATCGGCATGACCAGCGGGTCGACGACGACGTCATGCGCCGGAATGCCGAAATCGGCGCAACGCTGCACGATCTTCTTGGCGACGGCGAAACGGACATCCGGGTCCATCGAAATGCCGGTCTCGTCGTTGGAGATGGCGACGACAGGCACATTGTACTTCTTCACCAGCGGCAGGATGGCTTCGAGCTTTTCTTCCTCGCCGGTGACGGAGTTGACCAGCGGACGGCCCTTGGCAACTTTGAGTGCGGCTTCGATCGCTGCGGTGACGGAACTGTCGATCGACAGCGGCAGGTCGACCAGCCCTTGCACGATCTCCAGCGTCTGCACCAAGAGGCCGGGTTCGGTCTCGTTCGGGTTAACCGAGGTGACACCGGCGTTGACGTCGAGCATGGTGGCGCCGCACGCTGCCTGCTCCAATGCGTCCCTGATGACGGTCTCGAAATTGCCCGCGATCATCTCGGCGGCCAGCTTCTTGCGGCCGGTCGGGTTGATGCGTTCACCGATCACGCAGAACGGCTGGTCGAAGCCGATGATGATTTCTCGTGTCGCCGAAGCGACGATGGTACGGGTCATGAATTCTCTCCGCCGTGATATAAAGATTTCTTTATATCGTTGTCTGTTTTCGTTCAAGCGAATGGGTAGCCGTCCGCGCTTCGCCTCGAGTTAAAGTATGTCGTTGTCCCAAAACCGGTTCCCACTTTTGGGCGACATACATCAGTGCGCGGTCTTCACCATGTCCACCTGCGTTTCGGTAATGTCGTCGTGCAAGATGCTGTCGAGCCGGTCGGCGACCATCTGGTCGTCGCGACGGATCTCACGTTTCCACGGCTGGCGGCCCCTCAGAACGCCCGATTCATCGACGATCTCGGCGACATATTCCTCCTGCCGGTAGGCCATTACGTGAACGCCGGAAACGCCTGATATTTCCTTCACCTCATTGATGATGTCGATGCAGAGCTGCTTGCCTTCCTTCTTCTGGTCCTGGGCGCCTTCCAGCCGCTTGATGACTGAATCGGGAATATGGATGCCCGGCACGTTCGAGCGGATCCATTTGGCCGTCTTGGCCGAGGCGAGCGGGCCGACGCCAACCAGGATGAAGCATTTTTCGGTGTAGCCGAGGTCGCGCACCTTTTGCATGTAGGTGCGGAACATCGGCACGTCGAAGCAATATTGGCTCTGTACGAATTGCGCGCCGGCGGCGATCTTCTTGCCCAGGCGATGCGGCCGGAAATCGATCGGCGGCGCGAACGGGTTGATCGCAGCACCCAGGAAAAGCTGCGGCGGCGTCGTCAGCTTGCGGCCGGACAGGAACTTGCCATTGTCGCGCATGATACGGCAGGTTTCCAACAGCGACATGCAGTCGAGGTCGAACACCGGCTTGGCGCCGGGCTGGTCGCCGGCCTGCACGCCGTCGCCGGTCAGGCACAGCATGTTGGCCACGCCCATGGCGGCACCACCCAGCACGTCGCCCTGGATGGCGATCCGATTCTTGTCGCGGCAGGCGATCTGCATGATCGGCGCATAGCCCATGCGGGTCAAAAGCGCACAGATACCGACCGACGACATGTGGCAATTGGCGCCCGATGCGTCGACGGCGTTGATGGCGTCGACCCAGCCATCGAAAATCTTCGCCCTGTTATAGACGTCTTCGGGATCGGCGCTGTCGGGTGGGTTGAGTTCGGTCGTCACCGCGAATTCGCCGCGCCTAAGCACGCGCTCCAGCCGGCCGCGCGAGGTGTGGCCGGGCAAGGGCTCAAGCGGCAGGTGGATGCCAGCCGGGTTCTCGTCGCGCTGGCGGCCGATCATGCCGACGCCCCGGTGTTGGCCGTCTCATTCTTGGCGGCAGCGGCCGCTTCGCGCGCGGTGGCCGCCTGCGCGGTCACCCGCAGCCAGGCCGAGGTTTCGCGCAGCGACTGGTCGACCGGCTTCTGCACGGTCAGGATCCTGTCGCCGTGCACCATGTTTTGCGAGCCTTCCCAGGCCTTGACCCAGACGCAGGGCATATCGGGCTCGACCTCGCAATTGCCGTTGGCGCGGACGCCGCCGCAAGGGCCGTTGCGCAATTGCTTGGGGCAGTTCATCGGGCACGACATGCCGGTCGAGGACAAGATGCACTGGCCGCACATGCGGCAGTCGAACATGAAGCCCTTGACGCGCTTCTCGACGAATTTGATCGGCCCTTCGACGCGGCCGTAGCCTATGCCCTTCCAGAGGGGATGGAGGAGCAGAAACATGTCGGCGAATTTGGCGTAGAACCATTCGAGCAGACGCGAATGCCTGATCGACCACAGCCGAACCGCAAAGGAACGCTGCACGCGCCGCTGCGGCGACACGTCGGCCGGCTTGTAGTCGGATTTCGGCGCTGCCTTCTTGACCAGAGTGGCTTGGGTAACCGGCTGGACAACCCTTTGGCCATCCTTGGCAGGAATGGTTTCAGACATTTTCTTTGCCGCCTGCCTTGACCAGGGCGACCAGCCGCTCGCGATCGTATTTCGTGTCGATATCGTTGAATGCCTTCTCGACCTCGGCTTCGAGGTCATCGCCGACCGGGACGGGATCGGCCTTGCGCCATTCGGCCAGATAATCGTCGGTGCCGCCGGCGCCAGTGCGCATCGCGCACATGTCGATCGCCTCGGTGAAGCGCAGCGGCAGTTCGCGCTTGGCGTTCTGCCGGCCCTTCTTGACGATGATTTGGGCTGGGATGTCGCGCCAGTAGACGACGATCAGATCGGCCATGAATTCTCACTCCTCGATCTGCGAGCATTGCCGGAAGCGCAGTGGGGCCGCTTGTTATGGGACGACGCGCGCGCATTCAAAAGCGACGCATTTGGATGTCGTAAAATGAAAGGTGGGTTTATTCGTTTGCGGCGTGTGCTGGCGGCAGGTTCGACGCGCCGGAAGAGCCAGCGTGCGGCATGCGGATACGGGCGAGGAACTCGCTACCAGATGCCGGTTCTGAGGCCCGTCCAGACGTAGAACCAGATCGTCGGATGATACCACAGCTTCGAAGGCAGGCCGGGATCGATCGTCGTGAGTTTTCCAGCCAGTGCATCGCTGACGGCCTCGACGCAGATGTCGCGCGAGAACGCCGTCTGGCGTAGCGCGTGACTTGAGATGGTGTCGCCCTTTTTCGATCGTCCGCGCGCCTGCTTCAGCACGCCACCGGTGTCGACGCCAGCGTCGACGAGGTGGACAGTCGTGCCGAAATTCTGCGCATCGCCTGATACCAGAGCCCAATAGCCGCCATTCATGCCGCGATATTTCGGCGTGATGCCCGCATGGTAATTGAGCACCGGGCAGGGCATTTTGCTCAGCATCTCCGCCGAGATTAGTCGGCAACCGTTGAGCAGCACAACGCCTGGCCGGATCTTCTGGATTACCTGCAGGCACTCAAGCCCATTGGCCGAGGATACTTGGATGATCTCCTGGCCTGGTCGCGGCTCAACCTCCAGCTTCTCCTCGGCAATCAATCGCGCGCTATGGCCGGCCAGGAATCGCTTGCCCAACCTGCTCAGCACCATCGTGCCAAGCTGGCCCATGGCGGAGATCCAGCCTTGGCGGCGAGCCCGGCCACGCAGCAATTGCTTTTTGGATTCAGGTGTTTCGAGGACAACGCTGACAGGACCGACGCGATCGGCGATTGCATTGATCATAGCCCAGACATGCTGGCCGCCGCCGGTGACGACCACGATCGGACGCGTACTGGATTCTGATGCTGCCATGGATCTTGCCCCCTCCAAGCAACCGTTCTCGACAATGGGCGGGATGCTAGGGCGTCCGGGTTAATCCTTGGTGATCAGCATCTTCGATGCCGGTCAGCGCTTCAATTCGATGATATCGAGCTTCGATTCGTAGTAGGGCGCCGGGAATTCGATGCGCCATTCCTTGGCGCTGTTGCGGAAGGCGTAGCCGACCTGGTCGGTTTGCGGGGCGCTGCCATAGGGCTTTGCCGGATCGTCGTTGACATAGAAGGAGCCGAGATAGATCGCGCGTTTCTCGCCATCGTCGAAGAAACGGCCCTTGGTGCGCTGTGAGCCGCTGATCTTCTCCAGCCGCCAGCCGGAACCGTCATCGGTCACCTTGCACTTGAACCAGCCATAGATGACGAGCGGCAAAGGTCCGCCGGCCTTGATCGTGCGGCACCGCCAATTGCCGGTCAGGTCCTTGTCGGAGAAGGCTACCAGCGGTTTTGCCAGCAAGGCGTCGAGTTGTTTGACCTCGGCGGGGTTTCCCGCTTTCGCCTCGGCGAGCGCCGCCTTGCGGGTCTCGCCATATTTGTCGAGCCGTGCCTTGTCGGCTGGGGTGATGAGTTTCTGCACCTCGCCGTCGGCATGAGCGGGCAGGGCGAAACAGAGGAGACCGAGTACGGCTATCAAGAGGTGAGGGGTCATCGTGCGTTTCCACGTTCGAATGGCTGGAGGGCCTGTTGCCTTGTGGCGCACAACTTACCCGTTCTCGATGGCCTGTCATCCAGGGTTGGAGCATGGCGGGTCAAGAATTGCTTCAGGCGTGTGCAGCCGCCAGCGCCATTCCGGCCGTCAGGTCGCCGTAGCCGGTTGCGCGGCGTTCATAGACGAGACCAAGCATTTTGGCGGCCTTTTCGGCGATCTTGTCGAGTTCCGGATCATTGGTCTGGGCCAGATAGATCAGCTTTTCGTAGTTGCCGAAATAGTCCTTGATCAGTTCCGGATGCTTGTCGAGGCCGAGCGGCTTCATGAAGAAGGCGTCGAACTGCCGGCAGAGGAAGTCGGTCATGTAGAAGGACATCATGTCGTCGTCGGCGATTTTCGCATAAGCCTCCATGCCTTGATAGAAGGCAAAGCAGTGCGGGCCGGCCATGCGCTCGACGCCATGCTTCTCGCAGACCCTGTCGAGCAGGCCGCCGGTGCCGCAATCGGCATAGCCGACGAAGATGTTGCTGTAGCCTTCGGCCTTGGCCTTTTCGATTGCCTTGTCCATGGCCGGAGCGATGCGGTCCGGGTAGAAATGGAATTCCGCCGGCAGGCAGGTCAGGTCGAGGTGATCCAGTCCGAGCTGTTCCTTGACGGCCAGAACTTCACGCGCAATCATCCCGCAGGCGATGACGAGCAGCCTGTCGTCTTGATTCGGTTTCGTTTTTTGCGTCTTGGCCATGGAACCAGTCGAGCGGCCTTCGTTGTTGTGGCGCTAATTTATCTATTGAGGGAGACACCGTCCATGAAACTGCTACGCATCACGCCGATTGCCATCCTGGCCTGCGCCTTGGCCCTTGCGGCTTGCGCGAACACCGTTCGCGGCGTCGGCAGGGATGTCAAATCGACTGCCAAGGCGGTCGAGGACACCGTCACCAAGCCCTGATCCGCGCGCGGCCTTCTTCACCATCTGGGAACAAAAAAGCCGCGCTGCAAGGCGCGGCTTCCTATTGTCCATGCCGAATTGGCCAATCAGGCCGAAGCGCGCACATTGTGCTTGCGCTTCATGTAGTCCTTGGCGGTCTCGACCGCCACCGCCGCATCGCGGCAATAGGCATCGGCGCCGACGGCCTTGCCGAATTCCTCGTTCAGCGGCGCACCGCCGACCAGCACGACATAGTCGTCGCGGATGCCCTTTTCCTTCATCGTGTCGATGACGACCTTCATGTAGGGCATGGTCGTGGTCAAAAGTGCCGACATGCCGATGATGTCCGGCTGGTGCTGTTCGATCGCATCGAGATATTTCTCGACCGCATTGTTGATGCCGAGATCGATGACGTCGAAGCCAGCACCTTCCATCATCATGCCGACGAGATTCTTGCCGATGTCGTGGATGTCGCCCTTGACGGTGCCGATGACCATCTTGCCCTGCTTCGGCGCGCCGGTGGCGGCGAGCAGCGGACGCAGGATGAACATGCCGGCCTTCATCGCATTGGCCGACAACAGCACTTCGGGCACGAACAGGATGCCGTCGCGAAAATCCTCGCCGACGATGCGCATGCCTTCGACCAGCGCCTCGGTCAGCACCTTGTAGGGCACCCAGCCGCGCTCGAGCAGGATGTTGGTGCCTTCCTCAATCTCTTCCTTCAGCCCGTCATAGAGATCGTCGTGCATCTGCTGCACCAACTCGTCGTCGGAAAGTTCGGAAAGGATGATCTCGTCGTCGGCCATTTGTATCGAGCTCCTGCCGGCATCGCGACGTGCGTCGCAAGGCACAAAATATTCGCGTTCATACCTAACCCGCTGGGGGCAGGTATCCATAGCTGATTTGCGACTTCCCGCAAAAGGAAAGCGACCGTAACTCTCTTGGAATTCTTGTCGATTTTGCGACAGGCGTTGGCGCTGGCGGGCCGTTTCGAATAGGGTGCATGGCTACGATCTGGCAAGAAGCGGCGAGATGCAGCCGCTATGGATTCCAGACAAGAACAGATTCAGGGAAGAACCACCATGAGCGAACACGCGGCAGTCGATCAGGAAGCGTCAAACGCGCGACGTGGGCGTGGCGCCAGTGGCGGGGCTGCAGCCCGGCGGGCAGCACGTTCGGGCGGTGGCCCGGGTACGCAGCTCACCTACATCAAGCGCAAGATCAACGTTTACGAGGTGCTGGACGAGGAAGGCCTGGCGCTGATCGAGAAGAACACCGACACGGTGCTCGAGGAGATCGGCATCATCTTCCGTGATGACGCGGAAGCGCTGCAACTGTGGAAAGAGGCCGGCGCCGACGTCAAGGGCGAGCGCGTGCACTTTCCGAAGGGGCTGTGCCGTTCGCTGCTCAAGACCGCGCCGTCCGTCTACACCCAGCATGCGCGCAATTCCGAGCGTTCGGTGCAGATCGGCGGCAATGCCACCGTCTTTGCGCCGGTCTACGGTCCGCCCTTCGTGCGTGACCTCGATGGCGTCAGGCGTTATGCGACGATCGAGGATTTCCAGAATTTCGTGAAGCTCGCCTATATGGCGCCGTCGATCCACCATTCGGGCGGCACGGTGTGTGAGCCCGTCGACGTGCCGGTCAACAAGCGCCACCTCGACATGATCTACAGCCACATCAAATATTCCGACAAGCCGTTCATGGGCTCGGTGACCGCGCCGGAACGCGCCGAAGACACCGTCGCCATGGCCAAGATCGTGTTCGGCGACGATTTCGTCGAGAACAACACGGTGCTGACCAGCCTGATCAACGCCAACTCGCCGATGGTGTTCGACGAGACCATGCTCGGCGCGCTGAAAGTCTATGCGCGCCACAACCAGGCCTGCATCGTCACGCCGTTCATCCTTGCGGGCGCGATGAGCCCGGTGACGGTGGCCGGCACGCTAACGCAGGTCCTGGCCGAAGTGCTGGCCGGCGCCTCGTTCACGCAGTTGATCCGTCCCGGCGCGCCGGTGCTGTTCGGCACCTTCGCCTCGTCGATTTCGATGCAGTCGGGAGCGCCGACCTTCGGCACGCCGGAGCCGTCGCTGGTGTCTTATGGCGCCGCGCAGCTGGCGCGTCGGCTGGGCCTGCCGTTCCGCACCGGCGGCTCGCTCTGCGCGTCCAAGGTTCCGGATGCTCAGGCGGCCTATGAAAGCGCCAACACGCTGAACTCGACCATCCTGGCCGGCACCAATTTCGTGCTGCACTCTGCCGGCTGGCTCGAGGGCGGGTTGGCGTCCTGCTACGAGAAATTCATGATGGACATCGACCAGCTCGGCATGACGCAGAAGTTTTCCGAGGGCGTCGATCTGTCGGAAAACGGCCAGGCGATGGACGCCATCCGCCAGGTCGGCCCGGGCAGCCACTATCTCGGCTGCGACCACACCCAGGCCAATTTCCAGACCGCCTTCTACCGCTCCAACATCGCCGACAACAATTCCTACGAGCAGTGGCTGGCCGAAGGCGAGAAGACAGCGCCGCAGCGTGCCAACGAACTTGCCCGCCGCTGGCTGGAAAGCTACGAGGCGCCGTATCTCGATCCGAGCATCGACGAAGCGTTGCAGGACTTCATCGCCAAGAAGAAGGGGTCGATGCCCGACGCCTTCACTTGAAAGGAGCCCGAGTCAGGCGGGGCTAAAGTCGCCAACATCATCCACAAGGAAGTCTGGCGGAGCGCGTTCTCCGATCCGGTCAAGAAGGAATGATTGCGACTGCCGGCAGCGTTGACCGCATTGCCGCGGCGCTTCTTGCCAACCGCCTTGTTCTTCGTGGCGGCTTCAATTTTACGCCAGGCGATGCGCCACCAACGGGGTCATCGGGTGCGCCGGCAGCGGCCGTCCTGCTGGTAGGTCAGACGGGAGCCGCGCACTGGCCGCATTTCCTGCGCTGGCGCGAAAGCCAGCCGGAGCAAATCGCCAATCCGCTCGACACCTGGTCGCGTGAGGTGATCGGCGCGGTGGCGCAGGATTTTGGCGCACGGGCGATTTCTCCGTCCGACAAGCCTTATCTGCCGTTCCAGCAATGGGCGATGCGGGCGGAGGGGCTGAAGCCGTCACCGCTCGGCATCCTCATGCATCCGCACTATGGGCTCTGGCACGCCTATCGCGGTGCGCTGCTGTTCGACGACGAGCTTCCGGTTCAAGCCGCTGAGCCGGGGGCCCATCTTTGCGATAGCTGCGTCGAGAAACCCTGCCTGAAATCCTGCCCGGTCGACGCTTATTCCGCGCAAGGATTTGCTTATCAATCCTGCCTGGCGCATGTGCGTGGAGCCGGCGGCTCGCCTTGCCGCAGCGGCGGCTGCCTTGATCGCAATGCGTGCCCCTATGGCACGGAGTATCGCTATCCGCCGGAGGTTCAGGCCTACCACATGGCGAGCTTCGCACGCGCCACCAACTGATCCATTCCCATTGCGTGGTGCTCGTTCGCTTCGAGCATCTTGACGGCAGTTAGAAGCAAGCCTATTCATCAAGTCATCTGATGACTTGATGAATGGCCGATGCAACCTGCTATCCGAACCAATCTCACCGACAGCGCCACCGAGAGCCTGCGGGCTGAAATCGTCAGCGGCCGCTGGGGTGTCGGCGAGCGTATCCCCAACGAGGCAGCTCTGACCGACCTTCTGTCGGTCAGTCGGGGCACCGTCCGCGAGGCGGTGCGGGTGCTGGTCTCGCAGGGGTTGCTGAATACGCGTCAGGGCTCGGGCACCTATGTGCGCTCCGCCGTCGATACTTCTGCCGCGCTTGACCGGGTCAAACGCAGCGGCTTGCGCGATCAGTGGGAGGCGCGGGCGGCGCTGGACCTCGAGGCCGCGAGGCTCGCCGCCTTGCGTCACACGCCAGCCGACCTCGAGCGGATGCGGCAATTGCTTGCCGCGCGCGGCACCGTCGCGGACGGCGGAAGCGAAGCCTTCATCCGGCGCGATCTTGCTTTCCACAAATCCGTCGTCGCGGCGTCCGGCAACAGGGCGATGATGGAGCTCTATGACTTCTTCACCGCCGCCATCACCGAGACCATCCATGCCACCATCGACGGCGATCTGCCCGAACCGGACCACCAGGCGCATGCGGCAATCGTCGACGCCATTGCCGCGAGCGATCCCGAGCGCGCCGTTGCCGCCGTCCGAGCCTTCATGGCGCCGGTGCTTGCCCAACTTGAAAGACTGCTTTCGCAATGAACCAGAGTTTTCGTCAGCCTGATCCGAAGGCCGAGGTCGAGGGTCTGGAACTCGTCGATGCCGAGGCCGACAGCCTGCCCATGCCGCAGCCGCCTGAACTGCGCAGCCGTGCGGCGCGCATCATGCTTGGCGCAAGCCTTGTGCTGATCGCCTTCAGCTTGAGGCCGCTGTTTTCCAGCCTGTCGGTGCTGTTGCCCGAGGTGATGCAGGCAACCGGTCTTTCGACGACGGGCGCCAGCCTGCTGACGACGCTGCCCGTCCTGTGCCTCGGCCTGTTCGCGCCCTTCGCGCCAAGGCTTGCGCAGCGCTATGGAGCCGAGCGCACTTTGCTCGGGGCGCTCGCCTTGCTGGTGCTGGGAACCGGCCTGCGCTGGTTCGGTACGGTTCCCCTGCTGTTTGTCGCCACATTCCTGGCCGGTGGCGCGATTGCCATCGGCAATGTGCTGATGCCGGGCCTGGTGAAGCGCGATTTCGCCGACAGGGCCGCTATCATGACCGGGTTCTACACCATGGCGCTCTGCGCCGGCTCGGCTGCCGCTGCCGGCTTCACGCTGCCGATCGAGCATTTTGTCACCGGTTCATGGTCGGGAGCGCTCGCTGCCTGGGCGGTGCCGACGCTGGTCGTGCTGCTGATCTGGATCCCGCAGGCGCTGGGCAGCCGTCGGCAGGTCAGTCATCGCGGCTTTCACGTCGTCGGGCTTTGGCGCGATCGCCTGGCTTGGCAGGTGACGCTGTTCATGGGGCTGCAGTCGGCACTTGCCTATTGCATCTTCGGCTGGCTGGCGCCGATCCTGCGCGAGCGCGGCTTTGACGCGGCCACCGCCGGCGCGATGGTTTCGGTGTCGGTGATGGCGCAGGTCATCACGTGCCTCGCCGTGCCATCCTTTGCGATGCGGCTGAAGGACCAGCGCGGCATCAATGTGGCGCTCGTTGCCATAGCGGTGATCGCGCTGCTCGGCATTCTCTTTGCGCCGACCTCGACGGTGCTGTTCTGGGCGGTCCTGCAAGGCATTGGGCAGGGGGGCCTGATCGCGGCTGCCATGAGCTTGATCGTGCTGCGTTCGCCGGATTCGCATGTCGCCGCGCATCTTTCAGGCATGGCGCAAGGCGTCGGCTATGTACTGGCGGCATTCGGCCCGCTGCTGGTGGGCCTGATCCGCGATTGGACCGGCAGTTTTTCGGGGACGGCGTTCCTGTTCGTCGCGCTCGGGCTTGGCGTAGCCATCATGGGGCTCGGTGCCGGCCGTGCGCTGCATGTCGGCGCGCGGACCGTGCGCGAGGGCGAGCAATAGCGTCACGCAATCCTGCACGAAATGTTGACTGCCATGCCCGGGGAATGCCTTGCCGTATGGCCTCGCGCGGATATGTATCGCGCATCAGTCGAACGGAGCGGGCGATGACGAAACACGACCTTCAAATCAAGACCAGGGATGGTGTTGCCAATGCTGGGCTTTTCCGCTCGGCAAACGCATCTCCTGCCAAGGCCGGCGTCATTCTCTATCAGGACGCCTTCGGTCCGCGGCCGGCGCTCGACAGTATGGCCAACCGGCTGGCGAATGAAGGCTATGCGGTACTGGTGCCCGACCTATTCTACCGCAATGCGCCCTACGGGCCGTTCGACGCCAAGACCGCCTTCGCCGAGGAAAAGACCAAAATCCCGCTGATGGCGCTGGTCACCGGCACGACGCAGGACATGACCATCAGCGACAGCGATGCGTTCCTCGATGCGCTTGCTGCCGAGGGCATTACCGGGCCGATCGGCACCGTCGGCTATTGCATGGGCGGCGGTCGATCATTGAATGCGGCTGCAACCTATCCCGAACGGATAAAAGCGGCCGCAAGCTTCCATGGCGGCAATCTGGCCAGCGACGCCGCCGACAGCCCGCATCGCAAGGCAGCCTCCATCAGGGGGCGCGTCTATGTCGGCACATCCGGCGTCGACAGGAGTTTCCCGCCGGAACAGTCGGCGCGGCTGGCCGAAGCGCTGCGGGTCGCTGAAGTCGATCATGTCATCGAGAACTATGCCGGGATGGCGCATGGCTGGTGCGTACCCGATCATAGCGTTTTCAATGCCGCCGGCGCCGAACGCCACTGGAAGCGGCTGACGACGTTGTTCGCCGAGACGCTGATCTAAGGTCAGCGGTCGACCCTGAGCAGGACGCTACGCGTCTTTGAACCAGAACGGCAGCCCATGCGGCAAAGAGTGAGCGATGCTTGCCCTTTCGACGGCGGCAGATGATCGTTCACCTTGCCGCCGCCGGATCGGGCTGCGCCTAGGCGTTTGCCTTGCGATAGGCTGCGACGACAAGCCAAATTGCGGAAAGCAGAAAGTAAAACGCGCCGAACCCGGCATAAGGGGCGATGTCCAGAATCGTCGGCGCAGCCGTGCCGAGGGATCGGCTGATCATGAAGCCCCCGGCGAGGGCCGACTGCGCACCACTCAGGATCATCGGCCATTGTGCGCCATGGTAGCGCCAACGCTTTAGTCCCGTGTTCAGCTGTAGCAGGCCCGAGAGGATCGCCCAAACCCCAAACACGGCCAGAACGGCATACATGCTGTTGGCGACCGCCACGATGACGGCGAGCGTCGTTATCGTGCTGACCACGACGTTCAATGCCTGGGACGAGTTGGCTTCCAGGCCGCCATTTACCCTGGCGTCAACCAGATTGGCGAGGGCGTCCCATGCGGGGTAGATCACGAGCAGAAGCGCGGTGGGACCGGGTTGCCCGTTGAATAGGATGGCGGCAGCAACCCAGGCGATAGAAAATATGGCGCGTCCGAAATAATAGGATCGCAACCAGTTGGATGGGATCGACGATTGGCTTTGCATCAGTAGGTTCCTTGTTGTGATTTCTACCTACTAGTAGGAAGGCATTTGCTTTGAATCAACCCGACGCTCGAACACCTCTCTGTGAGAAACGGGACCTTGACAATCTGCCTATCAGAAGGTAGGCAGCGCCATGAAATCAATGGCTTCGACCTCAGAAAAGATTCTCGATGTCGCGCAATCCCTCATCGTCGCGGGAGGCTACAACGGGTTCAGCTATGCTGATATCTCGGCTGCCATCGGGATCCGGAAGGCGAGCATCCACCATCACTTTCCGACGAAGGCCGAGCTGGTTTCGGTGCTGGTGGATCGTTACAGGCGGCAGGCCGAAGCGGGCTTGGAATCTCTCCGGGGAGAACTCTCAAGCCCTGCTGAACAACTTCAGTCCTATCTGAACTATTGGCGGACATGCATTCGCGATGCCTCGCCGTCCTTCTGCGTCTGCGCGATACTCGCCGGCGAGATGCAGATGCTGCCGGAAGAGGTCGCATCACGCGTTCGTGCCCATTTCCAAAATCTCGCGGGATGGCTTACGTCGGTGCTGCGGGCTGGAATGGAGCAGGACTTGTTCCGCTTGAACAACCGGCCGGAGGAGGAGGCCCAGATGCTGATGGCATCGGTTCATGGGGCAATGCTGTCCGCGAGGGCTTTCAGTGATCCCGGGCTGTTCACCACAATCGTCACCCTCCAGATCACCATGCTGCTGGGACGGAATTGCTAGAAAACTGTCGGGCCAAAGTGGTATCAGGCAGCACAAATGGCGCGGCCCCATGTGAGTGGGTCGAGCGGAAACGAATAGCCTGATGCAATCCTATGATGTCGTGATCATCGGCGCGGGTGCCGCCGGAATGATGTGCGCCGTGGAGGCGGCCAAGCGCGGCCGTTCGGTGCTGATCCTCGATCATGCGGCTGCGCCTGGCGAGAAGATCCGCATCTCCGGCGGCGGCCGGTGCAATTTCACCAACATCCATGCCAGCCCGAAGAATTTTCTGTCGGGCAATCCGCATTTCTGCATTTCGGCGCTCAGCCGCCACACGCAGCGCGATTTCATCGCCCTCGTCGAACGCCACCGCATTGCCTATCACGAGAAGACGCTTGGGCAGCTGTTCTGCGATGGCTCCGCGCGCCAGATCATCGACATGCTGGTCTCGGAAATGCGGGGCAGGGGCGTGGAGCTGGCGCTCTCGGCCAGCGTTGAGGATGTCCGCAAAACCGTGGAGGGGTTTGCGCTCACCCTCTCCACAGGCTTGGTCACTTGCCAGTCGCTGGTCGTGGCCTGCGGCGGCAAGTCGATCCCCAAGATGGGGGCGACCGGCTTCGGCTATGAGCTTGCCGAGCGGTTCGGCCTTGCTGTTGTCGAAACGCGGCCGGCGCTGGTTCCGCTGACCTTCGACGCAAACACGCTCGAACGGCTGGCGCCGCTGGCCGGCAACGCCGTCGACGCGGAAGTCGCCTGCGGCAAGACGCGGTTTTCCGAAGCGATGCTGTTTACGCATCGCGGCGTCAGCGGACCGTCCATCCTGCAGATCTCGTCCTATTGGCGCGAGGGCGATGAAATCCGCATCGCCATGCTGCCGGGAGTTGACGTGGCGGACCTCATCCGCGTGGCCAAGCGAAGCAATGGGCGGCAAGCGGTACAGACGGTGCTGGCAAATCATCTGCCGAAGCGGCTTGCGCAGTCGATCGCCGAGCGCACCGGGATCGACGGCAACCTTGCCGATCTTTCCGACGCCCAGATGAAAACCATAACTGCCGCAGTCAATGACTGGCGCATCAAGCCTGCCGGCTCGGAGGGCTACCGCACCGCCGAAGTGACGCTGGGCGGGGTCGACACCAACGGGCTGGACCAGAAGACGATGCAGGCGAAATCCGTGCCGGGCCTGTTTTTCATCGGCGAAGTCGTCGATGTCACGGGTTGGCTGGGCGGCTATAATTTCCAGTGGGCATGGTCATCGGGCTGGGTGGCGGGGCAGGCGGCCTAGACTTACGTCCGTGGCTTCGTCCCAGCAGCCGCCTTCTTCTTCTTTTTGGCCTGGTTGTAATCGATGGCGGCACGGACGAGGTCTTTCAGGGCGCCCTCGTCGAGCTTTTCGCCCTCAAGGATATCGATTGCCCGCCACACCTTGCCGCCAAAACCGTTGTTAAACAGATTGTCGGGGTCCGGCAGGCTGGCACCATGGGAAAAGGTGAGTTTCACCTTGTCCTTGTGGGCGTTGCCGACCACGATGTTGCCGTCGAGGCACCATACCGGGCTGCCCATCCACTTCCACTCCTCGACGATGTCCGGGTCGGCTGCAAGGATGGTCTTGCGGATGCCGGCGAGCGTCTCGCCGCGCCAATCGGTAAGGCCGGCGATCAGCTGGTCGATCTGTTGCGAGGGGGTCATTGGGTGTCTCCTGTGCCTCGACGCGTTTCAACCGCCGCCCGTTACCAGCGCGCCAGCTGGGTGATCTGAACGAGGTTGCCGCAGCTGTCGTTCAACTGGGCGATGGTCGAGCCGGTCACCTCGGTCGGCGGCTTGATAAACGCGCCGCCCTTCGCCTTGATGCGCTCATAATCGCTCTTGACGTCGTCGGTGAAGAACATGATCGCGGGCTGACCCTGCTTGAAAATGGCTTCCTGATAGGCCTTGGCGGCCGGGTTGTCGTTGAGCGCGAGCTGCAGCTCGGTTCCATCAGGCTCTTCAGCCGAGGCCACGGTCAGCCAGCGATAGGGCCCGTTGCTGAAATCGGCCTTTTTGGTGAAGCCCAGCACGTCGGTGTAGAAGCGCAGTGCGTTTTCCTGGTTGTCCACATACATGCTGGTCAGCTTGATCTTCATGGCTCTTTTTCCTCTGTCGTCTTTGGCCCCGCCCTTTCGGCAGGAAAGAATTCGAATTTCTGCTCGCAGTCGTCGTTGCGGCCGCTACGGGATCCAGCCTGGCAGGGCGGCGGCCTGTTTCACCCAGTCCGCCATCCGCCTCGTCGAACTGGTCTTCGCGGATGTCGATCCAGCGCACATCCCTGCTCTTCGCCGTGCCGCCAGGCGGTACCGGCCGCAACGACGTGCCGCTGAAGAAGGTCACCTTCAAATAGTGGGTGAAGACATGAAACGACACGAACCAGCCCTGGCCTTCGATGCCGTAGAAGGGCGAGTTCCATCGCACGGCTTTGCGGACGTCCGGCACGTTGCGCTCGATGAGCGCGTCGAGGCGTTCGCCCAGGCCGCGCTTCCAACCCGGCATCGCAGCGATATAGGCCTGCACCGGGGCGTCACCATCGCCCTTGGCGATTTGCGGGTTGCCGCCCGAGAGCAGCACTGGCGCAGCCTTGGCCTTGGTCGATTGCCGCTGCGTCTTGGCCATTCTGCCCCACTCCTATCCGCCGACACACTGCGCGCCGCGGCCCTTGGCGGCATAGGGCAGCACGAACATGTACAGGCCGCTGAACAGCAGCAGGAAGAGCGGCAGGAGCGGCGAGTAGACCACCCAGGCGGGAGGCTGGCCGAATGCCATGGTGGCGAAGTTGGTGATGACGGTCAGCGTAAAGATGATCGACAGCCAGCGATGAATTTGCCGAACCCACATGTTCCAGTCCAATAGTTCCTCCTGTCAAAACAGCCGACGCGAACCACCGATCCGCACCGGCGGGTTTCAATCTATCCGCGCCAGGACCTGACTCAGATTCGTAAAGTACTGCCGCCACCCGCTCGTCGCGCCCCGATACGCCTGCTCCTGATCCGGCCGGAAGCCGGATTGTTCCATGCGCAACCGGGTGCCCGTGCTGGTCGGCATGAGAGTCCAGGTGACGACACTCTCGAGGCCATAGGCCTGCCACGTGTAGGATAGTGTCTTGTTCAATTCGACGGCTGTTACCTGACAGTCGACAACGATGCTCACGTCAGGCTGCGGTTCCTTTCGCAGATTGAAACGGTGGTCCACGACTGGCTTGAAGTCGTTCTTCATCAGCCATTCCTCGATGAGATGCGGCTGGGTCAGCGCGCGCCAGATTTTTTCCGGCGGATAGGGGATCTCACGTTCGACGATGACGGAGCGCGTTTCGGTCGCGATGTTGGTCATTGGTCCATTCTTTTGAGCAAATTTTCGAGGTCGTCGAACCGGCTCTGCCAGAACGTGTTCATCTGGTTCGTCCAGTCGGTCAGCGGGGAAAGTGCTGCGAGCTGGGCGCTATAATGGGTCTGCCGTCCTTGATGGCGGTCACGCACGAGCCCGGCCTGCCTGAGCACGCCGAGATGCTTCGACACCGCCGGCTGCGAGACCCCCGACTGAGCCGTCAGGGCGCCGACCGTCTGCTCGCCTTGCCGGCACAGGCGCTCGAAGATTGCCCGACGCGTCGGATCGGAGAGCGTTCTGAAGAGGACATCGTGAGCGTTGTTCATCTGGGATCGATAACCCGGTGGCTATTGATTGACGTATAACCGCCGAGATATGGATGTGTCAAGCGGGGTGCCGGCGGTCACGATCCGGCGGTTTCCAAAAAAATCTTTCCATTGCCCCAAGGATTAGCCATTAGCCTTCGTCCAACAGGCAAATGATGGCGATGATGCTGGATGAGAGCGAAGCCTCCGACGCCGAACTGATCGGGCGGGCGAAGGGCGGAGACAGGGGGGCCTTCAGCACATTGCTGGAAAGGCACTATGACTTCGTCTATCGCGCTGCCTATCGCTGGTGCGGCAGGAAGGCCGATGCCGAAGACATAGCCCAGGAAGTCTGCGTCAGGCTGGGCAAGGCGATCCGCGACTATCGCGGCGGCGGCGCCTTCACCACATGGCTCTATTCCGTGACCCTGAACGCCGCGCGCGACATGATGCGCAAATCCGCCCGCGAGACAGTCAAGACAGAGGCCTATGGCGTCCATGCACTGATCTCGGGCGAGGCGTCGATCGAACCGGAAGACCCCGCCGAAGCGCTATGGGCCGCGGTGCGGCAATTGCCGGACAAGCAGCGCGACGCCGTGCTTTTGGTCTATGGCGAAGGATTGAGCCACGCGGCCGCCGCCGAGGCGATGGCGATCTCGGAGACGACGGTTTCCTGGCACATCCATGAAGCGAAGAAACGGCTGAAGACGCTGATGCGCGCGGCCGGGGAAGTGTGACCATGGTCGACGACAATGAACTCAACAGACTGCGCGATATCGCAGCACCGGCGCCCGCCAAGGATGCCAAGGCACGTGCCTTCGAGGCCGCCCTGCGCGCCTATGATCAGGAAAATATTTCTGCTGTCTCCCAAGGATCGGTTGGCGGGCTTCGTCTCACAGAGCGAGCACAAAAGCTCTGGAGCGAGATCATGCAAAAGAAACTCATTGCCACGCCGGCTCTTGCCGGGCTCGTCGCCCTGCCGATCGCCGGATACGCCACCTTCCATCTGCTGAGGGAACAGCCGCCCAAATTCGGCGGCGACGAGAAGATCACCGAGACGCTGGCCGACAAGCCGACGACGGTGAAGCCGACGACCGCCGAGCCGAAGCGCGGCGAGTTGGAGAAGGACAAGAAGGCGGACGCCGATGTGGAAAGCCGCGACGCCACCGATGCGCTTGTGGCGCCGGCCTCGCCGCAGAAATCCGAATCGACCGTTGCTGGGGGCGCTGCACAACAAAATGCGCTGGAGCGCGGTGTGCTGGCCGAGCCTGCGCCACCGGCACCGACAGGTGAATTCGCACTGGATGGCGCTGCAAGTGTACCCAGCACCTCGCGAGCCCGCATGGCGGCGGAGTCGAAGCTGATGGCGCCGCAGCAGCCGGCCATGGCGCCGGCCGACCAGATGCTGCCGCAGGAGGAAAATCGCGACCGTATCGAGGATTTCAAGACCAATCCGGTGCATGCGGCACTCGAGGACCCGGTCTCGACCTTCTCGATCGACGTCGACACGGCCTCCTATTCCTTCGTGCGCAGTTCGCTGAAGCAAGGCACTCTGCCGCAAGCCGATACTGTTCGCGTCGAGGAGATGATCAATTACTTCCCCTATGACTGGAAGGGGCCGGACTCCGCCTCGACGCCGTTCAACTCGACCGTCAGCGTCATGCCGACGCCGTGGAACACGCAGACCAGGCTGATGCATGTCGCCATCAAGGGTTTTGACGTCAAGCCGACCGAGCAGCCGAAGGCCAATCTGGTGTTCCTGATCGATGTCTCGGGCTCGATGGACGAGCCGGACAAGCTGCCGCTGCTCAAATCGGCCTTCCGGCTGCTGGTCAGCAAGCTGAAGGCCGACGACACCATTTCGATCGTCACCTATGCCGGTGACGCCGGCACAGTCCTGGAGCCGACCAAGGCGTCCGAAAAGGACAAGATCCTCAGCGCCATCGACAATCTGACGCCCGGCGGCAGCACGGCCGGTGAGGCGGGCATCAAGGAAGCCTACAGGCTGGCGCAAAAATCCTTCGTCAAGGACGGCGTCAACCGGGTGATGCTCGCCACCGACGGCGACTTCAATGTCGGCCAGACCGATGACGACGACCTTAAGCGGCTGATCGAAAGCGAGCGCAAGAGCGGTGTCTTCCTGTCGGTGTTCGGCTTCGGCCGCGGCAATCTGAACGACCAGATGATGCAGACCATCGCGCAGAACGGCAACGGCACCGCCGCCTATATCGATACGCTGGCCGAGGCCGAAAAGGTGCTGGTCGAGGATGCTTCGTCGACGTTGTTCACTATCGCAAAGGACGTGAAGATCCAGGTCGAGTTCAACCCGAACAAGGTCTCGGAATATCGCCTGATCGGCTACGAGACCCGCGCCTTGAACCGCGAGGATTTCAACAATGACCGCGTCGATGCCGGCGACATTGGTTCGGGCCATTCCGTTACCGCGATCTATGAAATCACGCCAAAGGGCAGCGGCGGCGAGCAGATCGATCCGCTGCGCTACGGCCAGGCGTCGGTGGACAATGGCGGCGTCGCCAACGCGGACGAATATGCCTTCGTCAAGATCCGCTACAAGCTGCCGAATGAAGACGTCTCGAAGCTGATCACCACGCCGGTGACCTCGGCCAACGAGATTTCGTCCTTCGACCAGGCCAGCGCCGATCAGCGCTTCTCCGTCGCGGTTGCCGCCTTCGGCCAGAAGCTGCGCGACGAGGATGCGACCGCGAAGTTTGGCTACGACAAGATCATGGAGATCGCCACTGCCGCTCGAGGAGCCGACCCGTTTGGGTACAGGTCCGAGTTCCTTTCACTTGTGCGCCTTGCCTCGGCGCTGGGCGGTAACCGGTAGTGGTGATGACGGCCGGTTTCTTTCAGATGGGATCGTTCTGACAGGGGAAACCGACCTACGGGCGGGTGAGGCAGGCCGGCGAGGGAAATCTTGCCGGCCTTTTTTCGCGGATTTTCCGGGTCGTTAAATTGCGCGGCATTTCCGGTACTGGATGGCAACCCTCTCCTTGTTACGCAGGACAGGTGTACTGGGCTTGAGGGAGCCGAAATTGCAGATCAGGACTATCGCCAACTCGATACCCCCAGCGCCAGACGCCTCGGCGGTTTCATCGGCCCCATCATCGGAATCCAGGCGTATCAGTGACGATGTCGCGCAGGCGCGCCATACCGCCCTGTCGGCACTGACCAACGACCGGTTCCGCATCATGCTGGAACAGATCACCGACCCCAGCGCTTCAGGCGCGCTGATGACGATGCGCGGCGACAATGTGGTCGACTTCAAGTCGGCGCAGTCGAGCTACGCCGACAACAGCGAATAGTCGAAAACCGATGGGTCAGGCCCGGCTGCGGCGGCGCTCGCGGCGGGCTTCGCTGGTCTCGGCGGTGTTTTCCGTCGCCACCTTGTTGCGCATCGGACCGATGCGTTCGACGATCGCGGCAACCGTCGGACGATCCGCCCTGGTGTGCGCGTCGAGCGCCTTGCGCATGGCGGCGAGGTGCTGGAACGAGGTGCCGCAGCAGCCGCCGATAATTTTGGCGCCGCCATCGACGGCGAGCCTGACATAGTCGGCCATCAGTTCGGGTGTGCCGGAATAATGGATCTCGGTGCCGCGGAATTCGGGAATGCCGCAATTCCCCTTGACGATCACCGTCGCTTCCGGCTTCGCCTCGGTCATGTCGAGCAGCGAGGCCAGGATGTCGGAGGCGCCGACGCCGCAATTGGCGCCAACGCCGAGCGGCGCCTGCGACAGCCCGTCGGTGACGCCGTGGATATCCTTCGGCAGCAGACCCATCATGGTGCGGCCGGCGGTGTCGAAGGAACCGGTGTAGGTGTAGGGCAAGCCGACGCGGATGGCCGCCTCGGCGGCGGCGCGGATCTCGTCGGGAGCCGACATCGTCTCGATCCAGGCAACTTCGGCGCCGCCGGCCTTGAGACCCTCGATCTGTTCGGCGAAGGCGTCGACCGCCTCGTGATAGGTCATGGCGCCCAGCGGCACCAGCAATTCGCCGGTCGGGCCGACCGAACCGGCGACGATCACCTTGCGGCCGGCTCTGTCGGCGACGGCACGAGCAAGCTCCGCGGCGCGCTTGTTCAGCGCATGCGCGCGGTCCTGCGCATGGTGAAGCTTCAAACGGTGACGGGTGCCGCCGAACGAATTGGTGAGGATGATGTCTGCGCCGGCATCGACGAAATTCTGGTGCAGGCTGGTGATGGTGTCGGGCGCCGTCTCGTTCAGCAGTTCGGGCGCCTCGCCGGCCTCCAGACCCATGGCGAATAGATTGGTGCCGGTGGCGCCATCGGCCAGCAGCACGCCCTTTTCAGCCAGCAGCGCATCGATCGGGTTGGTGGTCGTCATCGGATTGGCTTTCATGTTCGAAGTCGGATAAGGATATAAAGAAGTCTTTATGTGTAGTCAATGAATAGCTAGGACGGATTCGCCCATGCGGCGCCTTGAGCCATGGCGCGGTGGTGATCTTGGCTGCCGAAAATCAGACAGTGCCTGTTGGGAACGACATGCCGGCCAGCCTGTGCGCAAAGCCGGACGCCTCGTGCGCATTGATGTCGGCAGCCCGGATCAGATTGTCGAAATGCTGGATCAGCGTCTGGATCGGCTGGGTGGCGTTGAGCACCAGATACATGTCGCCGACATAGATGGCGGCACGATAGGGGCCGAAGATGGTGTAGGGGATCGAATAGCGCATCCGCCCATCATAGAGAAACAGCCGGAAGGTCGGGTAGAGGTCGTCGAGCAGCGTCGCCATGTGCAGCAACTGGGCGCGCCGGTCGGCTTCGGGGAAACGGTCCCAGACACCCAGCCCGCGGGCGAAGATCTCCAGCGTGTGGCGCGGCATGCAGACTTCCATGTCGGTTTCCGGGCGCCTGTTGTAGTCGATGCGGTATTGCGTTTCTCCGGCCTGCGCCAGGCGGCTCTTGTTGGTGATGCCGGCTTCGTAGTCGACCAGCGCTTCGGTGCGCAGAAGATCGGGAATGCCGGCAGGCACGTAGCGGATCTTGGTGCCGGCCGCCTCGGCATGCCATTTGGCCAGCAGGGTGCGGTCGAAGCCGTCGGGTGCCTCCTCGATCTCCAGGCTCTCGCGGATTTCGCCGGTGAGGCCCTCGTCCTGGCTGAGACCGAGTAGCCAGTCCAGCGACACTTTGAACTCGGCGGCGATGTTGAGCAGCGTTTCGGCGCGGGGCAGGCGGGTCGAGGCGCCGGACAGCAGCTGCGATAGCGCCGAGCGGTCGATGCCGACCGCGGTCGCGAAGGCCGACTGGTTCAGGTCGGAGCGTGTCAAGAGCATTTTCAGGCGTTCGCGGAAGATCGTCGACAGGTCGCGCTTGTCCATGTGCGGGCTCCACCTCGATTGAGGAAAAATTTGCGCCGAATCGCTTCCGAGCGCGCCTCAGGCGTAAATGAATCCCTAAGTCTGTTTACAATGTATAACATGTGCGGCCGAAAATGCGCAATCGCAACAGTTTGTGCACTTTGTCTCGTTGAGTGGAATCATTTCTCCTGACACTATGCTGTCAGGAGCCAATTGGGGTTTCCGGCGACTGAGGGACAGTGGTCGATAGCATGACGAGCAAGAGCATCAGGCGACACAGCGCACCGGCCATCGAGTGGCCGACCGTGGTACTCGCCTTTTTCTGTTACGCAACTTGGCTCGCCACCGGTTTCCTGCTCTGGCCATCCTACCCCGTCCTGGCGCTCGCCATCCTGGCTTTGACCGCCGCACTGCAATCGTCGATCATGCACGAAGTGCTGCACGGGCATCCGACACGCAATGCACGGGTCAACGAAGCCTTCGTGTTCCTGCCGATCGGTCTGGTCTGGCCATTCCGCCGCTTCAAGACCATCCATCTGCGCCACCACGCCGACGAGCGGCTGACCGACCCGTTGGACGATCCAGAGAGTTATTACCAGGCGCTCTGGCAGCATGACGAGCTGCCGCCGACGATGAAATTCCTGCTCAAGATCAACAACACCATGGCCGGCCGCTTCGTGCTCGGCCCGTGGCTGTCCTGCGTCGGCTTCTTCATCGACGACGCCAAGCAGATGTTCGCCGGCGACAAGGCGATCCGCAAGGCGTGGCTGCTGCACGCGATCGGCCTTGCCGTCGTGCTGCCGATCGTCCAGTTCGGCTTCGGCATCCCGCTGTGGCTTTACATTCTCGTGCCGGTCTGGCTCGGCCAGTCGCTGATCTCGATCCGCACGTTCGCCGAGCATCAATGGTCGGAACATCCGGAAGGTCGCACGGTGATCGTCGAGCGTTCGCCGCTGTCGTTCCTGTTCCTCAACAACAATCTGCACTTCGTCCACCACAAGACCCCGACCGTGGCCTGGTACAAGCTACCCAAGCTGTTTCGTGACCGCCGTGAGGAATGGCTGCGGATGAACAATGGCTATGCCTATCCGAACTATTTCGCGCTGATCAAGGCTTACGCCTTCAAGGCAAAAGAGCCGATCGTGCACCCGGTGCTGCGGCGTCAAGCCGAGCCGGGCAGGGCCTTCAAGCCGCGCATCAGGGCGCGCAGCATCAGCGGGCTTGGCAGTGCGCCGGTTCCCGCCGAGCCGCCCAAGGAATAATCCGGCCTATCCGGGGGTCCGTGTCGGCCAATTCTGATTGGACGCCGCGTTTTTGCGATCCTTTTTCCCGACATGATGATTTGATATCGGCATGAGTGAATTGGTTGCGGCGTTGCCGATGTATGATTGGCCCGAAGTGCGCGGCGAGGTCGACGCGCAATGGGTGCTGCTGCGCGATGCTTTCCGGGGAAAGGGCATTGACGCGCCGGAAACCATCGCGCGTCGCAATGGTGACCTGCCGCCGGTGCCGGGCGGAATTCGTGATGCTGCCGGTGCATTGATCGCACCCGATCCAGCGACATTGCCGCCGGACGAACTCGATTTTCACAGACTGTGGCTGCACCCGGCGCTGCTGTTCGCGCAGACCTGCTGGGGGCCGATGGAACTCGGCCTGTCCAGGCATGTGCAGGTGGTCGCCCAGCCAAGCTACGACGCCTACGAAGGCGGGCAGGGCGAGCTCTATTCCAGCGCTATCGTCATGCTGGCGGATGGCGCGCCGTCGGTTGCCTCGCCCAATGACGGCAGCCCGCTGGTCCCACTCGATCGCATCCGTGGCAAGCGCTTCACCTTCAACAGCCTCGATTCGATGTCGGGGTTCCTCGGTTTGACGCGCGACCTGGAGGCGATGGGCGAGAGCCTTGACCTCTTTGCCTCGCGCAGCGAAAGCGGTGGGCACCGTTCCTCGATCGTCGCAATTGCCGAGGGCAAGGCCGATATAGCGGCCATCGACTGCGAGAGCTGGGCACTGGCGCAGCGTTTCGAGCCGGCGGCGAAAAAGGTGGTGGTCATCGGCTGGACCGGGCGGCGCAAAGGCCTGCCTTACATCACCGCCGCGGTGACACCGGAAAAGACGGTTGGGGCGTTGCGCGAGGCCCTTGCCGGGCTAGCCGAGCAGCCTCGCATCCAACGGGTAGGTTGAGAGCTGTTCGTTGCCGGTCTCGGTAATCAGGATCTGTTCCTCGATCTTGACGCCTTCGCGCCCGCCAAGCCGGCCGATATAGCTTTCCACGCACAGCACCATGCCCGGTTCCAGCACGCCGTCCGGCGTGTCCGATGTCCAGTCGCTGGCATGCGGTAGTGTCGGATACTCGTCGGCCAGGCCGACGCCATGATAGAGCACGCCGTATCGCGTCGGGAAGCAGTCTCCCGGTGGCACGGCCGAGCGCTCGACGAGGTCGCGAAACGAGATGCCCGGCTGCATCAGTGCCGTGTTGTGCTCGATCTGATCGGCGGCGATACGGAACAGGTCGCGCTGTTCATTGGTCGGCTTTGCATCGCCGCACAGCCATGTCCGCGACAGGTCGGCGCAGAAGCCGTAGGGGCCGATAAGGTCGGTGTCGAAGGCGACGAGGTCGCCTGATACAATCTTGCGTGACGAGCATTCCTGGAACCATGGGTTGGTGCGCGGACCTGACGTCAGCAGCCGGGTCTCGATCCATTCGCCGCCGCGCGCGATGTTGCCGCGATGCAGTTCCGCCCACAACTCATTTTCGGAAATGCCAGGCTTCAGCGCCTGTTCCATTTCGCCCATCGCCGCCTCGCAGGCGACGATGGCGCGGCGCATGGCGAGGATTTCGTCAGGCGACTTGATCAGCCGCGCATTTTCCATCACCGCTTCGCCATTGCCGATGGAGATACCAAGCCGCGCCAGTTCCTCGACGCCTTCCGGGTTGATGTGATCGACGGCGATGCGGCTGTTGCCGCCGCCATGCTCTTTCACCAGATCGGCGATCCCGGCGGCCCAGCGGCGGACTTTTTGCTCGGTCAACTCGCCGCTATAGAGGTACATCCACGACACCGCCGGCCGCACCTCGTCGACGACGCCGGAATGATCGGACAGGTGCTCGCAGGAAAAATAGTCGAACAGCACCACCGGGCCGTCGGTGGCGACAAAGCAATGCCGCGTCGGGTTGTGCGCCACCCACAGCTGCATGTTGGTCGAGTCGGTGGCGTAGCGGATGTTGACGGGGTCGTAGAGCAGGGCGCCGGCATAGCCGCGCCGCTTCAGCTCGGCGCGGATACGCTCCAGCCGGTATTGACGCATGGCAGGCAGATCGGGCGCGGCAATGCCTGCCGCGGCCCATTCAGCTTCGGCCTGCGCGCCATAGCCCAGCACATGCTGGTTGAGCGAAGCCGCCTTCCGGCGGGAGGCGTCGCGGAGGGCCTCGATCGAGCCTGGCTCGAACGGCATGATCTTGCGATGGCGGCCAAAGCTGCCCTTCGGCCCCGCGCTGTCCATGGTCGAACCTCAGGTCCGCATCTTCTCGCCGCTCGGGTCGAAAGGCGCTTCGACGTTGATGCGGGCCGGCCGGCGGTGTCCGAGGATCTCGATCTCGAACAGGCCCGCGCTTTCGTCCTCGGCAAGAGCCGCCGGCACATAGCCTTGCGCCATCGACTTCTGCACATAATGCGCATAGCCGCCCGACGTGACCCAGCCAACCACGCGCCAGTCGCCGTCGACGATGCCGCGCACGGCGGACGCGCCTTCGGCAGCCTTGGAGCCGCGTATTTCCTTGCCGCCCTTGTCGAAGCGTGGCGCGCCATAGCCATGCGGCTTTTCCACCGTGCCGTAGTCCTTGCTGACCTTGGCCCAGATCGGTTCGTCGCCCATGACGTCGGCGTCGGCGGCATCGACGATGAAGGAGACGCGGCGCAGCTTCGGACCCTCGACCTGTTCCTTGGCGGCAGCCTCGCGGCCGATGAAGTCGTTCTTCTCCAGTTTGATGAAGCGGTCCATCGCCCCTTCGAACGGGCCGTAGATCGGCCGCAACTCGCGGAACCAGGTCGGAAAATTCTTTTCGAGGCGCATGGAGAGCAGCGCGCGCATGCCGAAATCGACAAGGCCGAATTCCTCGCCGGCGTCCTTGATCGCTTTGTAAACCAGGCGCTCGTAGGCCGGCGCCATCCAGATTTCATAGCCGAGGTCGCCGGTGTAGGTGATGCGGTTGACCATGCAGGGCGCCCCGCCGACCGCCATCTCGCGGAAATCCATGAAGCGGAAGGCTTTTGTCGAGACGTCGACATCGACCAGTTTCTGCAGCAAGTCCCGTGATTTCGGCCCGGCGATCGACAGGCCGACCAGGGTCTGGTCGAAGCGGTGGATGCGCACCGTTCCGTCCTTCGGCAGGTGCTTCTCGAACCAGCGCATGTGGTATTTCTGCGCCGCCGACGAGCCCCAGATCATGAAGCGGTCTTCTGCCGCCTTGGCGATGGTGAAGTCGCCGATCAGCTTGCCAAATTCGTTGAGCATCGGCGTCAACACGATGCGGCGGGTCTTCGGCATGCGGTTGGTCATCAGCCGGTTGAGGAAATCCTCGGCCGCGGGTCCCGAGACTTCGTATTTGGCAAAATTGGCGATCTCGGTGACACCGACACGCTCACGCGTGGCGCGCACTTCCTCGCCGATCGGCCCAAAATCGTTGGAGCGGTGGAAGGAGACGATATCCCTGGGTTCCTTGCCTTCAGGTGCGAACCAGAGCGGTGTCTCAAGTCCCCAGCTGTCGCCCATGACGGCGTTGTTGGCCAGCATCGTGTCGTAGAGCGGGGTCGTCTGCGCCGGGCGTGCCGCCGGGAGTTCCTCATTGGGGAAGCGGATGGAGAAGCGGCGCGAATAGTTTTCGCGCACCTTGGCGTTGGTGTAGCGCAGGCCGGCCCATTCGCCGAAGCGGGTGACATCCATGCCCCAGACGTCGAAGCCGGGATCGCCATGGACCATCCAGTTCGACAGCGCCAAGCCGACGCCGCCGCCCTGGCTGAAGCCGGCCATCACGGCGCAGGCGCACCAAAAATTGGTCAGGCCCTGCACCGGGCCGACCAGCGGGTTGCCGTCGAGCGCGAAGGTGAAGGGGCCGTTGATGATCTGCTTGATGCCGGCCTTCTCGATGCCGGGGAAATGCTTGAAGCCGATTTCCAGCGACGGCGCGATGCGGTCGAGGTCGGGCGGCAGCAATTCATGGCCGAAATCCCACGGCGTGTTGACCGGCGACCACGGCTTGCAGGCCTTCTCATAGGTGCCGAGCAGGATGCCGTTGCGCTCCTGGCGGGTGTAGATCTCGCCCTTGAAGTCGAGCACGCCGATCATTTCGCGGCCGGTCGACTTGTTGAACTCCTCGACCTCCGGCATCGGCTCGGTCAAGAGATACATGTGCTCCATGGCCAGAACCGGCAGCTCGACGCCGACCATGCGGCCGATCTCGCGCGCCCACAGGCCGCCGCAGTTGACGACATGCTCGGCCTTCACCGTGCCCTGTTCGGTGACGACGTTCCAGGTGCCGTCGACCTCCTGTGTCAGTTCCACAACGCGGTTGCGCAGCACGATCTCGGCGCCGAGTTTTTTTGCCGCCTTGGAGTAGGCGATGGTGGTGCCCGACGGATCGAGATGGCCTTCCACCGGATCCCACATGGCGCCGACGAAATTGGTCTCGTCCATCAGCGGAAACATCGCCTTGGCTTCGGACGGGGTGATCAGCTCTGTGTCCATGCCGAGATAGCGGCCCTTGGCGTGGGCCAGCCGCAGGAAATCCATGCGCTCTGGCGTATCAGCCATCATCACGCCGCCGGTCAGGTGCAGCGAGCAGGACTGGCCGGATATCTCCTCGATCTCCTTGTAGAGCTGCACCGTATAGGCCTGCAGCTTGGCGACGTTGGGGTCGCCGTTCAGCGTGTGGAAGCCTCCCGCCGCATGCCAGGACGAGCCGGAGGTGAGCTCCGAGCGCTCGATCAGCATGATGTCGGTCCAGCCGGCCTTGGCCAGATGGTAGAGAACCGAGCAGCCGACGACGCCGCCGCCGATGACAACCGCTTTTACGTGAGATTTCATCTAGATAAGTCCGTTTTTGAAGAGATTGAATCGGATGACCCCTCCGGGGGGAGAGGAAGGGCGCCAGCCGGCATAAGCTCGCGCCTTCCCTCTCCGCCGTCGATTGGAGGAGAGGTGTCGAGCGCAGCTCGACGGAGTGGGGGTCGACTGTTCATCAACAACACGGCCGATCAAAAATCGGTCGGCGCGCCGCCTTCGGACCGCCGCTTGGCGACGAAGGCGTTGAGTTCCTCGCGGATGGCCGGGTCCATGTAAGGCTCCTCATAGGACGCCAGCCGCTCCTTCCAGACCTTGTTGGCCTTTTCGAGCGCCGTCGGCGAGCCGGCTTCCGCCCAGGTCTCGTAATTGCGCCAGTCGGAGAGGATCGGCGAGTAGAAGGCGGTCTTGTAGCGGTCCTGCGTGTGCTGGGTGCCGAAGAAATGGCCGCCAGGACCGACCGACTGGATGGCGTCGAAGCCGAGTGCCTCTTCGGAAAGATCGAGAGGGGTCAGGAATTCGGCGACCATCTGCAGCAGGTCGATGTCCAGAATGGTCTTCTCGTAGGAGCAGCGCAGGCCGCCCTCGAGCCAGCCGGCGGCATGCATCATCAGATTGCCGCCGCCCTGGATGGCGCCCCACAGCGAGAACACGCTTTCATAAGCCGCCTGCGCGTCGACCGTGTTGGCGGCGCAAGTGTTGGAGGTGCGGTAGGGGATGTTGTAGCGGCGGGCAAGCTGGCCGCCGACAAGCTGCGCCTTCATGTATTCCGGCGTGCCGAACGCCGGCGAACCGGACTTCATGTCGACATTGGAGGTGAAGCCGCCATAGCCGACGGGCGCGCCCTTGCGCACCATCTGGGCGAAGGCGATGCCGGCAAGCGCCTCGGCGTTCTGCTGCACCAGTGCGCCGGCGATGGTGACAGGCGCCATGGCCCCCGACAGGGTGAACGGCGTGACGACGACGACCTGGCCCTTGCTCGACATCTGGATGATGCCTTCCATCATCGGCACATCGAGCTTGAGCGGCGAATTGGTGTTGATGATGGTGAAGACGGACGGCTCTTCCAGCATCTGCTCGTGGCTGATGCCGCGCGCGATCCTGGCGATCTCGATGCCGTCGACATTGCGCTCCTTGCCGAGCGAATAGATGTGGAACACCTTGTCGGTCAGCACGCTGAGATCGCGGATACATTCGAGGTGGCGGACGGACGGATGGATATCGGTCGGCTCGACCGGGTAGCCGCCCGTGCAGTTCAGGATGTTGTGCATCTGCGCAAGCTTGAGGAAGTTGCGGTAGTCCTGCTGGTTGCCGGGCCGGCGGCCGCGATCGATGTCGGAGCAATTGGGCGCCGACGCCATCATCGAGATGATCACATTGTTGCCGCCAAAGCGCACATTGTGAGCGGGATTGCGGGCATGGATGGTGAACTCCGACGGGCAGTGCGACACCAGTTCCAGGATCATGTCGCTGTCGAAGCGCACCCGTTCGCTGCCGTCGCGCACATCGGCGCCATGCGCCTTCATGATGCTGCGGGCCTCGTCGTGCAGCACGTCGACGCCGATTTCCCGCAGCACGCGCAGGGAAGCGAGGTGGATCGATTCCAGCTCGTCGTCGGAGACCAGCCTGGTTGGCGCCAGCGGGTTCTTCAGCTGGCGAAAAGCCGGCTGCTCGAACGCGGCCGAGCCGCCGGCGCGCTTTCCGGCGCGGCCGCCGCGACGGGCGCGGTCAGTGGCCAATGCCGGTTCCAAGGGTTGTAGGGCGGCGGTCATGATGGTCCTCGTAGGATGCGATAGCGGGCGGCATAATGGACCGGCGGCTGCCCAGCCATTGCGGAGGCGGCGACCACTAGGGCGAGGGAAGCGACATGCCGGAACGGCAGTTGCGCGGCCACGACATCGGCCTGATCCCGCCGCCTCGTTGGCTTAAGCGGATTTCGGCGGCCGGCCCTTCCTTTCCCGGGATCGAACCGATAGCTACTCGGCTTGCCGGCCGGATGGCCAGCAGTTCATTTGGATGGCAGCATGGTCGCGACCGGCTCGAGCGAAGGCGAAGCAGGAACGCAATGGGCAGCGCTTGCCGGCGTCACCGCGGCACTTGCCATGTTCGGCGCTGCGCAGGGGTTGAGCTCGCCGCTGTTCACGCTGCTGATGCAGAAACAGGGCATGTCGCCGGCGCTGATCGGCTTGTCGGCGGCGATGATGCCGCTCGGGCTGATCCTTTCGGCTTCCTTCGTGCCGGCCGCGGTGCGGCTGGTCGGTGGGCGCAACCTGGCGGTCGGCTGCTCGCTGATCGGCGCGCTCTGCTTCCTGGGCATCGGCTATCTGCAGGACTGGGTGGCTTGGTTCGTCATCCGCTTTATCATCGGCGTCGTCATCAACCCGCTCTACATTCTCGGCGAGGTGTGGGCACTGTCGCTGGCGCCGCCATCGCGGCGCGGCAGGGTGATGGGCGTGTTCAACACGCTGATGGGCGCCGGTTACGCCGCCGGACCATTCGCGCTGACCCTGCTCGGTACGTCGGGCTGGGCGCCCTTCATGGTCGGCGTCGCCGGTTTCGCGCTCTGCGCGGTGATCCTGCACGCGGTCTCGTCTAAGCTCACCGGTTTCGAGGATGACGGCCAGCCTGCCAGCGGCCTCGTCGGCTTTGCCAGGATGGCGCCGGCGCTGCTGCTTGCCGTGCTTGTCTCGGCGGCGGTCCAGCAGAGCACCTATGCGCTGGTCCCGGTCTTCGGCGCCAGCTACGGCCTGGCCGAAGCCGTTCTGGCCTCGCTGGTGATGGCGCTTTCCCTCGGAAACATCCTGCTGCAGATACCACTCGGTCTTCTGGCGGAGCGTTTTGGAGCACGCGCCATGATCATCGTCTGCGCGCTGGCAACAACCGTTTGCGCGCTTTTGCTGCCTCTGCTGATCGCAACGCCGTTGATCTGGGTCGTGCTGCTGGTGATGGGCGCGGTCGGTTACGGCGTCTACACCATGGCATTGGTCGAACTCGGCAGCCGGTTCAAGGGCTCTGTGCTGGTCGCCGGCAACGCTGCCTTTGCACTGATGTGGGGCGTCGGTGGCATCGTCGGCCCACCCGGTGCCGGCCTGCTCATGCAAGGCATCGGCCCGCTCGGGCTGCCGGTCGTGATCGCCGGCCTCGACGCGGTGCTGGTGATGTTCGCGCTGTATCGGTCGTCCGTGCGCCGAGCTTCCTGACAAGCCCAATCTCCTGACAGGCCCAGCCTCCTGACAGGCCCAGCCTCCTGACAGGCCCAGCCTCCTGACAGGCATTGTCTGGAGCAAACTGTTTTCGCCTGCCAGGGGCTTACCACCACGTTGCTCAATCGCTAATCCTGCAGCCTCGATAGCGGTGCGCACATGAATTTGGTTGAATCGAACAAGGACGAGACGATGCAATGGGCTGGCATCACCGGTGTGATCGCGACCGTCTCGGTGTTCGCCGTCGCGCAAGGGTTGTCCTATCCGCTGCTGAGTTTCATCCTGCAGCGCCAGGGCGTTTCGCCAGCGATGATCGGCTTGTCGGCGGCCATGACGCCGATCGGTTTCATCCTGTCGTCGCCATTGATCCCGGCGCTGGCGCGGCGGTTCGGGGCAGGGCGCACGGCGCTTACCTGTGCGGCCCTTTCGGCTGTCGTGCTGGCGCTGATCGGCTGGACGCAAAATGTCTATTTGTGGTTTCCCCTGCGCTTCCTGATCGGTGTGGTGAGCAACCCGCTCTATGTGCTGAGCGAGATCTGGGTCATCGCGCTGGCGCCGCCGGCCCGGCGAGGGCGCGTCATGGGTGTCTATTCGACGATCATCTCGGCCGGTTTCGCGGCCGGGCCACTGTGCCTGCTTGCAGTCGGCACCGAGGGCTGGCCGCCCTTCCTCGTCGGTATCTCCGCCTTCGTGCTGTGCGGCATCTGCCTGGGCTTGGTGCTGCCGCGTTTGCCCAAGGTCGACGAGGCCGGGCATCAGGTTTCCGTCCTGGGTTTCGTGCCGCTGGCGTGGCTGATTTTGTTTGCCGTCATAGTCGCCGCCGGCTTCGAACAGGGCGCGCTGGCGTTGCTGCCGGTCTATGGCACCCATCACGGCATCACCGAAACCCGCATGTCGGCGCTGCTGTCGGTGATGATTGCCGGCAACATCGCCATGCAGGTGCCGCTCGGCCTTTTGGCGGAAAGGCTTTCCGCGCTCCTGGTACGGCTCGCCTGCGTCGCGATCACGGTGCTCGGCTGCGTCCTGCTTCCGCTTCTCATCGAGTCGCCGCTCATCTGGCCAATGGTCTTTATCTGGGGCGCGGTTTCCTACGGCATCTACACGATGTCGATCATCGAGCTCGGCGAACGCTTCACCGGCTCCGCACTGGTTGCCGGTAACGCGGCCTTTTCCTTGATGTGGGGCGTCGGCGGTATCGCCGTGCCGCCGCTGGCGGGCGGCGCCATGGATATTCTGGGTGCCGGCGGGCTGCCGATCACGCTTGGGCTGCTGTGCCTGGCGCTGGCTATTGCTAGCCTCGCTGGTCGGCGGAAAGCCTCAATCGTGCGCTGAGAATATCGATACAGCCTGTCGGCGTTGGCCTTTTCAAAGCAACGCGTTTATCGGAGACCTCATGACCAAGCCTGCCACCCAGACGCCGAATTCCACCCCCTCGACCGACGATCCCTTCCTCTGGCTGGAGGACAGGACGGCCAAGCAGTCACTGGACTGGGTACATCGCCAGAACGAGGTCACGGTTGGCGAATTGCAGGGCGATCCGTCCTATCAGGCGTCGTTCCAGACCGCGCTCGACCTGATGACGGCCGAGGACAACATCGCGGTCGGCGCGGCAAAAGCCGGCCATGTCTACAATTTCTGGCAGGACAAGACCAATGTGCTCGGCCTCTGGCGCCGCACGACCGTCGCTTCCTACAAGACCGAGAAGCCCGACTGGGAAACGATCATCGACTTCGACCAGCTTGCGGCGAAGGAGGGGGTAAAATGGGTTTTTGGCGGCGCAAGCCGACTCTATCCGGACTTCAACCGTTGCCTGGTGAGTATGTCGCCGGATGGCGGCGACGCCAGCGAGATGCGCGAATTCGACATCGCGACCAAGTCGTTTGTCGAGGGTGGGTTTCGTGCACCCGCTTCCAAGTCGGGCTTCAGCTGGCTGGATAAGGACACCGTGATTGTTTCGGCCGCTTTCGACGAGGCCGACAAGACCGAGTCCGGCTATCCGCGAGTCATAAAGCTGTGGAAGCGCGGTACCAAGCTGGAAGACGCGACGCCGATCTTCGAGGCGCAGAAAGAGGATCTCGCCGTTGGTGCCGCTGTCGAGTACGACGGTGACAGACGTTATCTGGTCCTGGCTCGAACGCTGAATTTCTTCGCTTCGCACATCTTCCTTCGGCTGCCTTCCGGCGAAAACAAACAACTGCCGCTACCGGACGACATGACCGATACGGCAATATTCAGGGATCAGCTCGTGTTCGGCGTACGCAGTCCATGGACGGCGCCCGACGGCACGGTTTGCAAGCCCGACGGCCTCTATTCGCTGGATCTCGCGCACTGGGTCAAGATCGGCGCGCTCGGACCTGTCGAAACCTTGTTCGAGCCGGCATATCGCGTTTCCATAGCCGGCGTTGCCCGCACGCGGGACCGGCTGTTCATCAGCCTGATGGACAATGTGCGCGGCAAGGTCGTCGTCTGCGAGCGCAAGGATGGCAACTGGTCGCTGAAACCGGTGGCGCTGCCCGAAAATGGCAATGTCGGCATCAGCCATGCCGAGCAGTTCGGCTCGAGCGTGTCCTTCTCCTTCACCGATTTCCTGACGCCGAGTTCGATCATCTGGTCTGACGACAATGGCGAGACGCTAGAAACCGTGAAGTCGCAGCCGGCGCGTTTCGATGCCTCGCCGCTGATCTCGGAACAGTTCGAGGCGCGCTCCAAGGACGGCACGATGATCCCTTATTTCGTCGTCAGGCGGCGCGATCAGAAGGGGCCGGTGCCGACGCTGCTTTACGGCTATGGCGGTTTCGAAGTGCCGCTGCTGCCCGGCTATGCCGGCGTGCGCGGCAGGCTATGGCTGGAAAAGGGCAATGCCTATGTGCAGGCCTGCATCCGTGGCGGCGGCGAGTTCGGCCCGGCCTGGCATCAAGCGGCGCTCAAGGGCAATCGCCAAAACGGATTCGATGATTTCGCAGCGGTCGCGCAGGACGTCGTCAAGCGCGGCATCGCGACAGCAAGCTCACTCGGCATCCAGGGTGGTTCGAATGGCGGCTTGCTGACCGGCGTTTCCTTGACGCAGCATCCCGAGCTTTTCGGCGCCGTCATTATCGAGGTGCCGCTGCTCGACATGCTGCGTTACGCCGAATTGCCGCCCGGCGCCTCGTGGATGGCCGAATACGGCGATCCGTCGAAACCCGAAGACGCGAAGTGGCTTTCAGCCTACTCGCCCTACCAGCATGTCGACGCCGCTGCCGCCTATCCGCCGGTGCTGCTGACCACATCGACCGCTGACGATCGGGTCCATCCCGGCCATGCGCGCAAGATGGCCGCCCGCCTGCAGGAAGCCGGCCATGCCAGGACGCTGTTCTTCGAGGAGACCGAGGGCGGCCATGGCGGGCGTGGCGACCGCCGGCCGCAGGCGGCGCAGACGGCGATGAAATATGTCTTCCTGCAGAGGGCGCTGACAGCCAAGGCCTAGACTCATTCCGTTATGGGCCAAGCAAAGGGTGGTTCTCCTCGACCAGCCTTTGCTCTAAGATGGCTTCCATGGCTCTCGTCAGGATGTTGATTGACGCATTTGAGGCTCGCGCATTGCGGGTCGCGGTGACGCCGTCACCGCGTACGCTGCGCGCCGAGCTTTTGCGGCTGTGCGCCCGCATCGGCTATTCGCCACCTCTCTGCCTCTGAAGCATTCGCCCCGGCTTGCCGGATAGAATCCAGAGGAAAGATCAGACATGACCTATCAGAATTATTCGCTGAAGCAGCTTCAGCAGATCGACGCCGCGCATCATCTGCATCCGTTCACCGACCACAAGGAAATGCGCGGGGCCGGGTCGCGCATCATCACCCATGCCAACGGCCCTTTCATCTACGATTCCGAAGGGGCTGAAATCCTCGACGGCATGGCCGGGCTGTGGTGCGTCAACATCGGCTATGGCCGTGACGAGCTGGCCGACGCCGCCTATGCCCAGATGAAGGAACTGCCTTATTACAACTCCTTCTTCAAATGCTCGACGCCGACGCCAGTGCTGCTGTCCAAGAAGCTGGCGGAGATCGCGCCGAAGCACGTCAACCAGGTGTTCTATGGCTCGTCGGGCTCGGAGGCCAACGACACGGCCCTGCGCCTCGTGCGCCACTATTGGGTGCTGGAAGGCCAGCCGGAGAAGAACCGCATCATCTCGCGCAAGATGGCCTATCACGGCTCGACCGTTGCCGGCACCTCGCTCGGTGGCATGGATGGTATGCACAAGCAGCTCAACGGTGCGGTGCCCAACATCGTCCATGTGATGATGCCCTACGCCTATGAACTGGCGCTGCCTGGCGAGAGCGATCATGATTTCGGCCTGCGCGCGGCCGGGGCTGTCGAGGAGGCGATCCTCGAAGCCGGCGCCGACAAGGTTGCCGCGTTTATCGGCGAGCCGGTCATGGGGGCGGGCGGCGTGAAGATACCGCCGGCAAGCTACTGGCCGGAAGTGCAGCGCATCTGCCGCAAATACGATGTCCTGTTGATGCTGGACGAAGTCATCACCGGTTATGGCCGCACCGGCGAATGGTTCGCCGCCCAGACGCTCGGCATCGAGCCCGACACGATCACCACCGCCAAGGCTCTGACCTCGGGCTATCAACCGCTGTCGGCATTGCTGGTTGGCGACCGCATCGCCTCGACGCTGGTCGAGAAGGGCGGCGAGTTCAACCATGGCTACACCTATTCCGGCCACCCGGTGGCCTGCGCCGTGGCGCTGAAGAACCTCGAGATCATCGAGCGCGAAGGGCTGGTCGACCGCGTCAGGAACGACACCGGTCCTTATTTCGCCAAGGCGTTGCAGGAGCGCATTGCCGGACATGATCTGGTCGGCGAGGTGCGTTCGATCGGACTGATGGGCGCGATCGAGATCGTCAAGGACAAGGCGACCAAGGAGCGGTTCCTGCCGGCTGGAAGTGCGGCGGTGACCGTGCGCGATCATGCCATCGCGCACGGCATGATGCTGCGCGCTACCGGCGACACGATGATCCTGTCGCCGCCGCTGATCTGGACCCGCGATACGATCGATATGGCCTGCGATCGCATCTCGAAGGCGCTGGATCTGGCGCAAGCCGATCTGCGCAAGCGGTAGAACTCGACCCCTCGGCTGGGCGCTCCTCGGCGGGAGCGCCCAGCCTTGAGGCCATGCTGACGCGGGGAGCGAACGAATTCCACCACAAGCGCGTAGTGTGTGGGGCTGCGGCTGATTCGGCCGCGACAAGGGGTTTTGTTTCCATGAGAAAGACCGGCAAGAGCCGACGGACGCAAGAAGCGGCCAGCATCGGCGGCGACCTGATGCTGGCGCCGCTGGTGGCGATGATGCGGCTGCCGTTGATGACCATGGATGGCGGGAGCAGCCAGCCATGGAGCACGGAGACCGCGCGTGCGGTAAACGAGAAGACCGCCGCTATGGCCGAAGGCGTGTTTGCGGCGCAAATGTCCTTCCTGCAATCGGCATCGCGGTTCTGGCCGGAAATCTTTTCCGGCCGCACGCCGTCGCTGTTCAACGGGGTCGCGGCGGAGCGCTCGATCAGCGCCGCGCTGAAGCCGGCAAGCCGTGCCGTGAAAGCGAATTTTCGCCGGCTGTCCAACAAGACCTGACAGAAGTTGCAGAACTTTGATTTTGCGCATTGACGGGCGCATGCGCTAGAATCAGTCGGTACGTCACCGATGGGGGACACGATGGCCGGACAACCGCTCAACCAGCCGGCTGAAATTCCAGCCGAACTCGACCGCTGGAACTGGGGCGCCTTCTTCCTCAACTGGATCTGGGGCATCGGCAACAGCACTTTCATCGCGTTGCTGGCGCTGATCCCTGTCGTCAACATCATCATGATCATCGTCCTGGGCGCGCGCGGCAGCCGCTGGGCTTGGCAGAACCGCGCCTGGCGTGACGCGGAACAGTTTCGCAAGACGCAGCGCAACTGGGCAATCGCCGGCCTTGCCGTCTGGGTTGTCGGGATTGGCGGCTGCGCGACGATGGTGGGCAGCATTCCCTACGTCCTGAAAGGCAGCGATGCCTATCACATGACGATGGACAGGCTTCGCGCCGACGACCGCGTCAAGGCGGCGTTGGGTGATGATTTGACCGACAGTTTCTGGGTCGGCGGCCATCTCAACGTCAATGCAAATGGGGCCGGCGACGCCCAGTTCGGCATTCCGGTCCACGGCGCCAAGGGCAAGGGCACGGCCTATTCGACCGCTGTCCGGACAGCCGGCACATGGAGCTTGCGCCTGCTGGTCGTCAGGGTCGAGGGAACCAATGCGCCGATCGTGCTGATCAACGAAGATCATGTCCCGATCCCGAATGCTGCAATCGGAATATAGCTGGGCAAAACGCAAAAAAAGCAGCCTAAACACGGGCGCGAAGGCTGACAGTTCGGTCGGCTTTGTGGCCCAACAATCGGGTCACCACTGCTGCGTTCCAGACAAGGAAATATGCTGAAAAGCCGGATGCTGTCTGACAGTATGCGCATGCGTTCATGTGGGCCGGTGGCAATTTCATACAAGGGCACGCGCATATGGTGAGTTCCTTTCGTGCGGTCGTGGTCGGTGGCGGCTGTGTGGGTGCCGGCATTCTCTACGGCCTGGCAAAGCGCGGCTGGACCGATGTGGCATTGTTGGAGCGAACGCAGCTTACGGCCGGGTCGACATGGCATGCCGCGGGGCTCATCCCCTCTTACGCGCGCAGCCGCAATGTCGGCCGCATGATCGCCAGGTCGATCGAAATCTATGAGGGGCTGGAGGCGGAGACGGGCCAGAACGTCGGCTGGCACAAATGCGGCCAGCTGCGCATTGCCAACACGCGCGACAGGCTGGACGAGTACAGAAGCTACATGGACGTTGCCGAGGTCCAGGGTGTGCGGGCCCGGATCGTATCGCCCGCGGAGGCGCGAGAGATCTGGCCGCTGCTCGACAACAACAGCATGCTGGGCGCCCTCTACCATCCCGATGACGGCCACATTGCACCCGCCGATGTCACCCAGGCCATGGCCAAGGGTGCACGCGACCTCGGCGCGAAGATCCATCTTGATACCGAGGTCGTGGGTTTCGAGCGGATGCCGAGCGGCGAGTGGAGGGTCAAGACCTCGCGCGGTGACATCGTTTGCGAACATGTCATCCTTGCGACCGGCAATTACGCACGCCAGACAGGCGCCATGCTGGGCCTGGACATTCCCGCGATCCCGATCCTGCATCAGTACTGGATCACCGAGTCGGTTCCCGAGGTGGTGGAACGCAAACGGCTTGGTCTTCCGGAGATGCCGATCCTCAGGGACGAGGGTTACGAGGGCTATCTGCGCGAAGAGGGGGACGGGCTGATGTTCGGCCCCTATGAGCGTACCGAGCAGCTCAAGCTGTTCGCCGAAAACGGCGTCCCGGAATGGTTCGGCGCCGATCTGCTCGATGAAGATTTCGACGCCGTTTCCTGGAACTGGGAGCGCGCGACCGAACTGGTCCCCGCACTAGGCCGCGCCGGCATCAAGCGGAATGTGCGAGGGCCTTTCCAGATGACGGCCGATGAACTGCCGCTGATGGGGCAGGCGTGGGGCCTGGAGAATGTCTGGCTCGCCGAAGGGGTGCCGGGGGGCATCCTTTGGGGCGGTGCGATTGGCTACTACCTCTCCGAACGGATCGTGGAGGGTGGCAACAGCATCGACACGGCGGAGCTGGATCCCCGTCGGTTCGGCCAATATGCCAACAAGAACTGGACCCGGGCAAAGGTCCGGGAAGCCTGGGGCACCCACGCCGCACAGCACTATCCAGGCCAGGACATGCCGGCGGCACGACCGCAGAAAACGGCCCCTTCCTATGACCGTCTAAGCCAGCTCGGCGCGGTGTGGGATGTGTTGAACGGCTGGGAGATGCCGAGCTGGTTTGCGCCTGCCGGTGTCGAAGCGCGCAACGTCTACAGCTGGCGCTGGACCCCCAAAGGGAACCACGTCGCCGCGGAGGTCCAGGCTGTCCGCCAGACCGCTGGCCTGGTCGAGATGACACCAATGACCAAGTTCGAGGTCAGCGGACCGGGCGCAAGGGACTGGCTCGACGGAATCCTGGCCAACAGACTGCCGCGTCCCGGTCGCGTCGCTCTTGCCCATCACCTGACGCCGGCCGGCGGCGTGCAGGCCGAGTATGTGGTGGCGCGGCTGCAGAGCGACCTGTTCTATCTCATATCGACGCCGCGCGCAGAGCGCTGTAACCTTGACGATCTCCGCCGGCTGTTGCCGAAGGACGGCAGCGTGCATCTGCGCAACGTCACGGAGGATCGCGGCAGCTTCACGGTGGTTGGGCCGAAGGCGCGCGACATATTGCAGCCGCTGACGGAAATAGATCTCTCCAACGAGGCCTTCCCCTGGTTCAGCGTGCAGTCCGGCACTGTCGGCATGGCCAGCGACGTGCGACTGCTGCGCGTCAACTATTCGGGCGAATTGGGATGGGAGCTCTATCATCCGCTCTGCTATCAGCGGCATTTGCTGGATGCGCTCCTGGCCTCGGGGGAGGCGCACGGACTGAGGCTGGTCGGACTTCAAGCGCTGGAATCGCTTCGTCTCGATAAATCCTACCGCGCCATGTATCGCGACATGAATCTCGAACTGTCGGCCTGGGAGAGCGGCCTCGACCGATTCATGAGCCTCGACAAAGGGGACTTCATCGGCCGCGCGGCACTGGTCGCAAAACAGAAGCAGGGGGCGGCACGCCGGATCGCCACGCTGTCGATCGATACGGACGGTGCGAGCGCGTTCGCCTTCGAGGGCGTCTACCGCGAAGGCGAGCTCGTCGGCCACATCACCTCTGCGGGCTACTCCTACACTTTCGGTCACGACATCGCACTTGCGCTGTTGCCCCTGGAACTTGTGTCGCCCGGTATCGAGCTCGAGGTGTCCATCCTCGGCGAGCGCCGCGCGGCCAAGGTGATCGCGGACTCGCCCTATGATCCGGAAGGCGCCCGCGGGCGCATGTGAGGCATCCCGGAGTACAGTTTCCGGGTTATCGATGTCTCAAAACGTGCTGCAGGGCAAAACGCAAAAACCGCGCTCCATCAGGAACGCGGCTTTGCCAGATACGCATGGCGCTTCGCTACGCAAACACTTTGCGAAACTTATGGCACTTGTCGAAACTTACGGGCTCCGGTACGCGAGACCTGATCCGGAGCGCCGGGCGGATGAGATATGTCCGCCTCGCAGTCCGTTTTATAGGGACATCGTTACCGCGGAGTTATCGAGAGCTTAAGCAAATCTAAATTTGCATTTTTTCCACCGAAGGAAACCGGAAAAACCCGCCAAATCCAAGGGTTACGCCGGGTTACCCCTGAGAAAATTAATTATGCCGGAGAAATCGACGCCGCCATGTCCCTGGGCGTTGAACAAGGCATAGAGCTGGGCTGCTTCGGCACCAAGCGGCGTTACAGCACCCGCACTTTGCGCGGCTTCCTGGGACAATTTCAGGTCTTTCAGCATCAGTGCTGCTGCAAATCCTGGGTTGTAGTCCCTGTTTGCGGGCGAAGTCGGCACCGGGCCGGGCACCGGGCAATAGGTGGTCAAGGACCAGCATTGCCCCGACGAGGTTGAGGCGACGTCGAACAGCGCCTGGTGTGACAGGCCGAGCTTTTCCGCCAGCACGAAGGCTTCGGCGACACCGATCATCGAAATGCCGAGGATCATGTTGTTGCAGATCTTTGCCGCCTGGCCGGCGCCGTCGCCGCCGCAATGGACGATGCGGCCGGCCATCGGCTTCAGGATCGGCTCCGCGGTTGCAAAGGCGTCATCGGAGCCTCCGGCCATGAAGGTCAGCGTGCCGGCTGCGGCACCGCCGGTGCCGCCTGAGACGGGCGCATCGATGGATAGCAGGCCGTGTTTGGCGGCTATGGCGTGCACCTTGCGCGCCGACTCCACATCGATGGTGGAGGAATCGATGAACAGCGCCCCCTTTTTCGCCTTGGGCGCGATGTCTTCGTAGACGGAGAGCACATGCTTGCCAGCGGGAAGCATCGTAATCACCACATCGGCATCCTTCGCTGCGGCAACGGCATTGGCCATCACAGTCACGCCATGCTCTCGGGCGACGGTGAGGCTTTCCGGCACAAGGTCGAAACCATTCACCGCATGCCCCGCCTTGACCAGGTTAGCGGCCATCGGATTACCCATGTTCCCTAGGCCGATGAAGGCAATGGTGCTCATAATGGTGCTCCGTGATTTGGGCTAGGCAGTAGGCAGTAGGCAGTAGGCAGTAGGCAGTAGGCAGTAGGCAGTAGGCAGTAGGCAGTAGGCAGTAGGCAGTAGGCAGT
>NZ_JAMYOM010000027.1:0-111040 GCF_040319805.1 Mesorhizobium sp. M0848 | reverse complement strand
GGCGATCATGCCCCCGTGTCGTCAAAAAGCTACCAGCCAAATATCCTGTCAGAACACTGAAGGTGCCTAAGTGAACTGCATTAGGGCATGACCCCGCTTTTTTGCTGGCCGGACGATATCGGCCGATCAGTTGGCGGTCTTCGCCTTGTCCTGCTCTTCCTTGAGCTTCTTGGCGAAATCCTGGTTGTTCTTGGCGACGAAGTCCTGAAGCTTCTTCTGCCGGTCCTCGATGTCCGACTGCTGCAGCGCCGGGCCGTCATACGCGCCGCTGAAGCCCTGCAGGGCGATCTTGATCGGATTGGGCTGGTTCTGGAAATTGACGGAAGTCAGCGTGATCGCCTGGCCTTTCTTGAATGCCGCGACGAGCTGATCGGTCAGCGGCACTTCGGCCACGCAACGATCCGGGAAGCAGATCACATAATCGAGCTTCTGCGCCTTGCCGGTGTCGATCTGCAGGCCGATGCCGGGAGGCACCAGACGGCCGGTCGGCACCGTCACCTGGAACACCTTGCGGTTCACCTTACCCTTCAGCTCGATCAGGCTGACGCCGGTGACCAGCTGGCCGTTGCCGGCGGTGGTGATGTTCTGGACATTGCAGATGTCGACGTCTTCCTGCTTGGTGCAGGCCTTGAACCAGCCTTGCGGAATCTGCTGTTGCTGCTGTGCGGAAGCAGCGGGAAGTCCTGCGCCGAGAAAGCCGACCACGCCAGCGGCCATGACCGACAGGCGGTACGCGTTGCTGTTCAGGCTCGTCATGTCGTGCACTTCCTCTCAAATGATCCCGGGACCGGCTTCTTCGTGCCGTGTGGTCCAGCTACCTGTTGCCGAAATGAGGCAACAGAATGACTTCGGAGGGCGTGTTACACTGCAAGCGAGGGCGAATCCAGCCCGGCGTCAGCAATTGTTGAACGCGCGGTTGGCCGGCGCGCAGCCGCCCCATGCTAGGGTGCACACCGAATCATCAAGCCGACCCAGTAAGGAGACGGTCATGGGCCGCGTTGTTGTTTGGCTGATCACCGGGATATCGTTTCTCGCCCTTTCGCATCAGCCGGCCGCATCGGAGCCGAAGCACGCTATCGCCATGCAGGGCGAGCCGGCGCTGCCGCCCGGCTATACGCATTTCGATTACGTCAATCCCGATGCGCCGAAGGGTGGCTCGATCACGTATTGCGTCGTCGGCAGCTTCGACAACCTCAACCCTTTCATCCTCAAGAGCCTGCGCACGACGGCGCGCGGCATGATGGACACGATCTTCGGCAATCTGGTCTTCGAGCCGTTGATGCAGCGCAATGCCGACGAGGCTTTCACGCTTTACGGTTTGTTGGCCGACAGCGCCGACATGGACCCGGAGCGCAAGAGCATCGAATTCCATCTTAACCCGAAGGCCAAATGGTCGGACGGCCAGCCAGTGACGCCGGAAGATGTGCTGTTCAGCTACGATGTCTACACCGAGAAAGGGCGACCGCCCTACAGCGACCGCATGGCCAGGGTCGCCAAGCTCGAAAAGACCGGCGATCACAGCGTGCGCTTCACCTTCAACGACAAGGCCGATTGCGAATTCCCGCTGATCATCGCGCTGACCCCAATCATCCCGAAGCATGCCTTCGACAAGGAGACTTTCGACAGGACGACGCTCAAGCCGGTGATCGGCAGTGGCCCCTATACGATCGCGCAGGTGCAGCCCGGCCAGCGCATCGTGTTCAAGCGCAACCCGGATTACTGGGGCAAGGACGTCCCGGCCAAGCGCGGTTTCGACAATTACGACCAGATCACTATCGAGTATTTCCTCAACGCTAACGCCAAGCTCGAAGCGTTCAAGAAAGGCCTTTGCGCCATCGACGACGATAGCGATCCGGTGAAGCGCGAGCGCGATCTCGATTTTCCGGCCTTCCACAAGGGCGATGTGGTCGCGCAGACCTTCGACACCGGCATTCCGCCCGTGGTGACTGGTTTCCTGTTCAACACGCGGTTGCCGAAATTCGCCAACCCGGTCGTGCGGCGCGCGCTCGGCATGCTTTATGACTTCGAATGGGCCAACAAGAACCTGTTCGGCGGCAAGTACGCGCGGACAATGAGCTATTGGCAAAACTCCGAGCTTTCCGCGCTCGGCCATCCAGCGGACGACAAGGAGAAAGCGCTTCTGGCGCCCTACCCCGGCCGCGTGCCGGCCGATGTCATGGACGGTACATGGCGGCCGCCGGTGACCGACGGATCGGGCCAGGACCGCCGCGTGCTGAAGGCAGCCTTCGATCTTTTGAAAAGTGTCGGCTACCACGTGCAGAATGGAACGATGCTCGATCCCGAAGGCAAACCCTTCAGCTTCGAAATCCTGACCGCGTCGCAGGACGAGGAGCGCCTTGCCGGCATCTACCAGCGCACGCTGGAGAAGATCGGCATCGATCTCACCATTCGCAGCCTCGACGGCGATCAGATCCAGTCGCGCAAGCAGCGCTTCGACTTCGAGGTCCTGATCGGATCGAGCGGCTTCAACAATTCGTTGTCGCCCGGCATCGAGCAGAGCGGGCGCTGGAGTTCGGCCGCGGCCAGGACGGAAGGCTCGTTCAATCTCGCCGGCGTCGCCGATCCGGCTGTGGACGCGGCGATCGAGGCGATGCTGCGCGCCCGCTCCAAGGAGGATTATGTTGCCGCAGTTCGCGTTCTCGACCGGCTGCTGATCTCCGGCAACTACATGGTGCCGATGCAGTACAACACGCAGCAATGGATCGCCTACTGGAACTACCTGGAACATCCGCAAAAGACGCCCATATTCGGGTATCAACTGCCAACATGGTGGCGCAAGCCCAACTGAGGGATCAGGAGGTCGAGATGAGCGAATTGAGCGCCATCACCGTCGATGTGGTGTCCGATGTCGTCTGCCCCTGGTGCTTCATCGGCCAGAAGCGGCTCGACAGGGCGATTGCCGCCGTCGGCGATGTCGACGTGCATGTCCGCTGGCGGCCGTTCCAGCTCGATCCAACCATTCCGTCTGATGGCAAGGACCGCCGCGAATACATGCTGGCAAAATTCGGCAGCGACGAGCGCATCCGCGAGATTCACGCCCGCATCGAGCCGCTGGGCGAAATCGAAGGCATCTCGTTCGCCTTCGACGCCATCAAGGTGGCGCCGAACACGCTGGATGCGCACCGGCTGATCCGCTGGGCAGGTGCCGCCGGCGAAGCCATTCAGAACAGGCTTGTGCGCCGGCTGTTCCAGTTGAATTTCGAGGAAGGCGCCAACATTGGCGATCATGCCGTGCTGGTCGAGGCGGCGCGCGAGGCCGGCATGGATGCGTCCGTGGTCGCCACGCTTTTGCCGACCGAGGCCGATGTCGAGGCGGTGCGCACGGAGATCGCCACCGCGTCGCGCATGGGCATTTCTGGTGTACCGTGCTTCCTGCTCGAGGACAAATACGCGGTCATGGGCGCGCAGGATGCCGACACGCTGGCCGATGCCATTCGCCAGGTGGCGGCCGCCAAGGCGCGCGGCGAACTGGAAAAGGCCGGCTGAGCCGACCGCCCTCTCCTCTCCGCGACAGCAGCAAGCGTTACTTCACCGTCGCCTTGGCCTTGCTGATGAAAAATCCATGGCCGTTCGTGGCCGTGCAGGACAGTCCCTTGCTTGACGACTGGCACGAAAACGGCCCGGCGCTCCAGCTGTTGCCGTAGCCAAGCTTGTCGACATCGCTGCAGCAGCCCTGCTCGCCTGGGTTCTTGATCAGCGTGGCTGGCCCCTTCGGACCCAGGATAATCGTGACGTAGCTTGGCTCGACGCGCGAGCAGCTCAGCTCCGGGCCACCATCCCTTGGTTCATAGGTGCCGGTGCCGCCTTTGGGCGTGTAGATGCAGCCGATGTTGCCGGACGGCGTGTTGAACTCGATCTGGCCTTCGGCGCTGGCCGGGATGCTCTGCTGGCCGGCATGCGCCAAAGGTACGAGGGGCAGCCAGGCGAAGAGGGACAGGATTGCGGCCGCGCGTGCAAGCATTGGGAGCTTCCTTGTTGGAGAACCGAACATGCATGAGTGTCGACGATGCCAGGCAAGGTTCAATCCCAAGCGGATGAATTGTCAAACGCAGTCCCTCAGCCGATCCGACAAGGAAGCGCCGCTCGGCCGATTCTCCGGTCACCTCCTGCCTCCGGCAAGGACGACAACGGCACGCCCGGCGAGGTCGCGAACGGCGAATTTTCGGGTGTTCGGGTCAACCTGCTTCGAGAAAAGCGCTCGGTCCGGACGATTTTGAGTTCACAAAACCGTGTGAAAACCTTCCCTAAGGGAAGCCGCGCTAACGTCACACCCCTATGTATCAGGCATTTGAAATCAAAAGCAATATTCGGATTTTTGCCTATCGTTATCGCTATATTTCAGCATGTAATCTGTTGCCTCACGGCCACGGCTGCCGGCGCAATCCGGTCGGCCCGGTTTTAAATTAATGGAAAATGATCAATTGGTGTTACCATCCGTAACAAAAGAAAAAAGGTTTGGGCGGGATCGTGATTCGGGTCGGTAGACCATCGCAAGAGTCAGTACCGGAAAAAATACCTCGCGATGCCGCAGGGCGATCGCTTCTGACGCCGGTGTCGTCGATGCGCAGCTTCTGGGGCCTAATGCGGGCCTACTGGGTTTCCGACCGCTGGAAGGAAGCCTGGACGCTGACGCTGGTGATCGCACTGCTCACGGCGCTGTCCAGCAAGGCCGGTGTTTGGTTCGCCGAAGCCTCCGGCGAACTGGTCAACTCGATCGCCTTCTTCCATGACGCCGCCAACACCACGCCGCTTCGCTCGCTGCTGGTCAATGCCGGCGTCCTGGTGTTGCTGGTCGTGCTCAAGGACGCCGGCTTCACCGGCATCCGCAGCCTCGTGTCAGCGACATTGCACCGCAAATGGCGCGGCTGGCTGGACAGCCGCTTCAACGAAGCGCTGCTCGACACCAATCATACGCATTTCCACGCCCAGCATGGTTCGTCCGGCAATGCCGCTCCCGACAACATCGATCAGCGCGTCCAGGAATCGATCAAGGACATGACCGGCGGAGCCATCGGCCTCGCCATGGGCGTCCTGGGTGTTGCCACATCGCTTTATTTCGTCGGCCAGAAATTGCTTGAAAACTCAGCGGAAGTGAAAGGGCTGGAATTTCTCGGCAGCTACGGCAGCGCGGTTTTGGCTTTCCTGGCGGTCGCCACCTACGTGCCGCTGAACACTTGGATCGCGGTCAAACTGGGTCGTCTGCTGGAACGGCTCAACGTCAGGATGCAGCAATCCGAAGGCAGCTATCGCGGCGAGTTGACCACTTTCCTGCGTCGCAGCTTCCATGTCGCGGCCTCGCAAGGCGAGGATGTGCAGAAGACGATGCACAATCGACTTTATGTCGACATCGACCGCACTTGGGCGCGGCTGAATATCGTCAACACAGGCTACAATTCGTTCGAGCTGATCTATAATTTCATTGGCGCCCGCATTGTCGCCTATGGACCTGGCCTGGTGCCGTTCATCCACAACGGTTTCGATCTCAAGGGCTACATAACCGGCTCCGAGCTGGTCAATTCGCTGATCAGTCAATGCTCCTGGTTCATCCACGTCATGCCGAACATCGCAACGTTGCGCGCCAACAGCCAGCGCGTCATCGAATTGGCGCAGGCGATCGAGAATGTCCAGCATCCGCAGGAATTCTACAGCCAGACCGGCCGCTCCGATTTCCACTACACCAGCCAGAACCCGGTTTTTGGCCTGACCATCCAGAAGCTCGAACTGGCGCATCAAGGCGAGGATGCGACGCCCTTCCTCAGCGCCGCCAATCTGCGCTTCCGGCGCGGCGAATGGACTTTCCTGAAGGGCGAGTCCGGCTGCGGCAAGACTTCGCTGATCAAGGCGATCAACGGCCTGTGGCCCTATGGCCGCGGCACCATTGTCTTCCCCGAGGGCGTCAAGAGTTTCTATGCCGCCCAGGAGGTCAAGCTGCAGCAGGTTAGGCTGAAGCAACTGGTCTGCCTTCCGGGCTCCGAGCGCGACCATGGCGACGCGCAGGTCGCGTCGGCGCTGCACAAGGCGGGGCTCGGCGACTTTATCGAGCACATGGCTGACGAAAGCCGCGAAGGCAAAAGCTGGGACCAGGTGCTGTCGGGCGGCCAGAAACAGAAGCTGGTGGTGGCCCGCATCGTGCTGCAGCAGCCGGGGCTGCTGTTCCTCGACGAGGCGACCGGCGCGCTCGACCCCGACGGCAAGGTAGCCTTCCACCAGGCCATCAAGGACAACTGCCCCGATGTCACGGTGATCAGCGTCATGCACGAGGCGGTTGCGCCAAGATCGATGACGGGCAGCGAATTCTATCATAGCATCGTCGCGATCGCCGACGGCGTCGCCACCAAGAAGCCGCTGGTTCCGACCTTGCCCGTCGAGCTCACCACCATTCTGGTGCAGCCAAGGCCGGTCCCAAGGCCGGTCGAAGACAAATGGCTGCGCTTCTCGCGCCGGCTGAAGCAGAAATAACGGTTAATCCACCCCGGTCTGCCTGGTCGAACGGCGGCCGGCAATCACAGTCTCGCGATCTCGGCCGCTCGTCGGCATTTTCCCTCCTCACCGCGATTGACACGGCAAGGCCCGCTCCTATGTTGCGCCCGCTTGCAGATAGTAAAAACGCGAACCCGCAAGCGGAAAGGTCACCGCGCCATGCCTGGCGACAGTCACAGTCGAACGCAACAGCCGTCCGCCCTGACGTGACCTCACATGGTTCATGTCCTGCCGGACGGCAAGGAGTGAGCCATGAACGAATTTACCGCCGTAGCCAGCGACGAGGCCGTCGCGATTGCCCGTATCCTAGCCAACGATCACGTCGCCGACATTGTCGAGGCCCTGAACAGGGAGCCTCGAGAGACCGCGACGGAACTGCTTTGTGAAGTGACGTTCGAGCGTCTGGTCGGGATCTTCGACCAGCCGGAACTCGACGGCGCGTCCGAGCTCATGGAGGCGCTGCCGCGCGCCAAGGCGGGCAAGCTGCTCACCGCCATGTCGGTCGACCGTGCCGCCGACATCCTGCGCGAGCTGGAAGAGCCGGCCCGATCCGAGCTGCTTGGCGGGCTTGCGCCGCCGCTGCGCGCAACGCTGCTCTCCATCCTCGGCTATCCCGAAGGCAGCGCCGCATCGATCATGACCACGGAGTTCGTCAGCGTGCCCTCGGACTGGACCGTCGGGCAAACGCTCGACTACATCCGCAAGGTGGAGCGGACGCGCGAAACCGTGTACGCGATCTATATCGTCGATCCGCAGACGCACCTGCTCGTGCGCTCGACCGGCCTGCGCCGGCTGATCACCGGGGAGCCCGACGATTCGATCATGACGGTGGCGCCGGATCATCTTCCGGTGACGGTCGGACCGCTGACCGATCGCGAAACCCTGGCGCAGACGATCTCCAAATACGATCTGCTCGCCGTTCCGGTCGTCGACCATGGCAAGATCCTCGGCATCGTCACCATCGACGACATCATCGACACGATGATCGCGGAGACGACCGAGGACGCGCACCGTTTCGGCGGCATGGAGGCGCTGGACGAGCCGTACATGAAGATGAGCTTCCTCGCCATGATCAAGAAACGCGGCGGCTGGCTGTGCGCGCTGTTCATCTCGGAGATGCTGACGGCCAACGCGATGCAGAGCTATGAGGGCGAGCTGGAGAAGGCGATCGTGCTGACGCTGTTCATCCCGCTGATCATGAGCTCCGGCGGCAATTCCGGCTCGCAGGCGACCTCGCTGGTCATCCGCGCGCTGGCGCTGCGCGAGATCGGTCTTGGCGACTGGTGGCGGGTGGCGCTGCGCGAGCTGCCCACCGGTCTCGTGCTGGGCGCCATGCTCGGCGTGGTCGGCGTCTGCCGCATTGCGCTGTGGCAATATATGGGCTTCTACGACTATGGCCCGCACTGGCCGCTGATCGCCACGACGGTGGGTGCTGCACTGGTCGGCATCGTCACCTTCGGTTCGCTGTCGGGGTCGATGCTGCCGTTCGCCTTGAAACGTATCGGCTTCGACCCTGCCAGCGCATCGGCCCCGTTCGTCGCCACGCTGGTCGATGTCACCGGGCTGGTGATCTACTTTTCGGTAGCGCTGGTGATCCTGCGCGGCACGCTGCTGTAGCGGCCAGAATTGGACCGAGACGGTGGCATAAGGATTCTTGCGAAGAGGACCCCCACCCTAACCCTCCCCACAAGGGGGAGGGAATGCTGCCGCGCGCGCTCTTTGAAGCTGAAACGCAAGCGATTTGCCAAGATCGGCACCTCTCCCTCCCCCTTGTGGGGAGGTGGTATTCGTAGGGCGCAAGCATGACGTCCTGATATGCGACCGCCCTCGGCGCTTGCCGTCAATCGACCCGCACGCCGTCCTTCACGCGGTAGGTCGGCTTGTACATGGTGACCAGTTCTTCCGCCGCTGTCGGATGCACGGCCATTGTGCGGTCGAAATCGTCCTTGGTCAGGCCGGCCTTCAGCGGGATGCCGAGAAGCTGCGCCATCTCGCCGGCGTCCGGCCCCAATATGTGGGCGCCAAGCACTTTCTTCGACGCGCCGTCGACCACCAGCTTTATCAGCATCTTCTCATCCCGCCCGGACAGCGTGTGCCGCATCGGCCGGAATGTCGCGCGGTAGATCTCGATGTCGGGGAAGCGTTTGACGGCGTCGTCCTCCGACACGCCGACAGTGCCGATCTCCGGCTGTGAAAAGACGGCGGTCGCGATCGTCTCGTGATCGGGCGCGGTTGGATTTCCCTTGAAGGCGGTTTCAATAAAACACATCGCCTCGTGGATCGCCACCGGCGTCAGTTGCACGCGGTTGGTGACGTCGCCGATCGCCCAGATGCTGTCGATATTGGTGCGGGAATATTGGTCGACGGCGATGGCGCCGGTCTTGGTCATCTCCAGTCCGATGCCTTCCAGGCCCATATTCTCGGTGTTGGGAATGCGGCCGATGGCCAGCATCACCTGGTCGACGGTCAGCACCTCGCCGCCGCTGACGAGCGCGTCGAGCCGGCCGTCCGGCCGCTTGCGGATCCATTCGGACACGGAATGGCAGAGGATCCTTATCCCCTTCTTTTCCATCGTCTCGTGCAGCATCCGCCGCAGGTCCATGTCGAACCGGCTGAGGATCTCCTTGCCGCGATAGACCAGCGTGGTGTCGACGCCGAGACCGTGAAAAATGTTGGCGAACTCGACGGCGATGTAGCCGCCGCCCTCGATCATGATCGCCTTGGGCAATTCCTTGAGGTCGAAAGCCTCGTTGGAAAAGATGCAATGTTCATGGCCGGGTAGCGCCGGATGCGCCGCGGGTCGGCCGCCGGTGGCAATCAGGATCTGGTCTGCTGTGACGGTGCGATCCTCACCCAGCAGATGCACGACATGTGGGTCGACGATCATGGCGCGCGAGTGGAAGGTCTCGCCCCCGGCGCCTTCGACGTTCCTGACGTAGATCGCCTCCAGCCGGCTGATCTCGCGATCCTTGTTGGCGACCAGCGTCTGCCAGTCGAAACTGGCTTCCGGCACCGTCCAGCCATAGCCGGCGGCGTCGGCAAAATGCTCGGGAAATTGCGAGGCATAGACATAGAGCTTTTTCGGCACGCAGCCGCGGATGACGCAGGTGCCGCCATAGCGGTATTCCTCGGCGATGCCGACACGCTTGCCGAGAGCCGCGGCGACACGCGCCGCCCTGACCCCTCCTGAACCGCCGCCGATGACGAAAAGATCGTAGTCGTAACCGGCCATGACGCGGCTCCCAAGCTTCAGAAATGTGTCAGACAGGTAGGCCGCAATCCGTCAAAAGAAAAGCCCGGACAGGCCGGGCTTTCGCGGGAGGCCGCAAGGCCATTTGAAATGCGGGTCAGTTGTTGTCCGCGGGGGCCGCGCCATCGGCGGGCGCTGCGCCATCGGCCGGAGCGGCGGCTCCGTCGGCGGGCGCGGCAGGTGCTGCCTGCGCCTTTGCCTTGGCGGCTGCGGCCAGCGTTTCGCCGACCTGCTGGGCGAGATCGCGGCCGAGGCCGTTCTGCCAGATGTCGGCTGCCTTGACCAGTTCGCGGGTCACCGTCGGGCCGCTATCGAGCAGCTTCTTGCCCGAATCGGAATTGTAGAAGGCGGCGATGTCGGCCAGTTCCTTTTCGGAGAACACTTTCGCGTAGGCGAGTGCGGCTTCCTTCTCGAGGTCGGCGCGGCGCGAGGCCAGCGCCAGCGCCTTCTCGCTGATCGTCTTGCCGATCAGTTCCTGCATGTCCGGGTTCTTCTGGATCAGCTGCGATTCGAGCGCCGCGGCTGCCTGCGGCAGAATGTTGTCGAACGGGTCGGTCGCGTGGATCGCAGCGACCGCCGCGCGGGCGGCCTTCAGGTGCGAATCCGTGACATCCTGCGAAAACGCCGGCGAAGAGAAGGCGAAAACGGCCGACGCCGCCAGAAGGACGGAAAGGCTGCGAACCCGGTTATGCAACGTCATGATCGGTAGAACTCCCTGGTTTTCGGGCGGCATGGACGGTTTGGATACCGTCGCCGCCGGCGATGATGGCCGCTGAAGCCAGCCCGATGAAAAGACCATGCTCGACCACGCCTGGAATGGCGTGGAGAGCATTCGAAAGCGCTCTTGTATCCGGAATGCGGCCAAAAGATGCATCGAGGATAAAATGGCCGCCGTCTGTAACAAAAGCCTGCCCCCCCGTCATCCTCAATGTGACCGGCCCGGAAAGACCGAGCTTTTCAGCCGCTGCGGCAACCGCAATTTCAGTGGCGCGCAGGCCGAACGGATTGACCTCGATCGGCAGCGGAAAACGGCCGAGCGTCTCGACCATCTTGGAGCGGTCGGCGATGACGATCATGCGCTGGGACGCCGCGGCGACGATCTTCTCGCGCAGCAGCGCGCCGCCGCCGCCCTTGACCAAGGTCAGTTCCGGGTCGACTTCGTCGGCGCCGTCGACGGTGAGATCGAGCTCTGGCGTTTCCTCCAGCGTCGACAGCGGCACGCCAAGCTCGCGGCAGAGCAACGCGGTGCGCTCCGAAGTCGGCACGCCGATGATGGTCATGCCGGTGGCGACCTTTTCGGCAAGCAGCCGCACGAACTCTTCGGCCGTGGTGCCGGTGCCGATGCCGAGCCGCATGCCGTCGCCCACATGGGCAAGTGCGGCGCGCGCGGCTTCGACCTTCAATTGCCTTGCATCCATGTCGGTAATTGCCCCGGAAATTCGCTGCCGGGCTCGTAGCATTTTTGCCGGTCCGGTCAAAGCCCTGGACGGCGCTTCTCCAGGTGATGCCTGTGTAGGAATTATTTCCTTGACCGGTGAGGGCAGCTATGCTACATTTTTGTCCATGGTGCTGATTTGTGCCAACAGCTCGCCGTCGAGGCGGGTTTTTTCATATAGGACGGCCCGCCGCGAATGCCCGGCCCGATGGGCAGGCCCGCCTGAACGAACTGGCCCCGCGCTTGCCTTGACGCGCCGCAGCCGCTATCGCCTGCCCATTGCACACCTGCCCAGGACAGACCATGACCCGACCGATCATCGTGTTCGACCTCGACGGTACGCTGATCGACACAGCGCCGGACCTGCTCGACAGCCTGAACCACAGCCTTGCCGCCAGCGAGATCGCGGCGGTCGACGAAGCCGGCTTCAGGCGTTTCGTCGGCCACGGCGGCCGGGTGATGATCGAGCGGGCGCACGCCGCCCATCAGCGATCGCTTGCCGTCGAGGAGCACGACCGGTTGCTGAAACTTTTCCTCGACCACTACACGCTCAACATCCCCGGCAAGTCGCGCCCCTACCCCGGTGTCGTCGAGGCGATCGCGCGCTTCGAGGAGGCCGGCTATATCCTCGCCATCTGCACCAACAAATACGAAGCCAACTCGCTGGCGCTGATCGAGGCGCTCGGCCTGACCAAACATTTCGCCGCGATCGCCGGCCAGGACACGTTCGCCTTCCGCAAGCCCGACCCGCGCCATCTGATCGAGACCATCAAGCTGGCCGGCGGCGACCCGCACCGCGCGCTGATGGTCGGCGATTCGCAAACCGATATCGACACGGCGAAAGCCGCCGGCATTCCGGTGGTGGCAGTCGATTTCGGCTACACCGACCGCCATGTGCGCGAGTTCGAACCCTCGGCGGTGATCTCGCATTTCGACGCGCTGACGCTCGACCTGGCGCAAAGGCTGATTGCCGCTGCCGGAAACTGACCGGAAGGCGGCCGGCGTCGGTCCGAGACAGGGCTGTGAGGGCAGCAAATCCGATCCTCGTCAGAACACTGGACACTGCCTTGACTTCCCGCACCCGCCTCCCTTATATCGCGGCTCGCTTGGCCTTCGGGCAACGAGCGGGCGATTAGCTCAGCGGGAGAGCACACCCTTCACACGGGTGGGGTCGCAGGTTCAATCCCTGCATCGCCCACCATCCAATCTCTCGAAATGGTTGGATGATTTGGCCCTACTCACTTTCATCAAGAATGTTACTGGCGCGTAAACGAAATCGTGCGCGATTGCGGCAGTTTGGCTTAAGGGCGGCCTTATCTGCGCACGGCTTTTTAGGGCGGAGGTGGCGGCAGAGGCGGAGGGGGGCTTGCGTCAACCACACCGGCCCCATCCTCCGATCTGAATAGGTAGATAGACGGCCCTGCGACATCCAGCTTCAGCGCTCGGTATAAATCGAGGCTCTTATGACCAATGTGAACGAACAGCAGTTGTCCTGCGTCGATGTGGGGATACGACAGGCGGAGGTATATAGGCGGTGTGAGGGTGAACGTGGCTCCCACGTCTGGGGTTACGTCGTAGTCAACAAAGTCGGGCGAAGTGAAGAGCACTTCGATGTTTCGCGCGGTTCCACCACCCGCATTGAATATGAAGAACATGGCGTCCGTATCGCCCTGATATTTTTTGCTGATTATCAGGCGCGGGGAAAAATACCATCCAGAGATCGGTGGCAGAATCCATTGGCTGATGCTCACAATCAAAGCGACGACGGCGATTGCGGTGGCGCGGTCGAAAGGCTTCTTCCCTTCTTTGGGAGGCCGCTTCACACTTCTGAGTGCCACCTAGAACCCCGCCGATAAACCCATCGGCACATTACTTCGGGCTAGCGCAGAATCTAGCCGGAAAAGCAGAGGCGCTCCCAGGTTCTCCACTGCCGCACCCACTTTGGGCGGGTTGCTGTCGGGGATAGCGTAGCCATCGGGTGCGGAACCGGATCAGGGTTGTATTTGGGCTGGTGGATCTGAATCAGGGGTTGTGGAATGTTCTTGCCGTTTCGCGGCGGACTTCCGGGATCGCCATTCAGTTGCATACATCAAAAACTGCTTGCCCCTGTCGGTTAGGTGATATGTCGACACCGGCTCGGCATGGCCATTGAAGATGGTGTTCGCGTCCAGAAGTCCGTGTTTCACATATTCGTTCATCACCGATTCCAGCTCGCAGACCTCAAGCTCGTAATTTACAAAATCACGAAAATGCTCCTTGAGATCGTCTGTGTCCGGGCTTCTTACGAGGACAAAATCGAGTTCCAAGAAGAGATCCAGTAGCGGCTTGGTGCCTTGATCTTCTTTCCAGGCAAGCACGCTCTCGATGCTCTCCTCCTCCAATCGCCGAATGCGCCACATATAATCGCCGGGAATAGTAAGCACGTCCTCGCCGGTGAGGCGCTCGACCTGTTGTTGAAGGGAGCGCTTCTCCTCAGATAACAGTGCCAACTCTGCTAAGACTTGGGCAGACGGGAGGTTGTCAGCTCTGACCCAGCCCGTTCGAGGTTTTTGGCGGGTTAGCTCGTTCAAAGCCATCGCGACCTTACCGGCCAGATCGTCCTTGTTGCGCCAGTATTTGACCAATTTCTTCTCGCACAGCCGGCGAAATCGCTCCAGCTTGGCTTTCTTCTCAAATTCTACCTTCTCCGCAGGCCAGATCTTGCGAGCCATGCTTTCAAGCAAGAAAGCCGCAGTAGGGACATTCTGGCAGACGGCATACTCATACTCCATCTGCGTGTAACTCTTCCCTTTCAGCTCAGAGCCGTACCGCTCCGCGACAATCAGGACGTAGTAGTCGCTGTCGTCGATGCGGCGTTTGATGTAATCCCACTGGCTATCATCGCTAGCCTGAAAAGCCTCCATCCCGACCGGTATATGGCCCATATTTAAGATAGATTCGATGACAGAGCGGCGCTCGTCGATCAGGTCAGCATAGGTTGAGCTGACGAACACCTGATATTTGACGTCCATAGACGTTCTCCCTGCTCGGTTGCGGAGACCGTGGCACACTATCACGCTGCGATACGTGCTTCGCTCTCTTCCCACGACACGAGGCAGAGCGACTTAGACGGCTTATTCCAGTCGCCACCGTAGGCGACAAGAAAACGCCCTGCGACAGCAAGCCCTCTCACTGGCATCGACAGGTCAATCTCACCAGTTTCACCGCCAGACCGAAGGTTGATTGACCGAAGGATTCCGGTGCTAGTCGCTACAGCGATCAACCCTTCTCCAAGTTTGGCCACACTGCTGTAGTCGACAAATGCGGGAACACTAAGCACGCGAGAGAAAACACCAACGCTGAAGTCGACTACAGCAACTAATCCTTCTCCGACGGCGACCACCTCATGTTCGCTCAGTACGCACATAGCATTAATGCGCTGCCCAAGGTCGATATCCCTTTCGGTATCAAAATCTTGGTCTAGCACCACGATGCGGTTACCGGTTGCGACGAGTACATGGTTGCCCCTCGTTTCGAGCGCCTGAATGGATCGTCCCACCCGGTTCACGACGTCGCGCGGAACCATGTCACTATCACGGACTTGGTCCAAACCTTCTGCCGGCGTCCACCAGCGCCTAATGCCGCCATCGCTGGTGGCTGAGACAATCGTCTCGACGCTCTTGCGGCGCTGCCGCCGAGATATCGCGACGACTTTCTCGTAAAAGCTCGACCTCTCACCCCGGAACCCCGTGTGAGAAGGCGACCATATTTGGAACCCGTCATGAGTCCCCAAGGCATAGCGCCCAGACGCCATTTCCGAGATGGCTAGTATCGTCTGATTGCCTTCGATGACCTGCGGCGTCGCCTTTCCAGAAGGTTCTACGGTAACCAATATACTGTTGCGGCCACCAATGGCGATGCCCCCATCAGCCAAAGGCGTCGAGCATATGAGCCCCCTGCTCTGTAGGATACGGGCAACCTTGAATGTAACCTCTTTCTGGGCCGGTTCATCATCCAAGGCACCAGTAATCAAGCTGCCGACCACTTTTACGAAGCGGGTGCCTGCCGCGATTACAGGTTCGAGACTCTTTACGAGATCCGCCGCCGAGGTAAAGCTCGCCTTCAGCGCTTCTGCAATTGCCCTGATGTCTGAGAGGACTTTGTCAGCGCCTGCGGTGAGGAATTTTATCGTCCCCTCGTAAATGACCTTAGCATTGAGGTGAACCTTCACAGCGAATGCGCTCGCGCTTAGCCGCTGGATCCTCACCTTTAGATTTCTAAGGGTATCAATGCTGACGCCGTTCAGGATGTTAATCTGAATGGTCCGCTGGCTGATGGTAACGTTGTTGATAACCTCGTTCGAGACATTGATGATATTTTGGGCGATATTCCCAGCTTTGGAAATCTGTATCTCGCTAGTTTCGCTCTGTTCGGCGACCGTAGCCTTAGCGCTGTCGACCATCGCATTCTTAGATTTGAGAAGCGCTTCTAGGTCCACGTAGAGCCGGCTTAGGGCGTTCGACAACTGCTCGATTGAGTGCTCAGCATCTTCCTCAAGGTCCTTGGTGTTTTCGATGACGGCATACAATCCGTCTCGGATAAGGATGATGCGTTCCAAGTCCTCAAAGGTGACTTGGTCCACCTCGATGCCAAGTGCATCGTGAAGGCCCCGTACGTCGGTAAAATCGACGTATTGCTCCAACGGTATGTTGCTGGAAGGGCCAAGTAACTGCCCAAGATTCTCGGCGCTCTCCCGAACCCTCTTGAGCAACTTTTCATGTCCAGACATCGCCACCGCCCCTAGCGTGAACTTAACAAGAACATGACTACTTTTTGCACTAAATCAACGGCGATTTGGCCGCTAGCCACGGGAGTAACAGTTTTTTCGAAGATAAGTGGCTGCACCGGTAAAAATGGGAACATCAAAACGGGTTGTGGCCGACGATCTAAAAGATGTGAGTATTTTCTATCATGCCCTCCTCACCCTACAAAGACGCTAGCGCACTCTGGACCGCGGGCCGGATGAATTCTTCACTGCGTGTTTCCCATTAGCTTAATCGCCTTCCCAAAAGCACATCGCCTTGCAGAAGGAGGATCCAACGCGCTCCAAGCCATAACCAGCTTCAACAACTACACCCCTCCCCTTCCCCGCCAAAATTCTTCTGCGCGAAATTCAAGGCGCTGCTGTAACTGGTATAGCTCTGGAACTGACAGACATTGGAGCTGCGCCGCACCTTCATCTGCTCGAGATTCCAGAGCGAAACCTCGATGCGGTTGTCGGCGCAATAGACGGTGTAGCGTTCCGGTTCCAGCTGCACGGACGGGGATTCATCGGGCCGCCATTTGCCCGACAGGTTGCTGACCGCTTCGTCCATTAGCCACTGATGCGTGGTCGCAGCAATGGAAACGGCGAGATAGTCGCCGTGCATGGACTCCTGTTGATGCGTCCAAGCTTTGCCCTACGCCGGTCGAGCCGCGATCAGCGCTTCATCGAGTGCAGGATGGCCTGCATGTGCTCTTCCAGGTCGAGTTCACCGCGAGCCTCAGCGGTCAACAGGTAATCGGCCTTGGCCCGGCGGTCGCCTCGGCTGATCGCCGGATAGGAGCAGATGGCCAGCAATGCTTCCTGTTCAATCCGGTCTGCCGTCTTGCGTTCGTGGCTGCTGCTGCCCGCTTGATGAACAACCCTGTGAAGCCCGACATAGCTGGCTTCATGGGCTCCGATCAGCGCCCGCAATTCGGGTGAGGCACCTTCCTCTTCGGCAAACGTCGGTTCAATGGCCGAGGCCACGGCGGTGAACGCAAGAAGTGTACGGCGGGTGATTTCGGGCATGCCTCATATCCTGCTCTCTGATCATGCAGGCACACCATAGCACCGGCGCAACGGTTCGAAGAGATGCTCAGGGACGCGACCGCACTGTCTCCTGACAGATGTATTCGCTTCCGTAGCCCGCCCGCCCAGCAGCCGGTGTGGCCTTAAGTCGCAATGATTGACTTCCGAAAAGCAGGGTTTCGGGCTTCATTGACGCTGCGATCAACACCATATGGTGATCCACAGCCCTCCAAAACGAGAGAAGCTCGCTTTGACGCGGTCGCACAGCGGTCGTCAGCCGGCAATGGCTATGAACCAGGAACTTGAAAAACCATGCCTGAAAACATCAGACCGATTTCGAAAGACGTCCCCCTCATTCAGCTAGGCCTCTATCAGTGCCGCTTCCCGGTGAGCGAAGACCGGTCGGTACCCGGCGGCTATCGTTTTTGTGCCGGGCCAACTTCGGCGGATCGCGTCTATTGCGATCACCACCACGGCATCGTGACCGCCGTCGACCCTCGTCGAACCCGTTCAGGTCTCCACCCCGCTCAACGACGCGCTGCGTAAGTTAAGCGGGCGGCGGCCCCATTCGGGCAGCTGCAAACCGGCGGACTGAATCGGCACGCATTCCAGCCGCGGAACAAACCGGCACGCCAGCGAGTTTCTCTCCGACGAAAACTTGAGGGAAAGCCATGTCCAGATTTCTGCTGGCGACCAGCGTCGCCGTTCTTCTCGCCGGCGCGCCGGCCTTGGCCGCGGACGACAAGCCGCTGCCGCCACCCAATGCCAAGAAGCTGTCGGAGATCATCGCCAAGGTCGAGCAGCGCGACGGCTTTCGCTATGTGGACGAGGTCGACTGGGACAGCGGTGCCTACACCGTCACCTATTACACGGCAGACAAGGCGAAGGTTGAAATCACCTATGATCCTGTGACGGCGGAGCCGAAATAGGGTTCGCTCGCAGACATTTCGTTCCCGGCCGTGTCAGCGACCATTCCCGGCGCGGGCGCCTCCCCTTGCGTCAGTCTCACTTTGATGGCTGACTGTGCGCCAGAGCACTTCACCGTTTCACAGAAACGGCGAACCGCTCTAACTCTCTGTTTTGACGCGATTCCGGGCGGAAAACCGTTTCACACTTTTCCTGGAATAGCTCTGGGCGCCGCATTGGGGGATGGGCATGGCGACGGCGAAGCACGTGATGAAGCGCATATTGATGATGTTGGCCGGCTACTTCGTGTCGGTGCTGGTCGGCCTGATCGCCATCGCGGTGATCTATGGCGTGCTCAGTTCCTTGCCCAACGCGCCCAACTATTTCGACGTCATGGGCGTTTCGCCGATCGCGGTGCTGCTGGTGCCGCCGCTCGGCATGTTCGTCTATTTCCTGACGATCGTGGTGACCGCGCTGCAGACGCTGATCTTCGCGCTGATCGCCGAGTTCTTCTCGTTGCGCAATGTCCTGCTGCACATGGTTTTCGGCGCCGGCGCCGCGGTCGGCGGTTTCGCCCTGATCTGGCCGAGTGCACCGGAGGATATGGACCCGGAGCGTTGGGTCGACATCGGCATCATTGCCGCTGCCGGACTTGTCGCCGGGTTGCTCTATTGGCTGATCGCCGGGCGCGACGCCGGCTTCCGGCGGCCATTGTTCCAGCGCTACTAGCTTGCAGGCTCACAATCGCGAGCCCGGCATATCGGCTCATGCCGAGCCTGAAAGAAACAGATTCCGCCGCATTGTGAAAGCCGCCAGTCGGAAAACGATCTCAAATCGGTCGCTCAGTGCGCCTTGCTGCCTGAGAGCAGCCATAGCTCGTCGTCATGGCGCTGCTGTTCCGAGCGCAGCGGCCAGTACGTCGGCGAGGCCGCGTCCGACGCTGCCGTCCTCATCAAGGCGCGGATTGTAGATGGTGATCTCGAGGCCGACTGCCTTGCCGCTCGCCAAGGCAAGCCGGAGCGCGGCCGTCAGCTCGTCCCACGACAACCCGCCTGGCACGCGAAAATCGACAGCTGGCATGATGACGTCGTCGAGACAGTCGGCGTCGAGATGGATGAAGAAGCCGTCCAATTCCGCTCTCGTCAGGTGATCGACCGCTTCGCGTGCGGCGGCCTCGATGCCCGTGGCGCGCACAGCGGGAAGGTCAAGCACCTTGAGCTCTTCGGGGAGCGGCTGGCTTCCGTACTCCTCCTGATCCTTGTGATCGCGATACGCGAAGGCGACAGCGTCTTCAGGGCGGACCAGAGGACCGCGACCTTCGATGTCGGTCAGGAGCGACGGACCGTAGCCGGTGACGAAGGCGAGGTCCATCGAGGCGCCCTCACCATTGGGTTCCGCCTCTGGCTGGAAGAAATCGGCATTGCCGTCAATGAAGAGCAAGCCGTAGCGGCCGCGTCGTCGAAACGCGAGCGCCGAGCCCAGCACGATCGTGCAATCGCCGCCCAGCACCACTGGAAACCCGCCTGCGTCAAGCACCGCTTCCACGGCGTCGGCGAGCTTGGGCGACCACTGCGCAATTGCCCTGGCGTTCAGGGTGCCGGTCTCGGGATCGGGCGTCGGGTCCTTCGGAGGCACAACCAGCCGCCCGGCGTGGCGCGCATGGATGCGCTCCGCAAGGCCAAGGTCAAGGAGCCGGTCAGGCAAGCGCTCCACACCGTCGGTCGCCAGGCCCAGCGTGGAAGGGGCTTCGAGAATCGCATAATGGCTCGGCATAGGCGCCTCCATTAGTGACTATTTTGCGGAGTAGGTCAGGGCCTCTGTTTTGTGGCCGTGTGATCGCGAATGAAGGCCCTTCCATCTGAACGCTGAAGCGAAACGTGCCCACTTCCGTAGCTTGGTCGACCTTCGTCAGCCATCGGCAGAATGCCGACGATGGCAAAACACCGTCGCAGAATCGCTTCGATCGCTCAACATCGTTCGTCCCTACCGAAACAGGATCACAGTTGCGTTTTGAGCTTGTTCGATAACGGTAGCCGCCGCTCCTCGTTCCCTCTCAGCCGCCTTTCCGCTTTCGGTCATGCCGTATTTATGAGTTAACGGCCTACCGGAAGTCCTGGATCAACTCGAAGGCGAGCGAACCGCCTCCGTAGCGTCCAGAGCCTGCTTCAGGCGCGAATCGCGGTCGTAGACGTCGCCGAAATACTCGACCTTGCCGGACAGATCGGGCCATGCGGTGAAATAGGCGACATAGACCGGGATCGTGCGCGTCACATTCTCGGTCGCATGGCCGTGCTTCAGCTTCTCGGCGATATAGTCCACGGAGGTGCCAAGCACCGCCGCTGCCATGCCGCGCGGGTCCTGCAGCCGCACGCAGCCATGGCTGAGCGCGCGCATATCCCGCTGGAAGAATGATTTCTGCGGGGTGTCGTGCATGTAGATCGCGTGCTTGTTGGGGAACAGGATCTTCAACTCGCCCAGCGCGTTGGCCTCGCTCGGCTGCTGGCGAACGCTGTAGGGGATGTTGGAGCCATAGGCGCCCCAATTGACCGCCGACGAAGGAATGCGCTTGCCGCGCGAATCCGTCACCTCGTAGCCGGCCCGGTCGAGATAGCCCGGATCGTTGCGCAATCTCGGCAGCATCTCGTTGACGATGATCGACTGCGGCACGCCCCAATAGGGATGGAAATCGACCTGCTTGATCTGGTCGTAGAAGAAGGAGGTCTGGTTGGTGGTCCGGCCAACGACGACACGCGTCTTCAGCTTTTCCTCGCCATTGTCGATGTAGCTTGCGGTAAAGGCCGGCTGGTTGATGAAGACGCGCGGGCTGCCAAGATCGGAGGGCAGCCAGCGCAGTTCCTCCAGCGCCACTTCCACCTTCAGCAGCTTGTCGGCCTTGGATGTTCCGGCCAGCGTCGCGACGGTGCGCGGGCCGATGACGCCGTCGCCCTTCATGCCTGCCTTCTGCTGCACGGCCTTGATGACCGGGACCAGTTCCGGAACGTAGACGTCGCTGGTGGCCAGCCTGGACAGGATCTCGCCATAGGCGCCGCCCATCTCGTCATCGAGATTGCGCGCGATCAGGGTCAGCAGCTTCGGCAGTTCAGGGCTGGTTTCGCCCGGCTTCAGCAACAGCTTGGGGTCGACGACGATTTCGTTTTCAGCGCTGGCCTGCAGCGATTCCAGCTCGACGCGCAGCGCCTGGTATTCCGCATTCTGCGGATGCCGCGATTCGAGATAGGTGCGCACTTGCTGGGTATGCGCCAGCGTCCTCAGCACGCCTTGCAAGTCGAGCGGCTTGGCCGGAAAATCATAGTAGCCGGTCATGCGGTTGGGATCGACGCGGCCGTTCTGGGCGTCGTGGGCATAGCGCAGCACACGCGCGGAAAGCGCCATCTCGAAACGGACGAGCTCTTTCAGTTGCGCATTGGCATCGGCCGACGATGCGCCGGCAGCGGGCACTTCGACCGTATAGTCGGCGGGCGCGAGGCCATAGCTTGAAGCCTCGCCAAGCACCCGCACCGCATTCTGCGCGCGGCTGTTGAGGCTGGTTCCGCTTATCCAGATGAAATCCGGATTGGCCGAGTAATAGGCGATCAGCGCCTTGGCGATGTCGGGCTCGGCTAAGAGTTCGTAGTCGCCCAAGCTGGCAACCGCATCACGAAACGCAGCGCCCGTTGCCGACGGCACGAAAGCCGCATCCTGTGGCGTTGCCGGCTCTGGCGTCGGGGCCAGCGCCGAGAAGTCGACGCGAACCAGCCGGTCGGCCTTGTAGGTGTAGTAGGATGGGCTGCTGATTCTCGCACCGCCACCGCCACCGCCACCGCTGGCCGGAGCCTTCGGCTTTGGCTTGTGCTTCGGTGGCGGGGGCGGAAACTCGCCTTTCGGCGCATGCTTGACGCCGCCGCCGAAAAGCATGTCGAAGAGCCCCTGCGCGCCTGCCTGGGGTACACCGAAAGCCAGCGTTGCCGTGATTGCCATCAGCGGCATCACGGTTGCTTTGTTTCCGAGGAATTTCATGAATCACCCGCTCCGGCCGCAACCGGTTCCCGTTCCGCACGCTAGATCGTCCCGCTCACCGCATGGCGGATGTAAGGCGCGACTATACTGATTCATACCGATTTCGTTAAGCTTTCATAAATTTTGGAAAGCCTGTTGCAGAACGGTTTCACAAGATCGTGACGGCTGGAGCGGAGGGTTGTTCCGCCCCAGCCGGAAATCTCTCGGATCAGGCGTTGGCGCCGCCATCGATGGTCAGGGCAGCGCCGGTGACGAAGCGGCCTTCAGGGCCTGCAAGCCAGGCGACCATACCGGCAATGTCATCGGCCTTGCCGAAACGCGGTGTTGCCATCTTCCGGCGCTGATGCTCGGCGTGCGGGCCGTCGGCCGGGTTCATGTCGGTGTCGGTCGAACCGGGGTGGACGACGTTGGCGGTGATGCCGCGCGCGCCGAGGTCGCGCGCCAGCGCCTTGGTCAGGCCGACCAGCGCCGCCTTGCTGGCTGAATAGGCCGTGAGGCTGCCGTCGGTCGCCCTCTCGGCAAGGTTGCTGCCAATCGAGATGATCCTGCCGCCCTCACCCATATGCACGGCCGCCGCCTTCGAGGCGATGAATGGAGCCCGGAGATTGACCTCCATGGTCTCGTCGAAATCTGCGAGCGACAGCGTGTCGATGGGGGCGGCCCGCCAGATGCCGGCGCTGTTGACCAGGATGTCGAGCCGGCCAAAAGCGGTCACTGCGTCGTAGACGGCCTTTTCTATAGCCACCGCATCGCGGTTGTCGGCCCTGATCGCGATGGCGCGGCCGCCCTTGGCCTTGATTTCGGCCACAACCGAGCGAGCCTGCTCCTCGCCATGCACATAAGTCAGAGCGACACTGGCGCCGTTGGCCGCGAGCCGTCGCGCAATCGCCGCACCGATGCCGCGACTGCCGCCGGTGACGAGCGCGGCCTTGCCGTTCAATTTGCTGGAAGACATCAAATTCTCCTTTTGTAACGATCGATACATAAATATCTGTCAGCCTTGCCCGTCGGCGTCAACTTAATTATGTATCGATCAACACAGAAAAGAGCATCATGTCGGAACGAGGCCGTCCCCGCACCTTCGATCGAACCGCAGCCCTGCGACGTGCGATGCAGGTGTTCTGGGCGCGTGGCTACGAAGGCGCATCGATGAGCGAGCTGACCGCCGCCATGGGCATCAACTCGCCCAGCCTCTACGCCGCCTTCGGCAGCAAGGAGGCGCTGTTCCTGGAGGCGACGGATTTTTACTCGCACACCGAGGGTGCCGACATCTGGCTGGCATTGGACGAGGCTCCGACCGCGCGGCAGGCGATCGAACAATTCCTGAGCCTGACGGCGAAGGCCTATGCGCAGAGCGATCGTCCGCAGGGCTGCCTGATCACGCTCGGCGCGCTGCATCAGGATTCGAGCCGAGGCGCCATCTGCGACGATCTGCGCCGTCGTCGTGCCGAAAACCACACCGCCCTGCGGAAGCGTCTCGAGCGCGGCGTTGCCGAAGGCGAATTGCCGGCGAATTTCGATGCGAGCGCCGCCGCGACTTTCTTCGCCACGGTCCAGCACGGCATGTCGATCCAGGCACGCGACGGCGCCTCGCACGATGCCCTGCTGGCGACGGTTGCCGGGGCCATGGCGGCCTGGAGGACGCTGGCCGGCGGCAACGCGGCGTGACAAACGCCGGCTGGTGTGCTCGAAATTCTGACTTGCCAGCAATGCTAGGGCCGGCAAGGCCGGGAGGCCAGCAATGCTAGGGCCGGCAAGGCCGGGAGGGATGAGAGTGTGAAAAAGGGTTATCGCGAGCTGCTGGACGAGGCGAACGCCGTGATCGAGGTGGTTTCGCCGGAGGAAGCGGCCGGGCTGCTCGACGATGAAGACACGATCTTCGTCGATCTGCGCGATCCACGCGAAGTGGAACGCGACGGCAAGATTCCCGGCGCCAAGCATGTCACGCGCGGCATGCTGGAGTTCTGGATCGACCCCGAAAGCCCTTACCACAAGCCGTTCTTCGCCTCGGGAAAGAGCTTCGTGTTCTTCTGCGCCGGCGGCTGGCGCTCGGCGCTGGCCACAAAGACGGCGCAGGACATGGGGCTTTCGCCGGTCAAGCACATCCTTGGCGGCTACACCGCCTGGAAGGCCGCCGGACTGCCGGTCGAACCCGGCGAGAAGAAGAAATAATCTCGACCGCCGCTCAGTGCAGCAGCAATGGCTCGCGATGCGTCACGAAGCCGACGGCGCGTTCGACCACGCCCTTGTCGGCGAGAATACGGCGGTGGCCGAGCCCGTCGGCCCAGTAGAGCCGCACATGGCCGCCGGCGCCGGCATAGCGCCTTGCATGATCGGCCGACACTTCGCGATCGTCCTGCGCATGGATGACCAGGGTCGGCACCGGCGCCTGGGCGAGCTGACGGTCGCCGGTGAATTCGTGCAGCGGCCGGCCGGAAAGATGCTCGACCCGGTCCGCCATGGCGGCTTGCGAGCGCGGGCCGACATTCAACATATGACTGAAGTCGGCAAAGATCGCCGGCAGGGAACTTGGCGCCGCGATCAGCACCAGGCGTCCGGCCGCCAGCGGCGGAATGTTCTTGACCGAACCGGCGATGGCATTGGCGGCGACGGCGCCGCCGAAGGAATGGCCGACCGCCGCCACGAAGGGGCCGAACCATTCGCCGGCAATTCGCACCGCATCCACGGCATTGACCATGTTCAGGCGCCGGCCCTGCGACTGGCCGTGGCCGGGCAGGTCAAGCGAAACGACCCTGTAGCCGGCGGCGCGATAGCCTTCGATCAAGGCGCGCATATATTCGGTGCGCGAGCGCCAGCCATGGACGACGAGCACCGTGCCGGCGGCCGCCCTGCCCGGCTCGGGCCGGAACTCGTGCACCATGACGCAGCCGGTCGCGGTCTTCAGTCGGTGATGTCGCGCCTCGGTCATGAACCCGGCCGCACGCTCGACAGCGCGGCGCTCGCCATCGCTGAGCGCCTTGACATTCGGGGTGCGGCAGAACAATTCGAACGCCGCGCGTCCGCTAAGCCGCGGCGCGACACGCTCTGCCGCACCGAACACGCCCCGGATGACCTTCAGCCCGAATGATGCCATAGTGAAAATCCATCCATACGTTCAAGCATGAACATAATAGTTCAAAGATGAACAATAAACAAGAGCTGCCTTGGGACAACCCCCGTTTCCGCAACTGGGTCGCGGTGGCGCGCGCCTGCCATGTGCTGGAGCGCACGCTCGCGGTGAAGCTTGCACCGCTCGATTTGAAACCGGCGCAGCTCGACGTGCTGATGAACCTCTATCGCCACCCCGGCATGTCGCAGCACGATCTTGCCCGCAAGCTGCTCGTCGGCCGCTCCAACATCACCATGCTTTTGCCGCAGCTGGAGGCGCGCGGCCTGCTGCGCCGCGAAGGTGATGAGAAGGACAAGCGCATCCTGCGGCTCGCGCTCACCGAGGCCGGCGAGGCGCTGCTGATGCAGGCGCTGAAAGTGCATATGGCGCTGATCGAGAAGGCGATGAGCCAGTCGACGCCGGAACAATGCGACATGATCGGCGAGCAGATGCGCAAGATCTATGATGTGCTAAAAGAGGCGTGACGACCTTTCAGCCAGACCTACCACATCGTCTTCTTCGCCCGCTCCGGCCATTCCTTGTCGTAGGTTTCGCCGTCGATGTTGCTGCGGCTGGTGATTTCCAGGATTTGTCCGGGCGTCGGCAGCGACTTCGGGTCGACGTGCCTTGCCGCGTTCCAGAGCTCGGAACGGACGATGGCCCGGGCGCATTGGAAATAGACCGAATCGATGTCGACGACGGTTACCGATCGCGCCGCCTTGCCGTCCACCGTGAATGATGCGCACAGCGCCGTATCCGTGGTGATATGAGCGCGGCCGTTGACACGCAGCGTCGTGCCGGAGCCCGGTACCAGGAACAGCAGGCCGACGCGTGGGTCGCGGATGATGTTTTTCAGCGAATCGGCGCGGTTGTTGCCGCGACGATCCGGCATCATCAGGGTTTTCGGATCATGGATGCGCACGAAGCCGGCGAGATCGCCGCGCGGCGAACAGTCCAGTCCCTCCGGTCCGCCGGTCGCCAGCGCGACGAACGGCGAGGCTTCGATGAAGGCGGCATATTCGGGAATGACGTGGTCGAGTTCCTTGACCAGCGAGGCCTCGCCTGGAACGCCGTAGAGCGCCTCGAGCTGCTCGACCGTGGTGATGACGGACATGTTTTCGCCTCCAAACCTTTGCCGGCGCTACGCCATCTCGATGACGTTTTGACGACAGCGAGGGGAATCAATTTTAGCGGTCCCGGCTCAGGCCCTTTTCCGCAAGCTCCGCGAGATAAGCCTCCCAGCGCGCATCCTTCTCGTGGCCGAGCGTATGCAGGTAATTCCAGGTGAAGATGCCGGTGTCGTGGAAATCGTCGAAGGTGATGCGCACGGCGTAGTTGCCGACTGGCTCGATCTTGAGAATGGCGACATTGCGCTTGCCGGGAACCGTCACCCGCTGATCCGGCGAATGGCCCTGCACCTCGGCCGATGGCGAGGCGACGCGCAGCAGTTCCGCCGGCAGTTCGAACGGCCGATGGTCGGGAAATGTGACGGACAGCAGTTTGCGGTCCTTCGAGACCCGGAGTTCTTTCGGTGCGGTCATGCTGTTCGATCCCGTATCATCCACCCTTCCCTACGCCGCTTCGCCAAACGGGAAAAGACCTGACAAGGCCGACCGACATGCGATGTCGGCTGAGAGATGTTACCAAAGATCAACACCGGCTATCTTGAATGCCAGTCCGTATCGTATCACATAGCGGTATATAACGACGTCGTTCACGGGAAGCGCTTGAAGCATGGACATGATCGACCCCTTTGGTCGCACGATCAGCTATCTCCGCGTGTCGGTCACCGACCGCTGCGATTTCCGCTGCACCTATTGCATGGCCGAGGACATGGCCTTCCTGCCGAAGAAGGACCTGCTGTCGCTGGAAGAGCTCGACCGGCTGTGCACGGTTTTCATCGAAAAGGGCGTCAGGCGATTGCGCCTCACCGGCGGCGAGCCGCTGGTGCGCAAGAACATCATGCATCTCGTGCGCCAGCTGTCGCGGCATCTCGCCAGCGGCGCGCTGGAAGAACTGACGCTGACCACCAACGGCTCGCAGCTGTCGCGCTTTGCCGCCGAACTCGCCGATTGCGGCGTGAAGCGCATCAACGTGTCGCTCGATACGCTCGATCCCGACAAGTTCCACAAGATCACCCGCTGGGGCCATCTCGACAAGGTCATGCAAGGCATCGATGCCGCGCAGGCGGCCGGGTTGAAGGTCAAGCTCAACGCGGTGGCGCTGAAGGATTTCAACGACGCCGAGCTGCCCGAGATGATGCGCTGGGCGCATGGCCGCGGCATGGGCCTGACGGTCATCGAAACCATGCCGATGGGCGAGATCGATGCCGACCGCACCGACCAGTATTTGCCGCTGTCGCTGCTGCGTGCTTCTCTGGAACGCCAGTTCACGCTGACCGACATCCCCTTCAAGACTGGCGGCCCGGCCCGCTACGTCCATGTCGCCGAAACCGGCGGACGCCTCGGCTTCATCACGCCGATGACGCATAATTTCTGCGAGAGCTGCAACCGCGTCCGGCTGACCTGCACCGGCACCCTCTATATGTGCCTCGGCCAGGAAGACGCAGCCGACCTGCGCTCGCCCTTGCGCGCCTCCGAAGGCAACGAACTGGTCGCCGAAGCGATAGACGAAGCGATCGGCCGCAAGCCGAAAGGCCATGACTTCATCATCGACCGCCGCACCAGCCGCCCATCGGTGTCGCGCCACATGAGCGTCACCGGCGGCTGATCTTTTCGTGAAATTCATGCAAGATCGCTTCGGGATCATGATTTCGAGGCGAGCATGCGGCTGCACTCTTCATTCCTGGCCATTGCGACAATGGCAGCAGCCAGTGCGGTCGCAGCGCCGTTCACCTATGTGAACGAGCGCTACGGCACCGTCTGCACCTTTCCCGACGATGTCTTTACCGATCGCCAGCCGGAGCCCGACAATGGCGACGGACAGCAATGGCTGAGTGCCGACGGTGCCAGCCTGATCTGCTCGGGCATCCTCAACATCGACGACGATACGCCGAAAGGCTTTGTCGCGGCGCAGAAGGCGAGCAACGAGCCGGGCTACAAGGTGACCTACAGCAGGGCCGGAAAGGACTGGGCAGTGCTGTCGGGCTTGAAGGAAGGAAAGATCTTTTACGAGCGGCGCCTGTTTGGTGGAGATGGCGTCATCCGCACGGTATGGGTCGATTACCCTCCGGCCCTGAAGTCGAAATACGACCCGCTGGTCGGCGCCATTGCCGGCAGTCTCAAGGGACCATGAACGTTTCGGACCACACCCCAGAAAAAGTCTTGTTCGCGAACCGCAGCCGGATTTACGGCCAGTCTGTTCCAGCCTAGCCTTTCTCTGGAAGCGGCTCTTCGCTCACAGGGGGAATACATCATGCGCAAACTCATTCTTTCTCTCGCCTTGCTCGGTCTCGCGGCCGCGCCCGCCGCGGCGCAGTCGATCGGCGGCACCTATACGGTCGCCGGCACCAACTTCGACGGTTCGGCCTATGGCGGCGAAGCCACCATCACGCTGACCAGCGGGACGACCTGCGCGATCCATTGGGAAACCGGTGGCTCATCTTCCGACGGCATCTGCATGCGCAACGATGACGCCTTCTCCGCCGGCTATGTCATGGGCAAGGATATCGGCCTCGTCGTCTACAAGATGACGGACGACGGCTCGCTGCATGGTCTGTGGACCATCGCCGGCAAGGAAGGCAATGGCACCGAGGTGCTGACGCCGAAGAAGTAAGTTCTGCCGCCATTGCAGGTGATCTTCTGGGCCACAAACAAGGCTGTGGCCCAGCCCTTTGCTATTGCTGTTTCATGCCCGGCTGTTACAGGCTTGCTGCCTAAAGCGCGTCGCGTTTGAACGGATTCAGGTGACGCGCTTTAGGTCTTTGTTTCTTATGCATGCCGTTTCCCAAAAATCGAGGTCACTTTTGGGCGACATGCATTAGCAGAACCGGTAGCCGTCTTGCCCCTGTCACCAAATATTCGCGGCGCGTTGTTCATGATGGTGGCGATGGCCGGCTTCTGCCTCAACGACGCCATCACCAAATACTCGTCACAATCGATGAACATGGCGCAGGTCATGTTGATCCGTGGGGCTTTCGCTTCGCTTTTCGTTGGCTTGCTCGCCTGGCAGCGCGGCGCGCTCGCCCGCCCGGGCTCGATGCTGCAGCCTCTGGTGGCCCTGCGCGTGATCAGCGAGGCCGGTGCCACGGTGAGTTTTCTCGTCGCCCTCGCCCATTTGCCGATCGCCAATGTTTCGGCGGTGCTGCAGGCGCTGCCACTGGCGGTGACGATGGGGGCCGCGCTCGTCTTTGGCGAGGCTGTCGGCTGGCGGCGCTGGCTGGCCATCGCCATCGGATTTGCCGGCGTGCTGATCATCGTGCGGCCTGGCTTCGAAGGGTTCAGCATCTACTCGCTGGCGGCGCTGGCCAGCGTTGCCTGTTGTGCGGTGCGCGATCTCGCCACCAAGCAAATTCCCAAGGCCATTCCGACATTGCTGGTGTCGACGGCAACCGCGCTTGCCATGACCATCGTCGGTGCGGCGCTGTTGCCGGCAATGGGCGGCTGGACGCCGATGACGGGGGACAGCACAGCCCTGCTGGCCCTGGCGGCGGTGCTGGTGCTGATCGGCTACCAGTTCATCATCATGGCGATGCGGGCGGGCGACATCTCCTTCATCGCGCCGTTCCGCTATACGGCCCTGATCTGGTCGATCCTGCTTGGCCTGTTCATCTTCGCCGATATCCCCGATCCGCCGATGATCGTCGGCGCCACCATCATCATCGGCTCGGGCCTCTATGCGCTCTACCGCGAGCGGGTCGCCGGCCGGCGCAAGATCGTCGCCGAAAGCACGGGGCCGAGCATGGTTCCGGACGGAATCTAGCCAGATCATTGAAGGTTCTTGTGATTTCCGACGGCTGGCGTACAGGCTTCGTGGCATGAAGCGAGACATTGCGGGGATCATCCTGGCCGGTGGCCAGTCGAGACGGATGGGCGGCGGCGACAAGAGCCTGTTGCCGCTTGGCGATGGCTGCCTGCTTGACCAGGTCGTGTCGCGCTTCACCCCGCAAATAGAATCGCTGGCGCTCAGCGCCAATGGCGATCCTGCACGATTCCTGCGCTTTGGACTGCCGGTGCTTGCCGACAGCGTGCCCGGCTTTGCCGGGCCGCTCGCCGGAATCCTGACCGGCCTCGAATGGGCCGCGGCCAATACGTCTTGCAAAGCGATCGTCAGTGCTGCCGGCGACACGCCTTTCCTGCCGTTGAACCTTGTCGGGCGTCTGGCAGCGGCCGCCGATCAAAGTCCCGGTTCGATTGCCGTTGCCTGCTCGGCCGGCAAGCGGCACCCGACCTTCGCGCTCTGGCCGCTCGGCTGCCGCGATGCCTTGCGGCACTTTCTGGTCGACGAGGATATCAGGCGGGTTTCGGCTTTCATCGACCGGCACGGTTTTGTCGAGGTGGAATTCCCTGTTCTGCAATCGGCGGGGGTCGACCCTTTCTTCAACATCAACGATCCGGACGATCTTGTGTCTGCCGAGCGTCTGTTGCAGAGCATCAAGCCATGAACAGACGCGTCTTCGGCATCACCGGCTGGAAGAATTCCGGCAAGACGACTTTGACCGAAAGGCTGGTCACCGAACTTGTCCGGCGCGGCTGGAAAGTCTCGACGGTGAAACACGCCCATCATGATTTCGACATCGACAAACCGGGCGCCGACAGTTTTCGCCACCGGCAGGCTGGCGCCACCGAAGTCGCGATCGTCTCCGGCGTTCGCTGGGCACTGATGCACGAGCTGCGCGGCGAGGACGAGCCGACATTGGAGACTGTCCTGTCGCGGCTTGCCCCTTGCGACCTTGTGCTGGTCGAGGGCTACAAGCGCGAAGCCCATGACAAGATCGAAACCCGCCGGCTGGATGCGAAGGACCGTACGCCGCTTTCGGCGGAGGATCCCAACATCGTCGCTGTCGCCGCCGATTTTGCGATTGAAGGCGAGCTGCTGCCGGTATTCGATCTCGACGATGCAAAATCGATAGCCGACTTCATCGAGCGCACCACTGGGCTCGTTGCTTGAGCGCTGACGCAACGGCAGAATAGCCTTGCCCATTTTTGTGGTTTTGCAGTTGCTTTTTTCTTGGAAAGAATGGGAGTATCGCGCCAGCGGGCGGTCAAAAGCACCGCCCCACAGAGCCGTTCGGAACGACGGCCGGGACCATAAAGAGAGGACTATCATGCGTATTGCACTGCGTATCGCGCTCGCCGCTTCGGCCGCGCTGCTGACGCTCGGCGTAGCTCAGGCCCAGGAAAAGACCCTGAAGATCGGCACCGAAGGCGCCTACCCGCCATTCAACAACCTCACCGCCGATGGCCAGCTCGTCGGCTTCGACATCGACATCGCCAAGGCGCTTTGCGATGAGATGAAGGTCAAGTGCACCTTCGTCGCCCAGGATTGGGACGGCATCATTCCAGCCCTCCAGGCCGGCAAGTTTGACGCCATCGTCGCCTCGATGTCGATCACGCCCGAGCGCAAGGAAAAGGTCGACTTCTCGAACAAATACTACAACACGCCGTCGGCGCTCGCCGTGCCGAAAGACTCGACGTTGAAAGGCGTGACCAAGGAAGATCTCGCCGGCAAGACCATCGGCGTCGCCACCACCACCACGCATTTCAACTATGCCTCGAAGACCTACACCGACAGCACCGTCAAGGGTTATCCGAGCAGCCCCGAGGAGCAGGCCGATCTTGCCAATGGTCGTCTCGACGCCATCCAGGACGATATCGTCGTGCTGCAGCAGTTTCTGGATTCGCCTGATGGCGCCTGCTGCAAGATTCTCGGCCAGCCTTCGCCGCAGCCGGTCGAGATCTTCGGGCCGGGCGCCGGCATTGCCGTGCGCAAGGGCGAGACCGACCTGGTCAACAAGCTCAATTCGGCCATCGACGCCATCCGCGCCAATGGAAAATACAAGGAAATCAACGACAAGTACTTCAAGTTCGACGTCTACGGCGCCGAGTCCTGATAAATACGGTCAAGACGGCGGGGAATTTCCCCGCCGTCTTTCTATTCGTCTTGGGAATGCCGTGGAGATAAGACCGGTCGATGCCAGCCCAGAGCATATGGACACTTCTCAGTTGGGGACCCGAAGGCTGGCTTGACGATATTGCCTATGGCGCACTGATCACCATTGCGCTTGCGCTTGCCACGCTGCCCATCGGCCTGGCGATCGGCTTTTTCATTGCACTCGCCAAGCAGTCCGAAGAACCCTCGTTGCGCCTTGCCGCCAACATTTACACCACCGTCTTTCGCGGCCTGCCGGAGCTGGTGACGCTTTTCCTGTTCTTCTTCGGCATGCCGATCCTGCTGCAGCATCTCGTCAGGTATTTCCGGCCGGACACCACCATCGACGTCAACAGCTTCGTCGCCGGCATGATCGTGCTTGCGCTGATCTTCTCGTCCTATGCCAGCGAGGTTTTCCTGTCGGCCTTCCGCGCCATTCCCAAAGGCCAATACGAGGGCGGCTATGCCATCGGTCTTTCGAACTGGCTGACCATGCGCAAGGTGATCGTGCCGCAGCTGCTGCGCATCGCGTTCCCCGGCCTGGAGAATTGCTGGCTCAGCCTGCTCAAGGACACGTCGCTGGTGTCGGTCGTCGGCCTGGCCGAGACGCTGCGCAATGCCAGCATTGCCGCCCGCGTCACCAAGCATGCTTTCCTGTTCTTCGGTGTCGCCTCGCTGGTCTTTCTTGGCCTGGCCGTCCTGTCGTCCTTCGCCACCAGCGCTATTCTGCGCTCGCTTGGTCGGCAGGAGGCGCAGCGATGAGCGCCACGGCCACAATGGTCGAACGGCCGCCGCCACGGGCGCGCGGCTGGCCGCGCAGGCGTATCGCCGGTTACGCGCTGGTCTGCCTATGGATTTTGTTCGGCATTGGCATCGTCAGCTATCTCTTCCTTGCCTGGAATCCCGATTTCTTCGCCAAATATGCGCCGGCTTATTTGAGCGGGCTTGGGGTTACGCTCGCGCTGGTTTCCATATCGATGGTGCTCGGCGCGATCCTGTCGGTGCCCGTCGCTTACGGGCGCATGTCCAAGAACCGGATCCTGTCCGGCCTCGCCTATTGCTACGTCTATTTCTTCCGCGGCACGCCGCTGCTGGTCCAGACTTATCTCGTCTATTACGGATTGGGCTCGTTCCGGCAGGAACTTAGTGCAGTTGGCTTTTACATGCCGGTCATCAGCAACTGGTTCCAACTTCTGCCTCACATAAGCATCCCGGCCGGATTGACGATCGAGCGAGTTACGCTGTGGGACTTTTTCAAGGACGCGTTCAATTGCGGCGTCTTTGCGTTTGCGCTCAACACCGCCGCCTATCAGGCCGAGATTCTGCGCGGCGCCATCGAGAGCGTGCCAAGAGGGCAATGGGAAGGTGCGGCCTCGCTTGGCCTGCACAAACTGCAGACCTTGCGCAAGATCATCCTGCCGCAGGCCCTGATCGTCGCCTTGCGGCCCTATGGCAACGAACTGATCCTGATGGTCAAGGCGTCCGCCATCGTCGCCATCATCACGGTCTATGATCTGATGGGCAATGCCAAGCTCGCCTTCGCCAACTCGTTCGACATCCAGGCCTATATCTGGGTCGCGCTCGTCTATCTGGTGATGGTCGAGATATTGCGCCATGGCGTCGAATGGATCGAGCGCCGGATCACCGTTCACCTGAAACGCTGACTATTTTCAATTCAGCTGCACCAGTCGATCCTGCCCTACGCATCTTGACGAATTGCGCGCAGAGCCTAGACGTCTCGCAGCAAATTCCGTTTCCATTCTGAAGGGCAGGCTCATGGCATCTGTTGCATTTCTCGGTCTTGGCGTGATGGGCTATCCGATGGCCGGGCACTTGAAGAACAAGGGCGGCCATGACGTCACAGTCTACAACCGCACCAAGACCAAGGCTGAGCAATGGGTTGGCCAGCATGGTGGTAGCCTTGCGGCGACGCCAGCACAGGCCGCCGAGGGCAAGGATTTTGTCTTCTCCTGTGTCGGTAATGACGACGATTTGCGTTCGGTGACGACCGGCCCGGAAGGCGCCTTCAAATCGATGAAGAAGGGTTCGGTCTTCATCGACAACACCACAGCCTCGGCCGAGGTCGCTCGCGAGCTGGCGGCGGCGGCGCAAGCCGGCGGGTTTTCGTTTCTCGACGCGCCTGTCTCGGGCGGCCAGGCCGGCGCCGAGAATGGCGTGCTGACCGTCATGGTCGGCGGCGAGCAGGACGCTTTCGACAGAGCGAAGCCCGTCATCGACGCTTTTGCCCGCATGGTCGGCCTGATGGGATCGGCCGGTGCCGGCCAGCTCACCAAGATGATCAACCAGATCACCATAGCCGGCCTCGTCCAAGGCCTGGCCGAAGGCATCCATTTCGGCAAGAAGGCCGGGCTCGATATCGAGAAGGTGATCGAGGTGATCTCCAAGGGCGCCGCCGGTTCCTGGCAGATGGAGAACCGCCACAAGACCATGAATGCCGGCAAATATGATTTCGGCTTCGCGGTCGACTGGATGCGCAAGGATCTTGGCATCTGTCTGGCTGAAGCCGACCGCAATGGCGCCAGACTGCCGGTCACCGCACTTGTCGACCAGTTCTACAAGGATGTGCAGGCGATGGGCGGCAAGCGCTGGGACACGTCCTCCCTTCTGGCGCGTCTCGAAAAATAGGTTTCCGCGGTGGCAGAACTCTCGCCTCAATCCAGTGCCGCGGAAATCGTCGCCCATCTTCGCGCTATCGGATCGGAGGAGAACCGCCTCGGCATGTTGCGCTACGGCATCAAGATCGACCGCGCGCTTGGCATCTCGCACAGTATGCAGCGGCAGATCGCCAGGAAGATCAAACGCAACCACGAGCGCGCCTTCGAACTATGGGACAGCGGCATCATGGAGGCGCAGTTCATTGCCTCCGTCACGGCTGACCCGAAGCGGTTTTCTGCTGAAGATGCAAGACGATGGGCGGCTAGTTTCGACTCCTGGGACATCGTCGACGGCGTCTCCGACCTCTTTGTCGATACGGACGCCTGGAAGGAACTGATCGGCGAGTTCGCGGCGGACGAGCGGGAATTCGTTCGGCGCACGGCCTTCGCCATGATGGCCTGGTCTGTCGTCCACCGGAAGAAGGAGCCAGGGGCGACCTTCCTCTCCTTCCTGCCGATCATCGAAGCGCATGCCACCGACAGCCGCAATTTCGTGAAGAAAGCCGTCAACTGGGCGCTTCGGTCGATCGGCAAAAGATCGATGGACATGCACGGTGCTGCCCTTGCTGCCGCCGAACGGCTGGCGCAGTCGGCTGACAAGACGGCGCGCTGGATCGGCAAGGACGCCGTAAGGGAGCTGACCAATGCCAAGACGCTCGCGCGGATCGTCGCCAGGAAAGGCTGACGGCGCGGAAATCCGCTTTCCGGCATGTCTGGATCTCGCCGACATGTGAAGTGGCTGCCGACATGTGATGCGGCTGCCGACATGTGATGCGGCGGGAGCGTTGACGTCGTTGACAGCGGCGTCTTTACTTGAGCTTCAAAGGGACGCGGCCAATGAGCAATCCTCCCAAATCAATCCTGGCCTTCGCAGCGGCATTGTTTGTGTCCGCGGCCACCGATGCCTCGGCCGAGACCGCGCACATATTCTGGAAGGATCTGCGTCCGGCTACGCAATCCGCCGCCGAAAACGTCGGGCTGCCGATGATCGCGGCAAAATTGCCCGACCATGGCGAGACGCTGTCCCTCAACCTGCAGGACAAAAGCATTCAGCTAGCCGGCTACGCATTGCCGGTCGATCGCGACGGCGATCTTGTCTATCAGTTCCTGCTGGTGCCGTGGACGGGTGCGTGCAGCCACATGCCAACGCCGCCCCCCAACCAGATCGTGCTGGTCACGCCGGCACGTCCCTACAAAATCTCCGAGGCCTATCAGCCGGTCGCGGTCACCGGCGCGCTGAAGCCGGACATGGAGAAGAGCCAGCTGTTCATCCTCGACGGCGTCAGCGTCATCCAGTCTGGCTACAGCGTCCGCAAGGCAGACGTGGTCGCCGTCGGCAGCGTACCGGACACCGTCACCCTGCCGGTCAATTCGCCCTGGAGTTTCCTCAACAAAAAGAAGAACTAAGCAGGACAACCTGCTGCAGCTCAGGCGGCGTTGGCACCCGATTCCTTGTCCAGCACCATGTAGTCGAGCGGGATTTCGGTCGTGTATTTGATCTGCTCCATGGCGAAGGACGACGACACGTCACGGATTTCGATCTTGGCGATCAGCCGCTTGTAGAAGGCGTCATAGGCGGCGATGTCTGGAACCACGACGCGCAGGAGATAGTCGACGTCACCGCTCATGCGGTAGAACTCGACCACCTCGGGAAACTCCTGGATGACTTCCGAGAAACGCCGCAGCCATTCATGGCTGTGCGAATTGGTGCGGATCGACACGAAGACGGTGACGCGCACATTGACCTTTTCATGGTCGAGAATGGCAACGCGCCGCTTGATGACGCCTTCCTCCTCGAGCTTCTGGATGCGCCGCCAGCAAGGTGTTGTCGACAGCCCGACTTTCTTGGCGACGTCGGCGACCGCGAGTGTCGCGTCCTCCTGCAAAAGACGGAGAATTTTTCTATCGAGGCGGTCCATATTTTGCTCCCCAGGGGAATAGATTGGCTATACTCCCCCTTATTCCGACCTTTCACAAGAAAGAAATTCTGCCAATTGACGGAAAAGCGAGTGATTTCTTGCTGTAAGGTCAGCCGAGGCGATATCGGATTTCCGAACGCAGAAAAGGCAGCAAATCCATTTCAAACCATGGATTCTTCTTCAGCCAGCCGGTGTTGCGCCACGAGGGATGCGGCAGCGGCAGCACTTTCGGACCGACGGAATTCTCCCAGATGGAGCGCCAGTCCATGACCGTTTCGGTCAGGGAGGGCCGGCGCGCCGCACCCATGTGCCAGGACTGCGCATAGATGCCGATCGTCAGCACCAGATCGATCTGTGGCATCGAGGCCATCAAAGGCGCGCGCCAGGCCGCCGCGCATTCGCGCCTCGGCGGCAGATCTCCCCCCTTGGCATCCTGGCCGGGAAAGCAGAAGCCCATCGGGACGATGGCGAATTTTTCGATGTCGTAGAATTCGTCGCTCGTCACGCCAAGCCAACTGCGCAGGCGGTCGCCGGAGGCGTCGGTGAACGGCATGCCCGACAGATGCACCTTGGTGCCGGGCGCCTGGCTGGCGATCAGGATACGAGCGCTGGACGAAGGGCGCAGCACTGGTCGTGGCTCATGCGGCAACGGCTTGCCGGCCGGATTTTCCACGCAGATACGGCAGGCGCGGACCCTGGCGACGAGGTTTTCGAGTTCAACAGTCATTCTCAGGCTGATGCGCTCGGCCGGCTGGAGACGGCCTGATGCCAGCGCAACACATTCGCGCAGTCATCCGGCACCTTGATGCGTGCCGGCTTCATGAAGTCGACGGCGATCAGGCCGGTGATGTCGGCGATCGAATAGCTGTCACCGGCGATGAACTCCCGGCTGCCCAGTTCGCCGTCCAGAAGCCTGAGGAACGCCACGGCCTTCGGCTTATTGGCCTCACCCCATTCGGGGAACTGCGGGATTTCCCATTCCTTCATCGCCGGATGGGTGTGCCGGAAAGCCTGCGTGACGCAGCTGAGCAAATTGAATTCCATCCGTCGCTGCCACATCTCGACCTGCGCCTTGCCGAGTGCGCCACGCCCGAACAGGGCCGGTTCGGGATGCAGTTCCTCGAAATAACGGCAGATGGCGACGGATTCCGTGATGATGGTGCCGTCGTCGAGTTCCAGCACCGGCAGGCGCAGCAAGGGATTGCGCGAGCCGACCACCTGTTGCCTGTGTTCCAGCGCCCCCATGTCGATGGGCACCTGTGGAACTTCGATGCCTTTCTCGGCCAGGAAAACGCGGACCCGCCTCGGGTTGGGCGCCCGGCCACCGTCGAAGAGTTTCATTCCATCCTCCTGTTCGTTCTCGGTTCCAGTTCCAGGATGTGCATCACCAGAAGCGAAAAATCTCGCGCACGGCATCGCGGATCGACGCCAGCGTGCCGTGCTTCTTCTCGACGACTTCGCCGTGATGGCTGTCTCGCCAGTCTTGCGGCTGATCGAACGTTCCCGCCCAGATGCCGGCCTTTCCCGCGCGGGCGATGGCTTCCTCGCTCTCGAAGTCACCATAGGCAACCGCCCAGCCCGCCTCGACCTGCGCGCGGTTGAGATTCTTGCCGCCGGCGGTGCAGTCGCCGAGCAGCCGGCCATAACGATCACGCTGCCAGCCGGTACAAGAGACGGGCTTGCCGGCGATCAGGCGAACGAGCGACTGACGCGCAAGCGTGCCGCAGGAATAGTCCGCGCCGTTCTTGCGGCAGGTCTGCGTATATTCCGGAGCATCGATGCCGCGCATGCGGATACGCTCGGTGCCAAGCGTGATCGAATCGCCGTCGTTGATGATTGCCACGCCTTGCGTTTTGCGTGTCTCCACCCGGTCGAGGCGGGCCGCCAGCAGGATCAGCAGTCCGAGGATGATGACGGCAAGCCCGTAATCCACCAGCCGGCGCCACAGGCTTCTGGGGCGCGCAACGTATCGCCGGCGCGGTCTTGGCGACCACGAGCGGCTCATATGGCAAACGGTTGGTTAATCATTCGAACGTAGCTTAACACTTGGAAACCGCTGCTCGCATAAATTGAAGTTTTGATGCCCTTGCAACGCTCGAACACAGCGGACAAGTTCATTGTGGACCGCAGGAAACCTCATCGCAACAGCGATGTGGCGCGCGCGGTGCGCAAGACGCGTGACCGTCTTTCGCAGCAGGCCGGCAATCCCGATTTCGATCGCGAACTGTTGAAGCTGCATGCCCGCGCGATGACCAGCGGCGCCATCGCCATCCCGCTTCTTGTTCTGGCGATCGCGGCGGCCGGCCGGCTGGCCGGAATCGGCAACGAGATCGGGCTCTGGGCGCTGTTCACCCTGACCTGCTACACCATCGTTGCCTTCATGGCGCGGCGCATCGAGCGCACGGAAGCTTCCGAGCTCAACCCTTCGCAAGCACGACGAGAATTCCTGATCGGCCATTTCCTGTGCGGTCTCGGCTGGGCATGGTTTGTGTGGCTTGGCTGCAGCGTCTGCGAGGTCGATCCGTTCCACATCGTCAAGGCCGTGGTGCTGTTGTTCGCCATGGCGGCGACCGCGGTGATGACCTCGTCTCTGCGCGGGGCACTGTTGGCCACCTTTGCCGTTCCCGTGGCGCTCTACGCTTATGCCGGCGCCAAGCTATGGATGCCGGTCGAGGCGATCATGGCCGCGCTGCTGGTCATGTCGCTGCCGTTCTTCGCCTATGTGGCCCGGCATCTCAACCACTCGTCCCTGATGATGTTGTCGTTCCGCTCCGAAAAGGATGCGCTGATCGCCGAACTGGAGACGGCGAAATCGATGTCGGACGAGGCGCGGCGGCGGGCCGAAGACGCCAATCTGGCGAAATCGCGGTTCCTCGCTTCGATGAGCCACGAATTGCGCACGCCGCTCAACGCCATTCTCGGTTTTTCCGAGGTGATGTCGAACGAGGTGCTGGGGCCGATGAGCAATCCCACCTATCGCGACTACGCGCATGACGTGCACGAATCCGGCCAGCATCTGCTCGATCTGATCAACGAGATCCTCGACCTGTCGCGCATCGAGGCCGGCCGCTACCAGCTCAACGAAGAACCGGTGATGCTGCTTGGTATCGTCGAGGACTGCTGTCACATGATGGAGTTGAGGGCGCGCAACAAGGATATCCGGGTCGCCCAGGATTTCGAGCACGAACTGCCGCGCCTTTTCGCTGATGAGCGTGCGGTGCGACAGATCACGCTCAACCTTCTGTCGAATGCCATCAAGTTCACCGCCACCGGCGGTGAAATCCGTGTCCGCGTTGGTTGGACGGCGGGCGGCGGACAATACATTTCGATCAAGGACAACGGTCCGGGCATACCGGAAGACGAGATCCCGATCGTGCTTTCCGCCTTCGGCCAGGGCTCGATCGCGATCAAGAGCGCCGAGCAAGGCACCGGGCTTGGCCTGCCGATCGTGCAAGGGCTGCTCGCCATGCATGGCGGCGAGTTCGAGCTTCATTCCAAGCTGCGCGAAGGCACCGAGGCGATCGCCATCTTCCCACTGAGCCGGGTGATGGAGGAACTGCCAGCACTGCCGACCGCGGCGGTGGCGGCTCGACGACGCTAATCCGGCAAGACTCTAGCCGCGTACCGCAGCTGCCATGCCCGAACTGGTCAGCGCGGCGGCCTTGACCAGACCCGCGGCAAGGGCGGCCCCTGCCCCTTCGCCATGGCTGATGCCCAGATCAAGCAACGGGCGCAGGCCGAGCCTTTGGGCGGCGCGTGCATGCGCGGTCTCTGGCGACAGGCTGGCCAGAAGGCAATGATCGAGCGCGGCGGGATTGACGCCATGCAGTACCGCTGCGGCTGCCGTGGCGGCCAATCCGTCGAGCAGCAGCGGGATCTTCTGCATGCGCGCGGCAAGGATGGCGCCGGCGATCGCCGCGAATTCACGGCCGCCGACCCGGCGCAGCGCCTCGAGCGGGTCGCCGAGATGGCCGCCATGAAAAGCCAGCGTCGCATCGACCACGTCGGCCTTGCGTGCCTGCATCGCCGCATCGGCGCCCGACCCCGCGCCGACCCAGTCGAAGCCCCTGCCCCCGAACAGCGCCGTAAGCAGGGCGGCGGCGACGGTGGAGTTGCCGACTCCGAGATCGCCGAGACACAAAAGGTCGGTGCCGCCGGCGATCGCTTCCATGCCGAAGGCCATGGTGGCGGCACAGCCACGCTCGTCGAGCGCGGCATCCTCGGTAATGTCGGCGGTCGGGATGTGCAGGGCGAGATCGAAGACCTTCAGTCCGAGGTCGTTGGCGATGCAGATCTGGTTGATCGCGGCACCTCCGGCGGCGCAAAGCTCGACCGCATTGGCGGTCGCCGCCACGGGCCGTGGCGAAATGCCGTGGCGCGTGACGCCGTGATTGCCGGCAAAGACCGCCATCAGCGGTCTTGTCACCGCGGGCGGGGCCCGCCCGCTCCAGGCTGCCAGCCAGGCGGCGATGTCCTCGATACGGCCAAGCGAATTGCCTGGTTTGTCGGCCTTGGCAAACAGCATGCGCACGCGGGTCTCGGCTGCCGTGTCGGCCGCCGGCAGATTGGCCAACAGGTTGCGAAAATCGTCGAAGGGCAGTGCGCTGGTCATCTTGTTGTCGATCATTCCCTGGAGTTGGTGAGCGGCATAGCCGCCTTGCGAGGTTGGCACAACCTCTGGGATGATGGGCCTGCATTTGACGCAAAGCCGGCCCCGAAGGGCGCAATCGCGAGGGCTTGCATTGGCTTTGCCGTTGCACCATGTGGAGGTGGAACAAGGGATTCCGGATGGAAGCCCAAGAGAAAGTCATGACGGCCATCGAATCCCCGTGCATCCTGGTCTGTTCGATCGACATGAAAACCGGCTTCTGTTTCGGCTGCGGCCGCACGCGCGAGGAGATCGGCACCTGGATCGGGATGACGACGGAAACGCGCCGCAGCGTCATGGCGCAATTGCCGGCCCGGCTGGAAACGGTCGAGCGCCGGCCGCGCCGGGAAACGCGCCGCACCCGCATGACGCGCGAACGCGACGCGCTATCGTGAGGTGCGGATGAGCCGGTTGTTCTGGATCTTGATGGCCGCGATCGGGGTGGGAGCAGTCCTGCTCATGCTCAACGATTCCGCCGGCAGCACGCTCGGCGTCGAGAACAACGATTTCAGCCGACTGATCTGGCTCGGCGCCTTTGGCGCCCTTGTCGGCGCCGGCCTGCTTCGCTCGGGCCGGCCCCTGGGCGCCATGGCCCGCAACCTCGGCGCCTGGGCGGCGATCGCACTCGCGCTGATCGCTGGCTACCAATATCGCTATGAGTTGCAGGATGTCGCCAGCCGGGTGACCGCGGGCCTTGTTCCCGGCAGCCCGCTTGCGCTCGGCGTCGAAGACGGTCACGCCACGGTGACGCTCGACAAGGCCGACAACGGCCATTTCGAAGCGCGCATCCTGGTCAACGGCAACCCGGTCCGGGCCGTGGTGGATACGGGTGCAACCAGCACCGTGCTGACGTCACAGGATGCGCAGGCCGCCGGATTCAATCCGGCCGCGCTCAACTACACCATACCGGTTTCGACCGCTAACGGCATGGCACGCGCCGCGGCCGTGAAAACCGATCAGATTGCGATCGGCGGCATCATGCGCAGGGATATGTCGGTGATGATCGCCGCACCCGGCATGCTCAGCCAGAGCCTGCTCGGCATGAACTTCATCGGTTCATTGTCGGGTTTTGACGTGCGCGGCGACCGCATGATCCTCAGGGATTGATCCCCAAAACTCAAGCCGCTTCGGCTGCTGCTCCACCGAACTCGACGGCCGCGAAAGCCGTCTTCAGCACGTCCGGGCCGGCGCCGGGTTTTGTCGCGTCGGTGGACAGGATCTGCCGGTAGCGGCGCGCACCGGGCAGGCCATGGAACAGTCCGACCATATGGCGGGTGACATGGCCAAGCCGGCCACCCTGCTCGATATGGCGTGCCGCATAGTCCGCCATGGTATCGATCAGCGCGGCAAAATCGAACGGCTCGGACTGGACGCCGTAGAAAGCGGCATCGACGCCGGCCAGAATGCCGGGCGTGTGGTAGGCGGCGCGGCCAAGCATGGCGCCATCGACATGGTCGAGATGCGCCTGGGCCTCTTCAATCGACTGAATTCCACCATTTATGCCTATGAATTTGTTGTTCTTTTTTGCCTTCAGTCGATAGACTCTGCTGTAATCGAGCGGCGGGATGTCTCGGTTTTCCTTGGGACTCAGCCCTTCCAGCCACGCCTTGCGTGCATGCACCCACAACGCGTCGGCGCCGGCATCGAAAACCCCATCCGCCAGCGCATCGAGGGCTGGTTCCGGGTCCTGCTCGTCGACGCCGATGCGGCATTTGACGGTGACGGGAATTGTCACCGCCGCCTTCATCGCTGCGACGCAGCCGGCGACGAGGTCCGGCACCTTCATCAGGCAGGCGCCGAACGTGCCCGACTGAACGCGGTCCGACGGACAGCCGACATTGAGGTTGATCTCGTCATAGCCAAAAGCCTCGCCGATGCGGGCAGCCTCGGCGAGCTTTTCACGATCAGAGCCGCCGAGCTGCAGCGCGACCGGATGTTCCGTCGCATCGAAGCCGAGCAGCCGCTCGCGCGCGCCGTGAATGACCGCGTCGGCCACCACCATCTCGGTGTAAAGCAGTGCATGGCTCGTCAACTGGCGGTGGAAGAACCGGCAATGCCGGTCCGTCCAGTCCATCATCGGCGCCACGGCCAGTCTATGCTCTTGATTTTTCAGCATTTTTTCTTTAACATCAATTCGTTAGTCGCAAGGGCGGCCACGCCACATTACGCCAGGATACGACCCTTTTCGCCACGTTTCGATCTCTCAGTGCACACGGAGCGCACACGAAAAAATGGCCACCTACACAAAACTCTCGTCCGGCTCCTGGCGTGTCCAAGTCCGTCGCAAAGGTCGCTACGTCAGCGAGACCTTCCTGCGCCGAGACGACGCACGACGCTGGGCAACCGACGCCGAGCGCCAGGTCGATCGCGGTGAGACGCCGACCAAGTCACGTACAGCGCGCCTGAAGACCTTCGGCGAACTCATCGACCTTCATATCGACGACATGTGCGATGTAGGCAAGTCCCCTCTCCGCTCCAAGGCTGCGACACTCGACATGCTGCAAAGACACTTAGGGAAGTGCAACATCGCCGCCCTCGATCGCGAACGCCTCATTCGCTTTGGTCGTGATCGAGCTGCCCAAGGCGCCGGACCGATGACGGTCGGCATTGACATCGGCTTTGTAAAACTCATTCTGGCTCACGCCGCTGCGGTGCACGGCCTACCCGTCAAGGTCGAACCTGTTGATCTCGCCCGTATCGCCCTAAAGAGGCTGGGTCTCGTTGGGAAAGGCCATCAGCGCGACAGGCGGCCGACCCAGGATGAGCTCGACAGACTGATCGCTCACTTCGATGCAAACCCTCGCCAGATGGCACCAGTCAGCCAGATCATACGTTTCGCCGTCGCAACCGCGATGCGCCAGGAGGAAATCTGCAAGGCGCGGTGGTCCGACATGGACGTCCGCACGCGGATGCTTCTAATCCGTGACCGGAAAGACCCGCGGAACAAAAGCGGGAACAATCAGCGCATACCGCTATTTGCGGCAACCGGATACGATGCGTGGGCCATTGTTGAGGAGCAGCAGGCTAAGCGGTGTAATGACGATGATCGAATTTTCCCATTCAATCATAGGTCAGTCGGCACCGCGTTTCGTCGAGGATGCGCTGACCTAAATATCCCCGACCTTCATTTTCATGACTTGCGGCACGAAGGGACAAGCCGCCTTTTCGAGGCCGGATTCACGATCGAACAAGTTGCGCTGGTAACTGGGCACAAGGACTGGAAGATGTTGAGGCGCTACACCCATCTGAAGCCGGAGGCTCTCCACTCGCTGTTGGCAGCGCGCGCAGCATAGATATGAGTGTCATAAGGTTTCCCTATAGAACAAACCCACTTGATTGTTTCTAACCCAGCTAGGCCATTGATCTAGATGGGTTTTTTCTTGCTTGCGGCACCGAAAGCCGACGCATGGTCCGTCAAAAAGTTACGCTTTTAATTTTACAGGGAAAATCGCCGCAAAAAATATTTTGAGGTTTCACCAACTATCGGGACCAATCGGGCGATTTTTGCACTTTTCGGCGTTCGAGGCGTCCCAGCCGCCTCGAAAAAGTACCGTCGCCGCTCCAGCTAGTGCATTTTTCGTTGCAAAATCAATGGTCATGGTGGACCAGCCGCGTGAGAGGCAAGATAGGTCATGGCCCCAAAATCGAAACCCGCCCGTGCTGCTGCTCGACGGCGGCGGCGAACTCGCCGGCCGCATCGACATCGAGCAAAGGCGTCAAGCGGTCTCAATTCGCCGGCGGCGGCCTCGAGCTTGGCCGCCAGGTGCCGATGACGGTGACGCGGGCAGGCCCATCAATTTTTCTTCGACGGCTGTCCCAAGGTCGCTTCGTTCCGTCGGAAAACTACTGTCAGAGCAGGTACCGAGAGTTTCGTTGTCGCGCGCGATAGCAGAAGCGTTATCGAGCTAGGTTACGCCCACCAAGTGCCTCGATTAGCACCGGTTCAGCGTATTCAACCTTCTGGGATGTCGTCAGCAACTTGGCGGTCTCGACCGAATCCGTGACGGCATTGGCCTGACTTGGACCGACAGTGTAGAGATTTGGTGCAAAGCCCAGTTGCCGCCTGATCAAGAGACCGTGCTCTTTCAGAAGACTCTCAATTTCGGGAACTGACGCCTCTCCGGCGAACCGCACATTTAAATTGCCGCTATCGATCTTGAGGTGACCGTCGCTGTCCTTGAAAACCGCCCTTGCGCCGGTTTGGTTCACCCGCGATGTGGACTCGACAAATGCCCAACCTGCTCTGGTGAAGTTGTCGACATCGTCACGTGGCAGCATCGACACCGCCTGCGGCGCTCGGCCAGGATCGCTTCCAACTGTTCCCGGCGGCCCAGGCGGGACGGCAGACACGCCTTCGACCCGTTTAAGATCGTCAAGCTTTTCAGCCGAAGTCTCTTTGTCTGACATCACCATCCTGTACGGGGGCCGGAATGATGCTAGACGATTGCCGGCGCGGCTGCGACAGCTTTCTCAGCGTTCACTCTCCCATATCCAAACCTTGGATTTCTACCATTAACATAGTTTAGTGGCCCAATTTTGTCACATGTCGATCGGATTAGATCTCGAAGCTGGGTGCTTGTGAGCGCAAGATTTTGCGACAGGGCGAGCGCTGCGACGCCTGTTGCGCAAGGTGCAGCGAAACTCGTCCCGGTCGTTGCAGCGTAGCCGCCCCCGCTGGCCGGAATAAAGACCTGGACTCCCGGCGCCAAGAACTCCAACTCCGGGCCGAAGCCCGAGCCATTGTCGGTATCCGCCGATGTCGAGCGTCCAACCGCACAGACCCTCGGATGCGAACAGACCTGATCCGAGCTGACGGGGAAATTGCCGTTGGTGCATGCCCAGAAAATCGCGACCCCTTTGCCCTGGCGGCCCTGCGTTGCGGCGAAGTCGATGGCGTCCGATAAAACTTGTCGAAGCGTCCAAAGTGCCGTGTTGGGTCCGAGCGAGCACGAGATAACGTCAGCACCAACCTGGCGAGCCACGCCTCCCGGTTCCAGCGAAGGCTGGGCAGCGTAAGCAATTGCGCGTGCGAGCGTACTTTGCGTTCCGACCTGATCCCCCATACATGCGATCATGTTAAGTTCGCTGCCGAACGCGACGCCACAGCCTCCAATGCCGTTGCCTTCTTTTGCCGCTATCATACCCGCGCAGGCGGTGCCGTGATTTTGGTCTGGCATGCTGGCCGTACCACGTATGAAGTCCGCATCGGAGAAATCCGCGGTTTGGCGGTACCAGCCGGATAAACTGCCGAAAGCCAGATCTGGATGACCTTTGTCAAAACCGTTGTCGATTATGGCGATGCGTACGCCTTCTCCTTTTGTTACGTCCCACGCGTTCTGGCAACCGATGCGGGGATGATGCCATTGCTGGGGATAGCTGGGATCCCCGGGCACATAGCGTGTACCGATGTGCTCGATGAAATCAGGCTCGGCGAAAACGACGACGCCTTCCTGCATCAGTTCTGCGGCTACCGCGGTGGCAAAGCCCCTGGTGTTGCCCAAGCGATAGGTGTCGGGCGGCAATCCATCCGAACCGACGAGTACCAATCCGTGTCTTTTGAAGACTCGCTTTCGCTCAGCGGCCTTAACACCTGCTTCAAAGCGCAGAATTAGCCGCTCCGGCTCAAGCAGAATTCTGGATCCTTCCAGCATCACTCGGGATACCGACCCATTGCCTCCAACGTCCCGACGCTGGGCCAGCGGCATTTGCGAGTAGCTGTCGGACCCGTGGAAGAAACCGATGCCGGCCTCAGCGAAGCCTGCCAGCTGTTCATCCGTTTCGATCGATCCGGAAAGCGTTGGCACGGCGGATTCGACCACATCGCCTGCAGACAGTTCGGAATCCAGCGCGGCGCGAGAGTCGACTTCGGCTACCGTCATGTCGCGTGCCCGCATGCTTCTGGCCACACCACGCCACTGTTCTCGTACCCCAACAGTCTGTCCGCTCGCCGTTGGGAAGACCCCCTCCAAAGGCTTGATCGCTGAGAGCTTTGCAAAAGCCAGATCTTTCACGCTCATGGGAATCTCCATTCTAATTGTCAGATTGCTTCGAAAGCACGGCCGCTTCAGTTATAGGTTTCATCACCCTGGGGCGGCGACAGTCTTCGCTTCCGGTCACGTGTCGCGGTAGTCACCGGTTGAAGACACCACGACACCTCCGGCTGCGAAATCGCCGGCGTTCCGCAAACCCTCCAGTGATCGCGCGATGATTTCGTCGGGCGTTTCAGCGGGCTCGCTCGACTGCCAGTCCGAGTCGAAGATTTCGGCGAAGTAGGCGGCAAGTCCGGCATGTTCGATCAGCAGGCTCGTCTCGCGGTTGGACATCAGACCCGTCGTCGACCAGTTCTGCGATCCGACCAGCACCTTCTCGTCGTCGACGACGACCAGCTTGTTGTGACAATGCACGAAGTGCCGCAGCGACAGATACCGGTAGTTTTCATCGAACTCGAAGCCGAAGTCCCGCATGGCCTTTTCGAACTTCTGTTTCTTGTCGCCAAACAGGTACTTTGGCGAGACGATGATCTTCACAACCAGGCCCGGATTTTCCGCACGAGCCTCCCCGATCGCGCTGAGCAATTCCTCGACGGCCGGTTGGCCGCCGCGGATATATTGCTGCTCGATGCGGATACTGCGGAGTGCCGAGCGCAGGAGTTCGCGGATGGCGCCGTGGAAATTTTCAGGCGTCACCAGCGGCGTGATCGCGATCGGTGCGGAGGGCGTGATCGTCAGGCTGGAAAACAGCCGTTCCGGCATCTCGCTCGGGGCGACTTCGAAGAACATCTCGCTCGCCGCGGCGCCGTCGGCCTCCGCCACGACCGCGGGCGGCAGGTCCGGCGGCTCACCTAGCGCTAGGCGCATGTCGCGCGCAACGAGGTCCGAGAACAGCCTGGCGAGTTCGGTCGACTGCACCGCAACGCCCATGTCGCGGTTGCCCGGCTCGAAGCTGCCGACGACGACGCCGTCGCCCTCGTTAAACGGGATGCTGTTTTCCGACCAGTTGCCACTCTGGATCATGGCGATCTCGCCGTCGACGACGATGATCTTTTCGTGGGCGTTGCCGAAGTAACGGTTCGGATTGCCGGCGCTTTGCGATGGCGCCTTCACGCAATTGGCGCCGAGCATGCTGAGCTCCGCGAACAGGTTGGGATCGTCGTCCGCGTTGGTATCCAGCATCAAGGAGACCGACGCGCCTCGCCGCATCGCCTTCTTGAGATGCTCCTTCATGTAGGAGGCGCTGAAGTCGTATATGCCAATGACGATGGAGTGCCGGGCGCTTTCGATCAGCTTCCTGGTGACCGCGTAGGTCGAATCGGGAGAGGCGAACGCCATGATGCGGCCGGAGACCGACCGGGTGGCGAAATGCTCCGGCGGTAGCTTCGGGTAAGGGATCAGGGCAGCCGGTGCGGCTTCGCTGTCGTCTTCCTCCCGTTCGCCGCGAAGCACCGCCGGCAGCCTCCGGAGCAAGGTCTCCATCCGCGCATTGGCGGCCAGCGCGAGATTGGGTGAGCGCGCGGCGCCCGGATCCGACAGCGCCGCCAGCGTGCGGGTGCCGAGAGCAGAGGCGGGAATCGCTTCCGGCGCCAAGGGTACGGCCGAAGCGACAGCACCGGGCAGCACGATGCGGCATCCGGCGAAAGGGGCGACCGTGCTCTGGCCGAGACGAGTTGCCAGGCCCTCCAGCTTCATCGTCACGAAGTCCGCGACCTGCCCGCCGAAGTCGATGCGCCGGCTCGCTATCATGATGTCGCCGACGGTGTAGCCGCGTCCGGCCGGCACCTCGAAGTGGGCGCGGACGAAGTGTCCGTCACTGCCGCGGACGTAGCTCCAGAAGGTGCGCGGGTCCTCATTGTCCGGCGTCGTCCACCCCACCGGATTGAATTCGTGGAAGTATAGGCCGACCGGGTTGTTGAGGGTGATGTCGGCACGTTGCCTTGCCAGCGCATTGACCTGCTCGCCTATGAAGGGATCGCTGTTGCGCCCCTCGGAGCCGTAGAGCGAACAGCGGATCAATGCCTGCGCGTCGGTGATTTCCTGCGCGTCCCTCAGCCGCCGGATGGTCGCCGCGGCAGCGAGCCAGATCTCGGCGGTGAGCGTGTTTGCCTGCTGGATCAGGTGCATCGCACCGTTCGTGGTGGTGCTGTTGTAGCGGTTCTTCGGGGTATATTGGCCGGCAACGAACAGGTCCTCATGCTGGACCTGTGGCGAGACGAATTGGCGGTAGAGAGCCAGCACCTTTTCGGGATTCACCAACGCCAACTCACTCCAGTATTCGGGCGGCTCGCAGGTGAAGGTGACGCGGACGATCTTGCCCGTTGCCGGATCACGGCTGACGCTCCATTCGCAATATTCGTCCTGAACGTCACGGCTGGCGTCGGCCCGCCGCCAGCGCTGGACCTCGCTCAACGAGGAACTGCGCACTTGGCGCGGAAAGGCGTTCCAGGCGATGGTCGCCACCTTCGCATCTTCCGCCGGCGGATTCACGAGTGGATTGAAGAACTGTGCGCGCGGCCCGTCATTCTCACCGGGATCTCCGGCGCGAGCCGAATCGAACCAAGCGGAGACTTTGGCGCTCCAGTTCTCTTTCTGTGCGTCGTCGAGGTCGTCGAGGTGTCCGGGCGGATCGAATCGAGGCATGGCGTTTTTGTCTCCCAGCAAAGTTGCGATGTTCAGACGTAAGGTGGTGGTGCTTGGAGGGATGGAATAGCCTCGGCTCGACCGGCGACGGTCATGCGCATGGCGGGTGCATCTTCCGGTATGTTCGTGCGCGGCGTGGTCAAGCGGAACTCCGCGAGGGGACGGTCGCGAAAGCGTCGCCGCCGGTATTCGGCAAGGCGGAACCAGCCGTCCACGACCTGAGGATCATCCACACCCGACTGCAGTGCGGCAAGATAATCGCCGATCCTCGCCGCAAAGGCGTTTGTGAAGCCGGCTGACTCCCAGTTTGACAGGAATTCGCGCTCCGGGCTGTCGGCCGACGCCGCCTCTCCGCCTGCCGCCACGGCGCCCTCGACCGCCGCGACGAATCGCGTCTCCAGTTCCACCGCGGGGTCGGGGCCATGCACGCTGGCCGGTGTATGCTTCAGTAGCGCGGCGCGGCGGCCGGAAAATACCGGATTGGAGAAGTCCGTCATCGAGATGGCGGCGATCAGGCGTGCACTAGCGAGGCCTTTCAGCACCATCTGGTCGATCAGGTTGGTGTCTTCGAAGGCGGCCTCGGGGACGAGGAAGGCGAAATGCGTGTCACCTTCGACACGCATTTCGCCGTCGAAGCGATGGACATCGTAGCGCCGCAGGCAGTCGCGGTAGAGTTTTCCGGAGATGACGATCCTGGCGATGTCCGGGTTCGCGGGGATAAGAGACAGCGTATCGAACAGCACGTCGCGGTTGAGGAAGAATGACAGCGGCAATTCGAGCGGCGTTTCGTCAGTGAGAATATGGCTGGCAAGATCAGCCGTGACCAGATTGACCGTCGTCTCGGTCACCACCTGCCGCATGAACCAGTCGATATGTTGCCAGGCGCCGTCGGGCGCCACCGCCCTGGTTACACGCCTCTGGTTCCAGCGCGCTATTCCGGGGCGCACGACCTCGCGTTCCAAGCGCTCGGCCGACACGCGTGCTTGAAACAGCGGCTCGGCGCGCAAGCTGTCGTTCGGCGCCAACGCGTCTGCGTTGATGCCGGCCTGGGTCGAATGCCAATGCACCCAGGGCGGGCGCAGTTCCTTCATCACAGGGGCGCCGTTGACATGGCTGTCGAATGGACCCTGCTGTCCGCGTGTTTCGTCCCGCAAGGCGTGTTCCGACATGCCGGCCCAGAAGAAAGTTCCCTCTCGCCTCTCGTAGAAATTGAACACGCTGTGGGTCGTGTCCCAGCCGATGATCTGCAGAAAGGCTTGGTTGACGTCGGACTCGATCAATGTGCTGGCCGAAATCAGGAGCGGAAAATCATTCGCTCCGCGGGCGATCGCGAAGCGGAAGCCGCGTCTTAGCCGGTCGGTCTCAGGTGTCCACGGAATGTGCCCGCCGTCGGCGACCAGGAAGACGAGTTGCTGCGGCAAGGCGTCCGAGGTACCGGCCAGCGCGTCGATCGCCGCAAGAAGCGCACGCAGCGTGAGGGGAAAAGGCTTGCCCGAGCGCAGCAGGCGGCCGAGCGGGTCGTCAAGCCCCAGCAATTCCTCGGCGGTCATCGGGCGCGGAATGACGTCCAGCCCAGCGATCCGCCGATAGAGGACATTTTTGTCGACGGCCTGTTGCAAAGCCGCGTCGGCTGGCGCCGCGCCGAGCGTCGTTGCCCGATAGGGATAGTTGCGGGTCGGAAAGCGCTGCTGCTCGCGGGTGATGCTCACTGTAGCCCCCGTCGCAAGACAGATGTGCGCCCGGGCCGCGGCAGGGCCATCATGGCTGCCCGCGCCGTCACGGGACCTGGCCTTGGCAGAGGGCCGCTGGATCGCGATCGCTCACCTCGGCGTAGCCGACCAACCTGAAGCGGGCATTGATATCGATCGCCGGCGAGAGCGTGGCGTTGCCGGCGGCGTCGGGCGTCAGGGTGACGGAGCCTTCCGGACGGTCGTTGATGAAGAAATCCAACCGCTTCAAGCCGCTCGTCGTCACTGTCAGCGCGCGCCTGCCGGTGTTGCCGGCCTGCGGAGCACCGATTTCGATCCGGATGCTGCGCGGTCCGCTCTCCGCGAGCAGCTCCGCCGCACGCTTGAACAGCTCGATGTCGCCGAGCATCAGATCCGCACGGGACGGGAACTGGACCTTGTCGGGCACGACGCCGAAGTCCTCAAGAAGGGCCCCGGCGCGCGGACCGACACGCAGGCATTGCCGGATCGCCACCCGCATCCCGGCCTGGTTGGGCAGCGGCTTGAGACCCCAGCCGGCCGGCAGCGCCTGGGTGAGCAGCGAGTGCGGCCAAACGTTGGCGCCCCCCGCTCCGGTCGCATTGGCGACGCCGAGTACCTTGCCGACCTGATGGTCCTGAAAGCCTGCCGCGAACATGTCGGTGGCCGAATAGCAGTTGCCGTCGACGACCAGCACGACCGGACCATAGTATTGCTGGCCGATGGCGTTGCAGCTGTCCAGCGACGTCAGAGGGAAGGCGCGCGAATAGGTGGCCCCGGTTTCCACCGCCTCCTCCAGGGACGGTCGCCACAAGTTCAGAGGTATCGACGACGTAGCCGGATTATTGCGGGCGAGATCGAGCGTCCCCGCAGAAGAAACGAATTGCATCCGCTCGGGTTCGATCGACCGCGCGGTCAGCGTCTGCAAGAGCCGCTCCGCCGCCCAGATATTGCCGCCACCATTGCCACGGACGTCCATGATCAAGCCGTTGTCCGGAATCTGCCGGAGCAGCCGAACGAATTCCTCGACGAACCCATCCGCATCCGAGGAATTGAAGGTGCGGACATGGATGTGCCCGAACCGTTTGCCGTCAATGCCGAGCGTCCTCGCCCGAAACGCCGTCGCCCACGTCACCTTGACCTTGATCTCCTCGCTGTCGAGTGTGTCCTCTACCGAGCCAGCAGAACTGCTCCCTCGGATGCCGTCGGCCTCGTCACCCATGGCGGCCGCCTGGAGATTCTTGAGCGAGGCAGAATCGAAGATGAGCTGGCGAGCCTCACGCACCGAATCGGCCGCTGTGTCGAGCCCGAGAACCGCCGAGAACGCTTCTATGCGCACGGGTTGCGCTGCGGCCGCAGCAACCTGAGGCGGCGAATCGGCCGCCAAGGGCGCCCCGGCGCCCGGCAAGCCGTAGAGCATGTCGAGCGACCGCTGCGTGCTGTGGCGGCCCAAGTCGAGCGATGACCGCGCCGCAGCTGCGACCGCCATGTTCGCGGGTACCATGGCTGGGGCAACGGGCGCCGACGACGTGAGTTCGGCCGGCGCCGAGGTCGACGGTGCGAAGCGTACGAACCAGTCCTGCCGCATCTTGCGTCGCGCGCTGCTGTCCTGCGGATCGGCGTCGCGCGGCACGAACTCCAGGTCGACGAAATCCGCGTCAGGAGGAAGCGCCGTGTTCATCGGGCGAATAGTCAGCGCGCTGACGCCCCGCGTATGGCGCGCAGCCTCGTTGCCACCGGCCGTCTGGTCGGCATTCGCGCGCACCGCACGGCCGATCGCCATGCCGTTCCAGTACAGCAGCTCGGCGCCGGGCGCGAAGTCGGAGGATTCGAAACCGTAGCCCGGCACCACACGGGTGACGAGATACCGGTCGCGGTCATTCTCCCGGAACCAGGCGACCTCGAAAGGCAAGTAGGCGATGAAGTCGCGGTAGGGTCGCGGCAGCTGATAGCTGGTGTGCAGATCGCGCACCGAATTGAATATCTGCGTGAGCGCATTATGGAAGGCGAGTTCGTCGCGCTCGGCAGAGGGGATATTGCCCTCCGTCTGCAGACGGCGCTGCAGCACCCGTAGCCGTTGAATTGGCCGCACCGCGTGCACCGCCTCCTTCAATGTCCGATGGACATAGAAATTATCCAGCATCTGGATTGCCTGGCTTACGATCAGGATGCGGTCGTCCTGGGTGAGCGTGCCTTCGACACTTTCGCGGAAGAGCCTGAGTGTCTTATCACCGGCGGGCGGCTGACCCAGCTCCGGCATGGCCGCCGGCGCATTTGCCACGGCTTCGTCCGTCTCGTTCCAGGAAAGCGGCCCGCCGGTGTCGCGCGGCAGCGACATCTGACCGACACGCCGGCGTACCCCTTCCAGCCTCGTGGTCGGCGGTGGCTCCGGCGCCGGTTCACCCTGCGGCGTCAGCAATGCCGTAGCGGGCGTCGACTCGCTGCGGCGCCGCAATGCCTCGGCAATCGCCGCCTCCGCGTTGAGGAACATCCCGATCGGCTTGCCGGGGTCCTCGACGAGCGAAGCGCCGGTGCCGACAAGGATGTCGCGCGCATCGTCATGCGTGAGAGCGGGGTTGACCGACAGCATCAAGGCCACGGTGCCGGCCACCTTCGGCGTAGCGCCGGAGGTACCGCCGAAGCCATTGCGATAGGCACTATCGCTCTCGTTCGCGCAGGTCAGATCATGGCTGGAATCGCCTGGCGCCGACATCGAGACGCGACTGCCGAAATTGCTGAACCATGCACGTTTGTTCAGCACCGGATCGTAGGCGGTGGCGCCGACCAGGATCGAGCCGGTGGGATCGAACGGATCGCCGGCATCGGTGCGGTCGGCGGCACGGTTGCCGTTCCCCGCAGCCACGCAGACAACACAACCGTCGGCAATCGCCGCCCGGATCGCGCGGGCGACGCTTGGCACTTGTTCGTAGTTACCGCCCTGCCCGGTCTGGACCTCGAGGATAATGACCTTGCGGCGGGCATCCGGCTGGCGCCGCACAAAGTCGATCGCCTCGGCCCACGGCTCCTGGAATATGGGTATGCCTGTCCCGCTGTCGCCCTGGATGCCCCAAAGGCTCGCCTCCGGCGCATAGCCGGCCATGCCGACGCCATTGGCGCGCGCGGCTGCTATGCCCATCACCGCCGTGCCGTGGCCTGCGCTGGCACCGTGGATGACGTTGGCGCTGCCGTCTACGGCATTGTAGGTCTGTTCGAATCCGCTCCCGAAATCCTGGTGTGATGTGCGGAAACCCCAGTCGATATCCGCAACAACCACGCCTGCGCCGCGCGTGTACCGCCAGGCCTGCGGAACGCGTGTACGGTGCAGGTACCACTGCGATTCCAGACCGGTCGCACCATCAACGATGAGCAAGCCGCTGCCTATGAGCGGGTCCGCTGGCGCTGGGGCGTTAAACGCCAGCATGGGCGGCATTGCCTTCGGCACAACGACAGCACGCGCGACATCCGGAACGCGGCTAAGCGCTGCCGTCACCGCCGCTGCCGATGTGTCAGCCGGAAACCGCAGGCGCACGAAATTCGACAACGGGGACAGCCGCTCCAGCGCGCTTACCTGCTCCTGCGACGCCTCGCCCAGCACAGCAGCCTGCCTGACGGACGCCAGTCGCGCCTCGTCGGCTTGGTTCTGCTCGGGGGTGAATACCTGGTGTGCGTCGATCACCTGGAACTGACGCAACACCTCGGCGAGCGCGGTATCGGCCCGCGCGCCAGCGGTGCTGCCGGACGCGAAGGCAGAGGCGTCCGCGGCGAGCACGGCACCGATCGACGACGCGTTGGTCGTCAGTTCCACCTCCACCAGAAGGCTTTCGGGCGGTGGCGCCGCAGCCTCGGCGGTACCGCCGATGGCGCCCGAGCCTTGCGGGATGAACGGCGCACCGGCCGGATTGTCGTCCAGCACAGCAGATGGCGGCTGTTTGGGCGGCCGTGGACCCGGTGACCCTGTCGTAGCCGATTTGCTGGTTTTTCGAACCATGGTGTTGCTCTCAATCTTGCGACCGGCGAGTGGATCAGCCCATCTTCAGTTCGGCCTTGTCGGCGGGGTCGATGCCACCGTCCTAGCCGTGCAGCAGCGAGACTTCGCTCGAATGTTAGGAGCCCTGCTCCGACGGCAATGTGAAAATTGCCACCCTCCGGTCAGTGACTCCGCGGCCCGCCTGTGCGCAGGGAGGACCAATGTGACAATCGCCACCTCGTGGAACGCCGATGCGGCACATAGTCCCTCAAGATTGGACCTGCCGTTCGAAAGGCGTACTTTGCTCGACGACCCCGTAGACAGCTGGCTCCAGACGGCCGCGCCCATCGAAAGCGCATGGACCCCGGACATCTGCTTCGCCAGTCAGCGACACGGGTGGGCCATCAACGCCAGCGGCCAGATCGTCGCGACGGTCGATGGCGGCCTGAACTGGTTTGAGCAGGCGCTGTTGCCGACAGCCTATCTTTCCTGCGTCGGCTTTGCCGGAACCGTGGTCGGATGGGTCGGCACGCTTACGCCGGAGCAAAGACTGTTTTGCACGCGCGACGGCGGAGCGACCTGGCGCTCGGTCAATAATTTGCCGCCGGAACCGCAGCGTATCACCTGCCTGAGCGTCGTCGACGAAAGCACGGTCGTGCTCGCCGGGGGCGCATACCCCACAGACAAGGCGGCGATCGTCTGGACGCGGGACGGAGGTGAGAGCTGGGCGACCGTCGACCTCACCCGTCGCGCTTCCGTGATTTCGGACGTCCGCTTCCTCGACGCAAGCCATGGCTGGGTTGTCGGCGGCCGACTGGTTCCGGGCTGCGCCCAAGGAAGCTTAGAACCGGTCGTCCTTGAGACACGGGATTCGTGCACGAGCTGGCACGATGCCGTGGACCTGAGCCTGCCCGCCAAGGGCGCGGCGCGCAAGCTCAGTGTCTCGGCGGACGGACGCATTGCGGTCTCGCTCGGTGGCAGGCACGATGGCATCCTGGTTTCCGACGACGGCGGGCGGACATGGCGTCTGCTGCCGGTCAAAGGGCAGACCAATCTCGACGGCGTCTGCTTCGTCGACAGGAATGTCGGCTGGGTCGGTGGCTGGGGAGACAGCACCTTCACCGGCGGCCACTGCCTGTCGACCACAGACGGCGGCATGAACTGGGCAAGGGCGGACCACGCGGGCCTGCGCATCAGCCGCTTCGCGACCCACCCGAACGGTATCGTCTTCGCGGCGGGCGATACGATCTACAGCCTGAACGACCCTGCTAGTACGCTATCCTCCAAACGGCTGGCGGCACGCAGGGCAGCGCGTGCCTCGCGGGACACCGAGACATCTGCCGCGTTCGCCGCGCGGCTCCATCTGCCCGACCGCTCCCGCGTGACTGTGAGGGCGTGGGCGGTACGCGGTCGTCTCGTGTGGAAAGTCGACCCAATGGAGGCGCCGTTTGGCAACCCCGCCAGCCTCCACTGGGATATGAACGACGGCGACGGCCGACCGGTATCGCCGGGGCCGTATCTGATTCGCATCGTCGTCGACAACGTCGCGCAGAGCCGCATCGTCTTCAAGGCCGGGTAGGCCATGCGGAAGCGGATCGACGTGGCAATTTTCACATTCGCCCTGTGGCACGGGGGCTAACGTGACGGCGCGGCATGCAGGCTGATCGCACGAACGGAGAACCACCATGGCCAAGGTCTTGCGGCAGATACGCATCCTCCCACCTATGGCGATCGCACGGTTCGGATCGTCGTCGACGCCCATGGACAACTATGCCCTTGAGCTGCCGCGTGACGCGGCGGGCGCGGAGACGTCGGACTATCGCGTCGTCGTGCCCGCCGAGACGCTTTCGGTGGATGAGGCAACCGGCGAGATTGCCGCGGCGGCGACGCCGGCAAGCGTGTTTTTCCGCGACGGTCAGGGGCGCATCAAGCCGGTTTCGCCGTTCCTTGAAGTCTGGGCGGAGTTCGAGGGCAGTGACGATCTGGTGCCGCTGACCCTGCAGGATCTCGCCGACCTCGGCGGCTCGCCGGCGTCGATCTCATGGCGTGTCAGGGCGGCCAATCGGAAGGTATCCCGTCGCACCGGTATCGACGGCGACAAGGTCGAGGCGGACAGCGGAAACTTCTCCGACCACACGCGGCACACGCTGGTCGGCCACTCGGCGAACTTCAAGCCTGGCAAGACCATCGCCCTAGGCGATGTCCGCTTCATCAAGCCGACGACGGCATTCCCCGAGATTCGGCTGCGTTTCACGCCTGGCAAGGGACTGGTCTTCGGGCCGCGTGCCGGCGATCCGTTGATCAACGACGACGTCTACTTCGGTGCCACGTCTGAGGATCCGGAGCCGCCGCAGTCGGGTAGGTGGGACCGCTATTACATGAACGAACCGGGTTCGCCGGTCTCGACTGCGCCGGCCGACATTTTCCAGGGATCGACGATCGGCGTCCGCGGGACTTCGAAGCTCAGCCACGGCTATTTCGACGATTCCTGCGACGGTATCGCCGAGGTGACGCTGACGCTCGGCGGCCAGACCTTCAGCGGCTATGCCCGATTCGCGTCGGCCGTTCCGGATTTCGCACCCGACACCTTGCCGGTGCGCTCCATCGCCGACGAGATCGAGCAGATGGCATTCGGTCCCAGCGTCGCCGCGCCAGCTGACGCAGCCGGGCAGGCGACGCTGCTCGCCGACGTGCAAGACATCCTGCGCCGAGGGCTCGACACGATGCGCCAGATCAACACGGTGGTGCACAATGGCGACAGCCCGGTCGCAGACAATCCGCTCTTCGGAAACAACATGCCGGGCCAGGAGGCGGACACCTACAACCGGCTCTTGGAACCTATCTTCAAACCAGCACAGCAGGCCAGCTACAGTTTCGCCCTGCGCGCGCACAAGCGGGTCGTCGACCGCGCGCTCCGCAGTCCGGACCATGCCGGCGCATTCCCAAATGGCATGGCCTTCGTGCGTTTGCCGGAAGAGGCCGCGGACCTCACCGATGCCGGCCGCCGCAAGATGCCGGCAATGATGCGCGGCAACGAAGGCCTCGAACTGGTGCTTACAAGGCGCATGATAGCCAAGCTCGCGCATGCCGACCCCAATGCAGTGGCAGCGGTAGCGGGGGTGGCCCCGCCCGCGGCCGCGGCCCCGCCGCAGCCCCTCGACTTCGCCAATGCCACGCGCCCAATCCTCAGCCGCGTTCGCCGCAACAACGAAACCTGACAGGGAGATGCGGGATGGCTACCATCAAGGCTAGAAACGTGACGGCGGAGATACAGTTCCGTGGCCGGGGCAATCCTCCCGCGTCGCATCCCGAGGATGCGGTCGGCAATTTTTTTCCTGGCCTGGAGTTCAATTTCCAAAACGTCTGGAAGCGATTCTTCGTCGGGCTGGAGGTGCTTGAGCACAACGCCCAGGTGATCGCCGTCGATGAGGCGGCGGTGGCGGCGAGCGGCGGCGACATTGTCTCGCAGGGCCCGGATGCCACTCGGCTTGGGGCGGTGGCGGGCGGCCTTTTCCTTGCGATCGACGGCCGGCAGACCTTCATGCAGATGAAAGGGCCGCTGCAGGATCAGAACCTCCCCAGACCGTTCATCCTGTTCGAATGGAGCAACCTGCTGGCCGATATCCATGCCCAGAAGGGAGGAACGGCGCAGACGGTCGAATGCTTCTTCCAGTCGGCTGGCCAAGCGATCGCGGTTGGGCCGTTCCGCCTGAAGGTCAATCGGCTGCTCGATGCGGATTCTGCACTGATCAAGCGCGAGACAAGCCTGCCGGGCGAGATCACCGAAAGCCTCTGTTCGCCATGGCAAACCGACTATATCGGCTGCGCCTGCTACTACTGGGCCGCCAATAGGCCCGACTATGTCAACATCACCGACGCCGATACGGCGAGCACCACTGGGCACAACTGGCTGAACGTCGCCCGCGTGAACGCCGACGGCAAGCCGCTCTATACGCTGCTGGATGAGAACCTCCTGACCCACAAGGACGTGATGCAGAGCTGGGAGGATAAGTTCCAGTTCGTTTTCAAGAGCAAGGATTCGCCCGATGGATCGGCTTCCTGAGATGCGGACCGAAGCCAACACGAAGGCCCTCACCGCACCGGCGCCGCGCTGGTCGAAGGCCGGCCTGACCTTCCATGCCGACGGCCAGCCTCACCTGTTCCTCGCCAACGGGTCGCGTCTCTACGGCATCGACGACACCTTGCTGGGCTCCTTCACCGCCCGCGCGAACGACGACGACGCGCTGTCGGACTGGCTCGCTGAGCATCGGCTCGACGCAGAGCGGTTTATCGACGACACGCCGATCGATCCGTTTCCGGTGCATGCGATATCGTTGGCGGTCGCACAGAAATGCAATCTGGGCTGCACCTATTGCTACGCCCAGGAAGGCGAATTCGGCGGCCGGCCGAAGAACATGCCCCTCGACATCGCCAAGGCCTCGATCGACGCGCTCATCGGCGGTGTAACGGCCGGCGAACGAGTCAACATCGCCTTCCTCGGCGGCGAGCCGCTGGTCAACCGCGATGTGCTGCGCGCGGCGGCGGAGCATGCCGAGGTCGCGGCGGACGAGAAGGGCGTCCAGGTTAACTTCTCGATCACCACCAACGGCACGCTGATTCGCCCGGACGACGCCGAGTTCTTCGAGCGGCACGGCTTCGCGGTGACGATCAGCCTCGACGGCGTCGGCCAGGTCCACGACACACAGCGCTCCTACAAGGGCGGCCGCGGCTCCTTCGATGAGATCATCCGGCGCGTCACCCCGCTGCTGGAGAGGCAACACCGCATGCAGGTATCCGCCAGAGTAACCGTTACGCCGGGCAATCTCGACCTGCCGCGCACTCTGGAGGACTTCATCGATCGTGGCTTCTTCAGCGTCGGCTTCTCCCCAATGCTGAGTTCGCCGACGCGTCGCGGCGAAATGGATACGCCAGCGCTCGAAATCATGCTCGAGCAGATGATTGCCTGCGGCCGTGCGTTCGAGGATGCGGTAATCGAAGGACGTCGGTACCCCTTCCTCAACGTCGTCAACGCCATGCGGGAAATCCATCGCGGAACGCACCGGCCCTATGGCTGCGGCGCCGGCGGGGGCTATCTAGGCGTATCCGCCGAGGGCGCCTACTTCGCCTGCCACCGCTTCGTTGATGACGGCGCCGGTGCGATGGGTACGGTCGCCTTGGGACCGGACGAGACCCGCCGGCGCGCCTGGCTGTCCGATCGCCATGTGCATCGCCAGCAACCTTGCTCGGACTGCGGCGCTCGCTATTTGTGTGGCGGAGGCTGCCATCACGAGGTGATCCATCGCGGGCGTCCGGCTTGCGATTTCATCCGCGGCTGGCTTGCCTATTGCCTGGCCGCCTATGTCAGGCTTAGCGCACGCCGTCCCGACTTTTTCGGCGCCGCGCCCATCGGGCCGACCTGAGCCCGGCCGGCGATGGCGGCGCGGCAACGCTTCGACTGCATCGTCATCGGCGGTGGCGTCAGCGGTGCGGTGGCTGCCCGCCGTTTGGCCGAGTTCGGACTCGACGTCTGCCTGCTCCACCAGAGGGAGACGCGCGAACAGCGCATGGTGGAGTCCGTTGCAAAGGGCTCGTTGGTCGTGCTTGAGCGGCTTGGGATCGCCGACTGCATCACCGATGCGCGTGTTTCGCAATCTGCCGGGACGTCTGTCCGCTGGGCGGGTGAAGCCACCGAGACCGCCGCCTCCGAAGCCACCAGCGTCATCGTCCGCCGTACCGCCGTGCGGACGGCGCTGCTGCACAAGGCCGTTCAGTGCGGTGTCGTCGTCACCACCGCTGCATCCATCCACGAACTACACCGGCACGGGACAGGCTGGCTGGCCGAGGCAGAGACGCCCGAAGGCCAGGTAAGAATCGAGGCAAGGCTGGCGATCTTCGCCGCTGGCCGGCACGGGCCGAGATGCGGCCGGCGGCGACGCCTCGGCCCGGTCACGCTTGCCGTGACCGGCCAGTTCAACCTGCCCGAAGCAGCGGCACGGAGTTGCGTCGAGGCGACCGCTCATGCCTGGTTCTGGGCGGCGCCGCTCGTCGGCGGCATTCAGGTCACCGCCTTCGCCGCACCCGATCATCTAGCGCTCGCAGGCGAGGCCACGGTGGAGGACGGATTTCGCCGGCTGGTCGCAGGGTCGTCGCTGCTCGGCCATCTGGCCGGAGCACCGCTCGCCGATCCGGTCACAGTCTGCGATGCATCGCCGACTATCGTTGAGCCTTGCGTCGACGACCATTTCATTGCGGTGGGAGATGCGGCCTTCACGATCGACCCCTTGTCGTCGCAGGGCATGACCAAGGCGATCGTTTCGGCCGAGCAAGGGGCTATCGCGTTGAACACCATGCTGCGGCAGTCTGGCAGACGCGGTGCGGCCAAGGCGTTTCATCTCGACCGCACGCTGGAAGCCCTCGACTGGGACCGGCGCGCTTCGGCCGCGCACTACGCGCGCCAGGCAGCCGTCACGCCGACGCCATTTTGGCTCGCCCGCGCTGAAGGCAAGGCGCAGGCACGGCATCGCCAGGCGGATGGCCCGCTGCTTCCGGACGCAGCGCTCGTTTTCGACGCAGCGGCAAGCCTTGCGCCGGAACCGATAATCCGCGGACAGATGATCGACGAGGAGACGGCCTTGAGTCATCCTCGGCTCGCGAGGCCGATCGCCTTCGTCGGCAACGTGCCGATCCGCTTGTTGCTCGCGAACCTGCCTCGCACCATGACGGCGGCGGAACTGGTCCAGCACTGGTCGCCAGCCATCGGCGAGCAGGCGGCGATACGACTTTTGAAGCAGCTCTGGGATAATGCGGTGCTCGTCCCGGCCAGGATGGGCACTCGCGCGGGCTAGGGTCGCTTCTCGTCTTGGCACCAACTTGCTGGCGAAGCACAGGCTGACCTGCCCCAGATGGCGCCGAAATCGCATCAAGGTGGCATTTCCCACAGTCGCACTGACCGGAAGGCGGCAAACTCACCGAGAAGTTCTCGATGGCGTGCCCGGCTTGGGCAGAGAGTGAGTGAGATGCCTCTGACATGGCGGCCGACGAAACTAACTGCCGCGGGTCGCACGGACGACATCTGGTTCGTCGACAGCTCGGTCGGGTGGGCCGTCAATGCCGAGGGCAACATCCTCAAGACCATCGACGGCGGGGAGAGTTGGGTGCGGCAGGCGCACTTTGCTGAGAACTACCTGCGCTGCATGGCATTCTCCGATTCGAGCACGGGGTGGGTCGGAACTCTGGAGCCCACTCCGCGCCTGATCGCATCGCGCGATGGCGGACAAAGCTGGGCGCCGGTGGGAAACCTGCCGGCGACATCTCCTGGCCGCATCTGCGGCCTCTGCTCTCCTGCGCCGGGCGTCGTCTTCGCGGCTGGCACCAACTATCCGAACGAGCCGACAGGTGTATTGCGCACGCGAGACGGCGGCGCTACCTGGGATTCCCTCCAGGTCCCGGGCGCGACGTTGCTGGTCGATATCTTTTTCGACTCACCCGAGCGCGGATGGGTGGTCGGCGGGGTGGACGATGTTGGCCATCCCGGGCGCCCTCCCAAGCGAGCGGATGTGGTGCCCGGGATATTCTTCACCGAGGACGGCGGCGATACATGGGTCAATGTCGTCGCAAGGAATGCCAGGAACGGCGAGTTGCCGCGCGGCGAATGGGGCTGGAAGTTCCAAAAACTCAACGCGCGCACGCTTTTGGTCTCCTGCGAGAACTTCCTCGACGGCGCGATCCTGCGCAGCGATGACCACGGGGCGACCTGGCGCCGACTGCGCATCAACGATCGCCAGCGCAACTCCAACCTCGAGGGCATCGGCTTCCTCAATGAGAATCTTGGCTGGGTCGGCGGCTGGGGCGATCTCGATTTCACAGGTGGCTTCACCAGCATGACCGAGGACGGCGGACGCAACTGGATCGACGCCAACGAAGCCGGCTTCCGGCTGAATCGCTTCCGCTTCATCGGCTCACCGCCGGTGGTCGCCTATGCGTCCGGCGACACCGTCTACAAGCTCTCCGACGAGCCACTCCCCCCTGCCACAAGCATCGCCGGCCTGCGCAAGGCAGAGCCTGCCGACGAGGACTCGGTACAGTTCGCCGCGGATATCCCGCAAGGCGCCGGGACGTTCCATGTCCGTATTTGGGAGCGGTTCGGCCGGCGGGTGCGCTTGCTCGTCGACGAGACAGATCCCCGGCCGGGCGCGCGCTCGATCCGATGGGACTTCACCGACGATGACGGCAGGGACCTCGGTGCCGGCGCCTTCATCGTCCGCCTGACAGCGGATGACATTTCCACGAGCATGGTTGTGCACCGCAAACCATCAACGAAAGCCAAGGGAACAAACGCATGAGCACCAGCAAGATCTACGCCGTCGACGAGATCGAAACCACCTTGCTCAAGAGCAATCCGCCCTCGCTACTGATCGGCTGCCTCGGGCGCGTGACCACCAGCGGCTGGAGTGATGGCGAGCTGTCGCAATATATCTATCTGACGCCGCCGGCCGACGGCATCCAGGAGTTCGACTTCACCGCCAGACGACCGCTCGCCGGTTCAACCGTCCTGCCGGTGCTGCGTCCGATCCGCGCCGAGGCCGTGCTCGATGGTATCGACCTCGCCAACTACTGGGGGCCGGGACTGCCGCTGCGCGGTGTGCGCGTGTTCGCCGTCTCCAACTCCAAGACCGCCAGCTTCGACGCAACGTCCAAGATGCACAACCTCGCCACCGGACAGGGCGTCGCCGCGGCGCCGAGCCGGACAATCGACGCCATGCCGGCACCGAGTTTTGAAACGGACATAAAGCCGCTCTTCCGGGCAAAGGACATCAACGCGATGAAAGCGATCGCGAGATGGCGCCTGGACGTCTACCAGGACGTTACGGCCAACATCGAAGCGATCGGCGGCGAGATTCGCGCTGGATCGATGCCGTGCGACGGGGCTTGGCCTCAGTCCGACATCGACCTGTTCGACAAATGGATCGCTGGCGGCATGCGGCCCTAGAGTAGCGGTAGGCCCGTTCCCTCCGCGATAGAACGCGTCAGCTGGTCAGCGGCGTCGACCCGAGGGCGGCAATGCCTGTCGCGAACGACCGATAGCCGAAGGTCGCCAACACATCGCTCATGTCGTCGAAAGTGGTGCCGCTGCCGCGGCGAACGGCGGCTAAATGCTCGCAGCGCCGAACGACAGTATCCGTCCAAACCATCGGCTCATGGGCAGTGTAGCGCTTGAGCGCGGCCGCGAAGCGCAGCGCTTCGGTCGTGTCATCGTTGTTGAGACAGGCATCGATGGCGTCGCGATAGAACCAGAGGTGGTTCGAGCCGATGCAGCCGGAAGCAAGCAGCGCTTCGCCCTTGGCAAGGATCACCTTCCGGCGCGTCGTGTCGGGTTCGTTGAGCGCCGCCTCCCCTAGCACGCGCGCGCCGTTGTAAGACGTGCCGACTTCTTCGCTGATCGCCAAGGCGGAGGCTATGACCGATCGAGCCTGGACGGGCTCGCCCGAAAGCCGATGCGCCTTGGCGAGATAGGTGAGGTTGAGCGGCTCGAAGCGGCGCGCGTTGAGTTCGCGGGCGAGCCCCTGGGCCTGCTCAACATGGTGCCTGACCTGGTCGAGTTGGTCGAGGTCGAACAGGATGACGCTCAGGAATGAGTGGCAGCAGAGCCTAGCGCGGTGGTGGGCAATCTCCTCGGCGCGCTCCAGCGCCGCATGGCCTTCTTGCAGCGCTTCGGCGAGCCGCACGAAATAGTGGGCGGCCGTCGCGACCATGTGATGATTCTCGGCCGCACGGCGGCGCCAGCCGCGGGCGTCCGACATCTCGACGCACTGACGGAACAATTCATGGGCACTGCGCATGCGGCCGCGCGCATATTCGGCATCGCCGAGACCGCTGAGCGCCAGGACCTCGGTCTCGACGGAATTGGCCTTGCGGGCGATCTCTTGCGCCGCCCGCTGCCGGCGGTAGCATTCTTCGATCCTGCCCTGCGGGAAATAGACGCTGCCTTTCAGGTAGTGGACCTGCGCCAGTTCGGCCGCGAAGTCGCCGCGGCTTGCCATCTCTTCAGCACGCTCCAGCGCGGCCAGCGCGTCGTCATAGTGGTCGAGCGCCAGACAGCATTTTGCCAGCACTAGCCGAGCCTTCACCGCCTTGTGATCGTCGGCTCCGTCGAGCATCGCCACTGCTTCGCTGGCGACCGAGGTCGCGCTCGCCGTGAGGCCCGTCGCCAGAAGAACTTGTGCTTTCAGAACGAGCAGGTCGCCCCCGAGCCGTCCGGAGCGACTCCAGAGCAGGCCCCGCTCCACCAGCGCCAGCGCTTCTTCGTGGCGCAGACGATCCAAATGCTGGTCGCCAGCGCGGTAGAAGGCCTCGCCGGCACGCTCGTCGCCCGCCTTTTCGAGGTGTTCCGCTTCCAGCAGAGCGTCCTTGTCGCTGAACCATTCGGCGGCGCGCAGATGTAGGTCGCGCCGTCGTGAAGTCATGATGGAGGCGTAGGCGACCTCGCGAATGAGTGGATGATTGAAGGTCCAAGCGTCGTCGACCATCCGGATCAGTCCACCCTGCACCAGGCTGCGCGGATCGTAGGCGGGCTCACCGAGCAGGAAGGCAAGCGTTTCCGCGGCCGCGCGCGGCCCCGCCACAGCCAGCGCCTGGAGCGCCGCATTGTCGCGGCGCGGCAGGCTGGCCAGCCGCGAGTCGATCGCATCCATGATGGTGGCCGGAATCGCGCGACCCGTCGACGTGTCGTGATGCTGCAGCAACTGGACTAGGAATAGCGGGTTGCCACCGGAGCGCTGGATGCAGCCATCGATCATCGGCCCGTCCACTGCCGGAAACTGCTCCGCTATCTGCCTGCATTCGTCATAAGCCAGCGATCCAAGAGGCAGCACGAGGCCCTTTGGGACGGACCGGCCGGACGCGTCGACCTCCGTCGGGAAGCTGGCAACGCGCGACGTGAGCAGCACCGCGACAGGGTGGGTGGCCGCAATCTCGCCGAGATCGCTGATGAAGGACATCTGGAGATGGTCAGCCTGTTCGGCATTATCAACGATGATGACCAAAGGCGCGCGGCGCGACAGCTTCGCCACGAGATCCAGCGCGACCGCCTGCTTGCCCAGTTTACGCGCCTGCTCATCCAACAGCGAATGCTGCCCCATGAGTTGGATCGGAACGGACGCGTTGAGCAGATCGTAGAAGAAGGCCAGGTTCTTTTTCTCCAGCCAGCCTTGACGCTGCAGCTCGGCAACCAGGATCTCGACCCTCGCGGTCTTCAGCCCGTTCGCCCTAACCAGCTCCAGGACGAACGATCCGGCGACGGAGAGCGATGCCGAACGTGCCTCGAAATCGTCGAACTCCACGCGGATCGGCCGCCAGTTCGCGCCGTTGGCTAATTCCTCGGCGAGCCGCGTCTTGCCAATGCCGGCCTCGCCGACGATCCTGACGACGCAGCCGCGTCCAGCCGACAGCACGGCCGTCAGCATGCTGCGCAGTTGCAGGAGCTCGACCAGCCGGCCGACAAAGCCGATGCGGTTAGCCCCCGGCCGACTGCATTCGCCGATCGCCTGCCATATCGGCACCGCCCCGTCCGGGCCAGCGTCGATCCTGATGGCGTCGAACCACTCGGCTACGGCATTGAACACGTCCGTGGTCATGTAGACGCCGGCGTCGCCCGAGCGCTCGGCCAGCCAGAGTGAATTCGCCACCAGTGGCCCGTAGATGCCCTTTTCGCTAGAGCCCGGCTCGCCTTCGACGAGTGCGAGGCCACAGTCGATGCCGACGCGCCAGCCGACCAAGGGCGACAGCCCTTCGGCCGGATCGCCAGCGGCGCGGCTGAAATCCAGCGCGGCAGCGACCGACGCCAAGATCGCGCTTTCCTGCGTCGGCTCGATGCCGAAGGCGGTGATGTATCTGTCGCCGGCGCGCCCGACGATCGTCCCGCCCTTGGCGGCGACACTTCTGCGCAGCACCCTGTCGAACGCGATCGCCGCGCGGCGGGTGTCCTCGGCATCGAGTCCGCCAGAGCCCGCCTGCATCGACATCTTGAACGTGGCGACCGCGAGGAAACGCTTTGCTTCGGATTCGGCCGGGGCGGCGTCCTGCGCCGTCGTCTTAAGGCGGTAGACCCCGACAGGCCGGCTCATGTTCTTGAGATTCTTTTCACCCAGATAGGCGAAGCGGCGCTGCCACGGCTCCCCGAGCGTCGAGTAGACGGCTTCCGAGATGCACACGCCCCCCGGTTCGGCCAACCGTTGGATGCGCTCGGCAATGTTGACGCCGTCGCCATAGACATTGTTGTGGTCGAAGATCGTATCGCCCAGATTGACGCCGATCCTGAACTCCAGGCTGCCTGCGGCGGAGGCCCTCGATGCGGCGAGGGCCGTCTGCACCTCCTCGGCCGCCATAACCGCGCCCGCCACCGTCGAGAACTCGGCAAGGACTGCGTCACCCGGATGATAGATGACTGCTCCGCCGTGACGTCCGAATGTACTGGCGAAAAGCTCGAAGCTCGCGAACAATGCGAGATGCGCTGCGAGTTCGTCGGCGGCGGTCACCGCAGAATAGCCCACCGCATCGGCATAGAGAAGCACGGCGAGCTTGCGGAGCGGCCGCTCTCGAGCTGCCGGAGCATCTAAGGTTGCGGCCGAGCGCCGCGACGCGAGAACCGCCCCGACCTTGGTCTGGTCCGACCTAGACCAAGAACCCGTCGACGAGGTCGCTTCGGAACCGCTGCTCGTCGACGATGACGATTTGTCCACGTCCGAGCTGGACATAACCTTGGGCCTCCAAGCGGTTGAGTTCCTTTGTCACCGCCTCCCGGTGCGAGCCGACCCTTGCGGCGATCTCGTAGTGGGTCGGCGCAGGGCTGATGATTGCGCTCGCTCCGGCGTGCTGGCCGTCGACCGCCAAGCGCGCCAGCTCGACGTGCATGCGATTGTGCGCGCTGAGCACGATCCGCTGTAGCAACCCGTCCGACAACGCCCGAGACTTCGCCGTGAGTAACTTCAGCAGTTCCAGCGCCAGCACGAAATGTTCCCGCATCAGCAACAGTAGGTCGGCCGAACCAAGGCGCGCGACGATCGTGTCTTCGAGCGCCCACACGTCTGCCGCCCGGGGCATGCCGTCGATGGCCGCGAATTCGCCAAAAAGCCCGCCGCTGCCTATTTCGGAATAGATCAACTCTCGGCCGTTCCGCGAGTAGTTCTTCACCTGGGCTCGCCCCTCTAGAATAAAGAACAAGTCTTTAGTATCGTCCTTCGCCGACAGTATTTGCGTACCTTTGGGTACGCGGCACACGACGCACTTCGAAACTACCGCCTGCAACTCGCTGTCCGCGAGTTGAGCGAGTAACGCGACACGCCTGAAGAGAGGCGCAGCAGCCACATTTCCACCAAGAATTCGAATATATTATGATCTTCTGATACGAACGGCGCATTGTCAATCGCCTGTCCTGCGACGTGCTGCAACACCAGCCTCGGAGTCTCCCGAGGCTCTCGTCAAATCTGCTGGCTGACACCTGCCAGATCCCAGGCAGTGGACCGGCAACGGCGCGCACTCTTTGTATTTGCCGGTGAACTGTGTAAGCCCCTGCGGATACTGAAGAACGTTCGACGCGTGGCGGCGGCAAATGAAAAACTGGCGTGCCGCCGGAACTAGGCTGCGGAATAGCGGAAGCGCGGACCCGCAAAAAATCCGGATTGCGGTCCTGCTGTAAGCTGCTGGGCTAGCAGGTCGCGTGCCACCCCGGCGAAGTCCTGCATGGTCTCGACGGCGGTGTCTACCTTGTCTGGCTCGCCCGAGAACCCCATTTGCAGCTCGTCCAGCATTCTTGAATAGAGTCGGTCGCACTCGTTCGAAAGCTGCACCGCCTGGGCGTCCGAAATGTCAATCGCGACGAGCTGCGGGTTGTCGACCATCTTGATCACATCGGCATCGTCGTCGATCACCAGCGGCTGGGCCGGATCGAAGCCGACCTTCAGCGGGGACCCTGGATTACCAACCAGCTTCATGCCCTTTTCGAGTTCCTGGAACCGATAATAGTGTGCGATGTCCTGCTGGAGGTCAAAAGGCGACTGTGGTGTGCCCTCACCCTGCTCTACGATCGTTTCGATGGCGCGCAGCGCCGTTTCGACATTGCTGACGACGAACTCCTCGCTGGCGTCGAACCGACCGGTCGTCACCTGCCGGGCCGGATCTCCGGTAAAGATGGCATCCGTCTGACGGACGATCTCGTGGCGAATCGCCGCGTAGAATTCACCGATTGTGCGTGGTCCGCTCGCCGCATCGGGCGGCAGTGCTCCGAGCACCGGGATATCCAGCGGCAGCTCCGGCTCCTCGATCTGCATGAATACGTCACGGACAAGTGCACGCGAGTAGCGCTTCAGGTGAACCTCGACACCACCGGCAATGCCCATCGGAAGCGGGCCGGGATAAATGGGTTGCAGGCCCGGACGATTGATCTCGGGCGTACCGCCGATGGCATTGACGATGTTGCAGGCCAACGACATATGCAGCATCTCCTCCAGGACGATATCCCTGATAAGGCGCCGCGCGTACCGCACCGCGTCCGAGTTTCCGGACAGCGTCAGCAGGGCACACAAATAGGGTGGGATCGTCGAATGCTCGAGCTGAATCGCCTGCTGCAGCGCCGCGCGAAGGCCGGTGAGATCGGTGATCGGCGAAGCCTGTATCCTGAGCATACCAACTCCATCTGGTGAAGCCGGCGGAGGCAATGGCCTGCCGACCCGAAATTCTAGTGGCCTAGCGCCTCTCACGTTTGTGGCTTTTGCCACATCGGAGCTTGAGAAGATTTAGCACAATGGACGCGCCGAACATTCAACTTCATTACTCCCATCGTCGTTGCTGTATTTGTGACGTCAAGCGGTTCTGCGGCAGAAAATTTATCTGGAACAATGTGCGAGGGTGGCAATTGAAGACCGTAGACATTCGCCGAACGACAGATCTCATTTCGTTTGACCCACCCGTGCTGTCGCTGATACTGGCCGACGACGAGGTCGAGGTCGTGGTGTTCCGAAACTTTGACCGGAAAGCCGGGCACTGGATCAAGCCGGTCGGGGGGGCGGACGATCAATGGTTCCCGCAACGGATTCCCCGCTGCCTCGATCCTGACGTGCCACAGGTCAGCTCGCTTCTCAGGATCGCCGGCAGCGATGGTCCGGCCCGGGTTGAGTATACCTGCTCGATGCGCTCTGGACGCGACCCGCAGGAACTCGGCGTCATCGAGATCAATTGGCCATGACGGTCCGGGCCGGAGGCATCGTGGGACAGTCGAGTCCTGGAGTTGACTTCGAGGCGACAACGGCACGACCGAGCCGCCGCCGCTTCTTGATCAGCGCAGCGACCGGCGTTCTCGCACTCGCAGCCCTAACGCTGCGGCGCGGGTTTGTTGCGCCGGCAGCCGCGCAAGAGCCGGCGCTGGGGCCATCCCTACGCAAGATCGGCGAGATCGGCAGTGCCGGCGGTCGCCTGCAAGCGGTGCTGGGCACCAGCAACATCGCGCGGCGCCTTCCCGGCAAGTCCGAAAGCATAGTCCTTCGGCACTTCTGGGGTCGCGACGTTTTGACCGGCGCCATGTGGCCGCCGGCCGACGATCGCGAGGCGATGAATCCTGGCCCCACGCTGCGCGCACGGGTGGGCGATTTCGTCGAGATCAAGTTCTTCAACGCCATCGACGTGTCGGCTTTCGGTGATGACGGCATCGACCGAGGCGAGACCGGCAAAGCTGACGGTTGCGAGGTTACCAAGTCCTTTGGTGGTGACACAATTTACCCCTTATCCAGCGATGTGTTCCCGAACTGCTTCCACGGCTCGAGCACGACGAACATCCACTTCCACGGCTTTCACGTCTCCCCGGACGGGCTGGGCGACAACGTGCTGCTTAAACTTCGTCCCAATCCGCAACTCAAGGAGGACGAGGTCGGTGGCTATTTCGATGCCATCTTCGAGCGCACCCGGCGCGGCGACCCGCCGCGGAACTGGCGAGATCTTCCACTCGATCTCACGGCGCTACAGGAAGAGATGCTTGCTGCTTATGACGACAGCGCAACATGGAAGGGGGAGCCCGGCACGCTGCCGACAGCCAATCGGCTGCTGCCGTTGGTGAAAGAGCAGGTTGCCGCCGGAATGTGGCCGCAGTTCGAGATTGGTGCACATCCGTTTTCGTTCCAGATCACACCGTTTGTCCAACCAGCCATGGCCATGACACATCACAAGGGAGCGACCACGCAGCCACCGGCTGTAGCCGGACAGGCACCTGGCACGCACTGGTATCACACGCATGTGCACGGATCGACGGCGATCAACATGTACCACGGCATGGCCGGTGTGTTCGTGGTCGAAGGTGAAAGTTACGACGACAAACTGCGGGTGCTGCTGCCGGGGCTCGTCGAGCAGGTCATGATCGTCCAGCAATATGCCGAGTTTCCACCCACCATGGTGGAATCGGGCAAAATCCCGTCCCTGATGGTGAACGGCCAGGCGACGCCAACAATCAGCATGCGCCCCGGCGAAGTGCAGTTGTGGCGGCTGGTCAATGGCAGCGTGGACGCGGTGTGCAAGATTACCGATTTCCGGCCGCGTGACGAGACGACGAGCGCTCCACTGCCTGCGTGGAAACAGACAGCGCAAGACGGCGTGCAGTTCGACCCGAAGACATATGCAACCCGGCCGCTCCAGGACACCTTTTACCCGTTGCGAAACTTTGCGCCAGGCAACCGCGTGGACTTGTTGGTGCAGGCGCCTGCGCTGGCCGTTGATGGACAGAGCGCGATATTCGACTTGGAGATCGCTGTCGACAACCAGTCCATTCAGCCATTGCTGACACTGGTGGTGAGCGGCGAGCCCATGGCGATGACGCTTCCGACAGAAGCGTCATTTCCGCCGCGACCAAGTTTTCTCGCCGATCTCCCCGATGACGAGCCGCCGATCGTGCGCACAATCAAATTCTCGGAAACGTCAAAGGGCCCTCTGATCGATGGTCGTGAGTTCTCGGACGGTGGATACGACCACACCATGGTGCTGGGCGATTCCGAGGAGTGGAAGTTGGTCAACACGACGAATACAGCAGCGCATCCATTCCATATCCACGTCAATCCGTTCCAAGTGATCGAGGTATTCGACCCAGGAATGCCGGAGGAGCATAGGCTCTACATCCCGCCCACACCGCGGCCATGGCAGGACACCGTCGCAATTCCGCGGAAGAAGAACGGCGTCACGGCGCCGGGCTACGTGAAGATCCGGCACAGGTTCGATGATTTCACCGGATCGTTCGTTCTGCACTGCCACATCCTTGAGCATGAGGATCGGGGCATGATGCAGCTGGTGCGAGTTATCCCGAAGGCGTCATTGACGCGTCATCATTGAACACAAGCCACTCATGAAAAGGAGATCCTGAGATGCGTTACGTTTCGACCCTGACCGCCGCCATCTTCGGCCTGACGTTGCCTATCGTAACATTGTTCGGTGCCCCGGCGTTCGCCCAGGCCGCCGACCCGCTTGTGCTGCATCCCGGCGACACTCTTTCCTGGCAACCAACGGGTATCCACCGCGCGATGTTTGGCGATCCCGGCGACCCAAACGAAACAGACAACCCGGGAAACGTGCCGTTTGCACAAGTGCTCAAACTACTCGATTTCGACAAGGATTTTCCCTGTGTGGGCACCGAGGCTGTCTGCGATACCGAGCCGAAGCCGAAATTCACCGCTACTGTCCGGCAAGACCTCGACCTCGCTGCGCTCGGCCCCAAGGCCGCCTTCGACTTCTCATGCGGCGCGCACAACTTCATGGACACCAAGATGTTCACTGTGGTTGCCGGCGTGTCCGGTGCCCCGGTACGCAACATAGTGCTGATCACCAAGGGACTCGCCTGGTTCATCAAGGATCCGGCCGGCGACATCCCGATCAACAGGTAAGCGTGCATTGGCGCCGATGTGTCAGACGGGAGGCGTCGCGGGCGCGGTTGTGCCGGCGGCAAGGTCGGACCGGAAAGAAGGAATTCAAGCCATGTCAACCTCAGCTATCGTGGGCACCTGGACCTACCGGAGTTTCCACAACAATCCGGACCCGGTGAACGGTGACCCTCAGAAGGCGCTCGACCTCTTTTTTGCAGAGGCAGAGTTCCGCTTCGATGCGATCTCGGAGACTGAATTTAAGGGGGTCATCGATTGGGGCAGCGGCGGGCTCGATTTGACCGGCATCATCAAACCGGGCGGCGCTGACACTCCGGTCGCATTCGCGATTGTCGGCATCGGACGCTCACGCAGTCAGACCGATGGTTGGGAATACGACTATAATGGATGCCTTGCCTACAAATGGCCTTCCGGGACCAAGCAAGTGCCATCGCTGGTTGGTTCCCTGATCCGAGCCAAGCCGCACAATGGCGCGCCCGCAGGCTACACGGCGTCATTCATTGCGGTGAGGAAACCTTGATTGAGACCGCGTTGAAATTCAACTGTGACAGAACCAAAAGAGGGCAAAATGGCTGGCAAGCGTGAGGACGCCTGGAAACTAGGAGCAGGTTGGAACGACACCTTCCTCTGGTATGCCAAGGCCATCATTGAATTGAAGACGCGCGACGTAACCGACCGGACGAGTTGGCGGTACCTTGCAGCGATGCATCAGTTCGATCGCGACATGTGGATCGGGCTGGGAATCATCGACAAAAATGCGGCGCTTCCTCCAGCCAGTGACACCTTAATCGCCTGGAACCAGTGCCAACATTCGTCCTACTATTTCCTCCCTTGGCACCGCGGCTATCTCGCGCGCTTCGAGGACATCATCGCGGCGACCATCGTCGCGCTTGGCGGGCCAGTTGGCTGGAAACTGCCCTATTGGAATTATCTTGACGCGACAAATCCGAATGCGCGCAAGATACCGGAGGCCTTCCTTCTCAAGTACCTTCCCGATGGCGTCACACGAAACCCGCTTGAAGACCTTCCGCGCTACGGTCAGACGGTTATTGGCCCAGAGCCGGGCTTCGGCATTCCTGACATCGATCTGTCGGCAATGAAGGAAACTGATTTCACCGGGACAGTCAGCTTCGGAGGCAGCAAGACGCTGTTCTCCAATCCAGAAGCTGGCGTGCGGGGGCAGCTTGAGAACGCGCCGCATGGTTCGGTTCATGTCCTTGTCGGTGGGGCGCTTCCGGTCAATCCGGGCGACGGCTTCCTCTCGGCATTCGAAACGGCCGGCCTCGACCCATTGTTCTGGCTCCATCACTGCAACATTGATCGACTCTGGGCCGCGTGGATGACCGCGCCCGGAGTCAAGATGGAGAGTGGAAAGCAATGGCTTGATGGTCCATCCGACCGCGCCTTTGCCGTTCCGACGGTCGACGGCTCAGGATTGGAAAACTATGCGGCGCGAGATACTCTTGCAGGTGGCAAGTTCTACCCTGAATATGACGATTTGCATTTGGGTACCGGTGTTCCGGCCCCGTCAGCAGGCGGCGCTATCAGAGTTGCGCAAGGACCAACGAGCATGGCTGAACCTATTGTCATCGGCGCCAACGGCCAGAAGGTATCTATTGGCGATGCTCCAGTCGAAACGGCCGTGACAATCGCATCCAAGGAGGGCTCGGCGGTCATCGTGGCCATGGGTCCCAACGCACCTGAGAGGCCGGCGCCCGCTCGCCTTTTTCTCAAGCTTGAGAATATCCGCGGCGCAAGCATTGCGGGCGGCATTCAAGCCTATATCAACCCCCCGGCTGGCGCTGGAGCGGATCTGCCCCAGGATCGCGTCGCAGGAAGCGCGGCCCTATTCGGACTGGCTAGCGCTTCAAAAGTCGACGGGCAGCATGGCGGCAACGGCATAACGCTTATCTTCGATATCTCCGATCTGGCGCGACGCCTGATCGAGCAGAAGGACTTCGATCCCAAGCATCTGCGTGTGAAGATCGTGTCGGTGCATTCTGGCGGTGACGCCAATCCGGTCACAATCGATCGCGTCAGCGTGCTTCGAGACTGAGAAGGCGGTGGCTCTCTGTCGATGCCGTGAGGAGTGGACCCGTGCGATTTGTGTTGCTGGGTGGCCTGCTCAGCCCCCCTTTTAGAGGACCCATGCTGACAGCAGCGGCCGGTATGGCGGCGTCATCGACGTTGAATTTCCATGCCGATCTTCCGTCGCTCTGCGGCACCACGGCAGCTGACCCAACATTTGAGGCCGTCGTCGGCAGCTTGCGTTTCATAATTGCTACCAATCCGCTGTCGTCACTGGTGTTGGCCTGGCTGGCCATGCTTGCGGCGATGATGACGCCGCTTATCGCGTTGCCCTTGTCGCATGTCCGCGCATCAAGCCTCGCTACACGGCGATGGCGCGCCTCCGCAGCCTTTATTCTCGGCTATTTTGGGGTGTTGGTCCTCGCTGGCATTCCTCTCCTGGCTCTCGCGTTCACAATCCGGTTGCTGGCGGACAGTGCCTTGACCGCATTCATCGCAGCGACCGTGCTCGCGCTGGTCTGGAGCGCAAGTCCTTTCCACCAGGCAGCGCAGAACCGGGCGCATCGGCTGCGACGGATCGGCGTTTTTGGGCTCACAGCCGATCGCGATTGTATTGCCTTCGGTTCCGGCCTGGGCAAATGGTGCTTGGCCAGTTGCTGGCCTTGGATGCTGGTGCCCATGTTTGTTTCGAGCAGCCATATCCCCGTGATGATCGCGGTTTTGGCAATCGTGATGGGCGAGCGGATTCGAGGCCCGGGCCCCTTGGACTGGCGCGTGCCCATCATCAGAGCGACGCAGCTCGCCTGGATGCACGAGCGTTTCCACTTTTTCTCGCAATCGCAAAAGCGCTCTGTCTTTTTGGCTTCACGCAATTCCGGACGGAGAACCGCAACGCACTTGTCCTGCAATATTTGAGGGCCACCAAGTCGCAAGGTTGGGGTGCCTGACGGCGTATATGCGGTTTGAAGAGCGGACCGATCACATCGCGTGCCGCCTCAGGCAGAATCTGGGTGTAGGGTGCAGAGGAGATTCGAGCAGTGTGGCAGTATCTGCCATCTGGCATGAGTTAGCCTCGGTAGAGCACACCCACCTTGTCGACAAGCTTGGACGACAGCGAGATCGTGCGAGATGAACAGCATTGCAACGGAATGCTGTTTTTTCAACGATTGGAACAGCTCAACGATGCGCGACTGGACACACACGTCGAGTGCCGACAGGATTTCGGCGCAGATCAGAAGCTTCGGGTTGACCAGCAAGGCCCGCGCGATGGCTATGCGTTGGCGCTCGCCGCCTGAAAGCTGTTCAGCCAGATTTGTCAGATAGGTGGGACGGATTCTGGGATTGGACGAACTTGCATGTGAAATATTGACGTCTGTCTTGCAACTTTCCTTGTTACTCCTCATTTGTAAGTGGAAAAATGGAGGCAAGGCTATGACCAAGGTTATCCAAGTCGATCCCTGCGGCTAACGTTCTCCCCAGGGAGGACCGCAGTTGAGGTAGTTTACCTAATGCAGCCCCTGTTTGCATTTGTCGACCTGCGCGGGTGAAATCTCGCCGGACGAGTTCCAACCCTTTACGGCAAAGCAATAGAAGAACTCGACGTTCGCAGGAAGGTCGAGATCGCTACAGTTTATCTGCCTACCGTCAGTCGCGAACGTACAGCGGGCTGCACGTTCGCGGTCAGGCGCGCCGTTAATGAGTACACCCTCTCTAAACGTGCCGGAAACGGGAACGAGCGATACACCCGCTGGCAACAATATCTGTATGCGGAGGTTCCGTATTTCGCGCGCTGCAAACACGGTGGCTCCCCCGGGCGGCACATCGTACTCATTGGCGAACTCGGCCGAAAAGTAGGCACGACGATCGCGAGCGGGCACGTGAAACGCTGTGTACTTGCGGTCCTCAATGCCATCCGCCGTTTTTACGGTTTCCGAGCTTTCCTGTCCGTCAAGATTGGTGAGTTGTTCACCGACAAAGCTGATCACTTCTGGCCGTCGATCGGTGGCCGCCTTGAAAACGAAATCCTTGAGGTCGTAATTGAAGGCATACGAGAAGGTGATCTCGTTTACATACCGCAAAGGTCCGACGACACGGCCGGAGTTTGCGTAGTTGTAGATGCGAACGACGTCCACGTAGCAGCGTCGAACCGCACATGAGGCTTCCGACCTCAGGACAAAGTATGAAGCCGCTACGGCGGCAACGGCGGCGATCAATAGCACCCCTCTGTGGGCAGACATCCACAGCAGGGCTTTGACATAGGGTCTGGGCTCAACATGTGCTGGTGATCTGGTTCGAGGGGACGACAACAGGAGGGGAAGCCAATATTCGCGGCAGAAATCCACCTCCATAAAGCCACTGTGCGTAAGGTCATGATAAGAATCCTCGACCATCGGATCGCCGGCGCCGACTACGCCGGAGGCGCCAAAGTTCCTGGATAGCAGTTCGGCCAAGGCCGGAAACGGATCTCGAGCGCCGCAAAAGTTCAGGACTTCTCCACTGATCTGTTTCGAGTCATTAGTCAGTTGCCGCCAGAACGAAGTCGCGCGCGGAAACACAGCGCCACAGAGGATCACGTTGTGAAGCTGCAAGTCACGATTCTCTGTGAGGGCTTTCAAAAGAAGCCAAGTCCCAAAGCTGTGAGCGATTACACTCACCCTATAATTGGTCTGGAGCGCACGCAGATCGCTCTCCACCAGTCTCAGCGGCTTGTGGTAGAAAAAGTTCTTGAAGATGAACATGAAGAGGTCAAAGCGCAGGTAATTGCGGTATCCGACTTTGAAACCCGTCTCTTGGGCCACAATTTCGCTAACGCGAGACATCCAAAAAGCATTCGTCCTGATCCCGTGGAGCGAATACACGTAATCGGGTTTGTCGTTTTGATCTGCAGGCCGTCGGTCAGATCGCGAGGGGCTCATGTCTCACTCACGTGCGAACTCCCTTGCCTTGGTCAACCTGCTATCCCACGAGCCTGTTTCTTGAACGCTGGGCGCTTGGAAGTTCAGCCAAGCAGCTAGCGCTCCAAAGCGATCCATGGTCTGACATTTTTTATCGAGCGGCAATAGTCGTGACGGTAAGGTTTCGGTTGGATTCTAGGTTAGTCGTGCTCGGGTCGTGCGCGGCGTCGCCAGCAGCAGGCTCGTTTCGCTGGCCGTTATGCCCGCTACGAGCCGGATGCGGCGCAACACCGCGTCGAAATCCGTCAGCGATGCGGTCCCGAGTTCGACCACCAGATCCCAGCGGCCATTGGTGGTATGGATGGTCGAGACTTCGGGAAAGCCGCCCAGCGACCGGATCACGCGGTCTTGTGCACCCGGTGCGCTTTGCTGTAGCGAGGCTGCTGACGTAGATCGGGGCTACGGCAACTGAAGAGCAAATGAAGGGTTGGCCCAAATGCCTGAAGATCTTATCAACTCCGACGCGGACTTGCTGGAGATGACAGCTGACATCGTTTCCGCCTATGTCAGCAACAACCCGGTTCCAGTCGCAGAACTCGCCCGGGTAATTGCCGATACCTATGGAGCGATCAGCAAGCTGCAGGGAGCACTCCCACCCAAAGCGGAAGAGAAGCCTACACCCGCAGTCCCGATCAAGAAATCGGTGACGCCCGATTTCATCATCTGCCTGGAAGACGGCAAGAAGTTCAAATCGCTCAAGCGGCACTTAGGCACCCACTACGATCTGACGCCAGATGCGTACCGCGCGAAATGGGGCCTGCCCTCCGATTATCCGATGGTTGCGCCGAACTATGCTGCGGCGCGATCGGCGATGGCGAAGGCGATCGGCCTGGGACGGAAGGCCGTAGCGCCTGAGCCTGAAGCGGCGCCAGCGAAGCGCCGCAAGATCGGCATCAAGACCAGCTGACATCGGGGCTATTTTGCTCAAAAGGCCCGCGTTCTGTTGCAGGGGCGCGGGCTGATCGTTTTCTGATAGGATGAACCCTTACCTCCTGTTCAAAGGCAGCCGCTGTCGAGGACGCCACCCCAAAAGGGATGGTCAACCTCTCGCAGGCGGCATCAGGGAAAACGCGGCGATAATCGCCTCGAGCGACACATTCAGTGTGTTGGAAAAGGTCCTGCCCTTCTGCCAAATCGCAACATAGTGATAGAGCGCGGACGGTTCGACCGGTTTTATTCCCAAGTGAAACGCCGCGTATTCACGTGCAATGATCTCATTGGTTATCGAAATGCCCAGGCCAGCGGAGACGTATCCGGCTTCGTGACCGTTGCAATCGAATTCCACCAGGATGTCCGGCTCAACGCCGGCGAAGCGCAACGCATTGAAGTTCATCTGGTGGGCGGCGAACTGGGGATCGATATCGACGATCGTTTCGCCTGCCAGGTCTTGCGCCTCGATACAGCTCTGTTTTGAAAAGCGGTGGTCGGGATGAAAGATGCATACGTTTCGTGCCGACCCAAGCGGCGCCCATTCGAACAGGTGTGGATCCAGCGGCAATCTCGAGATTCCGAGATCCGCCCGACCAGCCAGGATGTGCTCGCCGATCTGCTCGTAGCTTCCCGAAATCGACCGCACATTCGAAGCGGTCTGTGAGCGGATAATCGCCACGACCTTGGGCAAGGTCACGAAACCGAAAACAGATGGCGCGGCAATAGCAATCCGCTGCTTTTCCTCATTCTTCATAGCGAAGATCGACGCTTCCAGGCGATCCAGCGACGTCAGGGCAAGTTCTACGTTTCGCAGAAGTTCCCAGGCTTCCTGCAAGGGGACGATGCGGTTGGCTGATCTTTTGAAGAGTGTGATGCCGAGCGTGGTCTCGAGTTGCTTCACATGTTGACTGACGGCCGGCTGGCTTATCCCGAGCGCAACCGCTGCTCGCCTTGTCGATCCGGCCCGCAAGACTTCCCGGAAGACCTTCAGTTGACTCAGGAGGCGCCGGATCTGCTGCGGCTCCTTCGACCAGGAGTTTTCGAGCGCCTCCCAGACCTGCTCCTGACGGGCGTGATCGTCGGTCACGGTAAAGGCCATGAGATGCTCGAGTTGCATTCCCTCCTGCTCGTAGACCTCGTGCAGCTTGGGCGAAACTTTTGCGAGCCGCAGGCGCTGCTGGACAAAGCTAGCGGACACGAAGAAGCGTGCCGCAATCTCCTCATGACTGGCGCCCTGATCGTGCAAGGTCTGGAAGGCCCGGAACATATCCAGGGGATGTAAATCTTCGCGCTGAAAATTCTCGGCCAGCGAGTCCTCCTCGATCGGGACCGCGCTGTGGGCGTCGCTGACGACGCAGGGAACTAGCTCGGTCTTAATCATGCGCTTCTGCTTGACCAGCAGTTCCAGCGCGCGATAGCGGCGCCCGCCAGCCGGCACCTCAAACATGCCGGTCTCGTTACCCTCGCCATCCAATACTGGCCGGACGTTAAGGCTCTGGAGCAGGCCGCGCCGTGCGATCGATGCTGCGAGGTCCTCTATCGTTTCCCCGCGCTTGATGCGTCGGACATTGGACTGGCTCAGCATCAACTTGTTGAAGGGGATGTCACGTGAAACGTTGAGGGTGATCTTCTGCTTGGGCGTAGCCATTGGATTATCTCCGCGACAGGGCGACCGAGACTCTCTCGACCTCCAAACCCGTCAAAAGAGACGGGCGCAGCCCTCTCACTCTGAGGACTGCGCCGCACACCGAAGATCAAGAGGGGGACTGGGCCGCAGACACGACTTTGCCCTCGTGAGGAGGGTCATGCGGCCCTCTTGTCGATCTCGGGCTGGCCGGCCTCGACCATGGCGTCGGTTTCCGGAAGGTGGGTGAGCAGCCAGTCGGCGGCCTTGCTCGCCTGGCTGGCGGCCCGCACGATGGCGCGGTTGTCGTCGCGGAGCACCTCGAGCCAAGAGCCGAGATAGTCGGCATGGCGCACCGTCGGCACGATGCCGAGCGAGGCGCAGCAGAAGGCCGCGTTCATCTCTGCGACCAGTTCCTCGAACGCATATTTCTTGGTGCCGAACGAACCGCCGAGATCCCGGCCGACCCGCGAGGCATGACCGGTGGCGTGCCCCATCTCGTGCAGCGCCGTGCGGTGCCAATTGATAGGCTCGAAATAGGCGGCCGGCGGCGGCACCCGCACATAGTCCTGTGCCGGATCATAAAACGCCCGGTCGCCACCGATGCGGAAGGCGATGCCGGTCGCCTTGATGAGGGCCTCCACCTGGGGCTCGATCTGGCCGGGCGGCGGCGGTGGCGCGGCGACCGCTACGTCCCTCGGCAAACCCTCGCACTGGGCGGCATTGAAGACGGTGTAGCGCTTGAGGAACGGGATGGCCGCCGCTTCCTCGCCGGTCTCCACGGCGCGCTTCTTTTCGTCGTCGGGGACAAAACGATCAGCATAGACGATGGTCGTGCCGTGCTCGCCCTTCATGACGTTGCCGCCGAGCGACAGAGCCTGCCGGAAGGTGATCCAGCCCTGGCTTGGAAAGCCGTGCTCGACCACGGCGCCCCAGAGTAGGAGCACGTTGATGCCGGTGTAGGCTCGGCCCGTGGCGGCATTTTTCGGCATGGCCAGCGGCGCCTTCGCTGCCGCGGTGCCCCAGGGCTGAACCCAGGGGAAGCGGCCTGCTTCCAGTTCGGCGATGATCTTACTGGTGATATCGTCATAAAGGTTCGTCCGGTCCGCGCCGGCGCCATCGTTGCGGTGATGTCTGGACATCGCGGTTCTCCGCGACGGGCGCCGGAGGCCTCTCCTCCAACTCTCAACCCGTCACGGCAAACCGGTCCGTACTCTCACTCTAGACGGCGTTGCCGGGCCTCCCGCAGAAGGGGGGACGCTCTCGAATTTGGGGCAACGGCGGTCCGCGCCAAATCGGCAAATGTCGCTAGCCATCTAGTATGGTTATTGCTACCGGACTGCGTGGCGGATGCGGTCGGTAAGCGTTTGTTCGACGTCGAAATAGCCCTCCCAGGCCTCGGGCAGCTGAGCCCGCGCGGCAGCGGCGATAACATCGAAACCGTTGGCGCTTTCGCAGGTGGGCAACTCCTCCCATCTGACGGGCACCGCACACGACGCCCCGGCGCGTGCCCGAGTCGACCAAGGACAGATTGCAGTTGAGCCCTGGCCGTTGCGCAGGTAATCGAGAAACATTCGGCCCTTTCGCTTCGCCTTGCTCATGTTGGCGACGAAGCGCGACGGATCTGTACGGGCCAGTAGTTCGGCGAAGTCTTGGCAGAAGCCCTTGACCTCGTCCCAGTCTGCCTCTGGGACGAGCGGCACGACCACATGAACGCCCTTGCCGCCGGACAGCAACGGCCACGACTGCAGTTCAAGCGCCTCCAGAATGCCCCGAATGTCGAGGGCTGCCTGCTTGACGGCAGTGAAGCCAAGGCCCTCGTCGGGGTCGATGTCGAAGATCATGCGATGCGGCAGATCCGGCTGCTGGCGCAGGCTTCCCCAGATGTGGAATTCGAGCACGTTCATCTGGACGCCTGCGATCAGCCCAGCCAGGTCATCGACCCACAAGATGCGGCTTTCCTTCCCGGACATCTTCTCCAACTGGCCGTCATGGATGGCCTTGGGCATGCCGGGCAGTCTGTGCTTCTGAAAGAAGGTCTGCTGCAGGTCGCCATCGGTATCGCGCACCAGCGACAGCGGCCGATCCTGGATGTGCGGCAGCATCTTCTCGGCGACCACGGCGTAGTAGGCGGCGAGCGTGGCCTTGGTCACCTTGGTCCCGGGATACATGACCTTGTCTGGATGCGTCAGCTTGACGCCGACAGCAGCGGCGATCTCCTTGCCGATTCCGGGATCGAGATTGGCGGAGCCAAGAGTTGCCGGCGTCTTCGGCATCTCCATTACCACTTGGTCGGCTCGCTTATCTTCGCGCATGCCCTCAAAGCTTGGATGTCGCAAGCTGCCGTCCGGTGTCACTTCGGCATAGGTGACTTCGGCAACTAGCTCGGGCTTCACCCATCGGGCACGGCGGGCAATGTCTCTCGGAACGGAAACGAAAGCCGGTTTCTCAACACGGCGTTTCTCGAGCTTCGCGAGGATGTCCTTGCGCATCGCCGCGGTGAACCCCGTGCCGACGCGGCCGCGATAGATGAGCTTGCCATTCTCGTAAGTGCCGAGGATCAACGATGCCATGCCGCGTCCTGTGTCACTTGGGCGGTAGCCGCCGACGACGAATTCCTGTCTCTTCGTGCACTTGATCTTGAGCCAACTCCGGCTGCGGTCGCCGACGTAGGAGCTGTCGGCGCGCTTGGCGATGACGCCTTCGTGGCCGCCCTCGCACATGGCGTCGAACACCCTTCTGCCCTGGTCGACGATGTGGCTGGAAAATTGCAGGCTGTCGTCAGGGCGGCGCGCGCCCAGCAGGGACTCAAGTCGCGCCTTGCGCTCGAGGAGCGGCTGGGTCGACAGATCTTCACCATCCAATTCAAGCAGATCGAAGGCGTAGAACTTGAGGGGCATACCCGCGGCGATGCCGGTTTTCAGCATGGAGAAGTTCGAGCGGCCCTGGCTGTCGATGGCGACGATCTCACCATCGATCAGCACCGCGCCTTTGGTCAGTCTCTGAAGCGGCGGTAGGATGACCTTGAACTGTCGGGTCCAGTCGTGGCCATTGCGGGTATAGACAACGACGTTCGAGCCGGAGATGGCGACTTGGGCACGATAGCCGTCGAACTTCATCTCGAAAAGCCAATCCCCGCCGACCGGTATGTGGTCTGTCAGCGTGCATAGCTGGAAGGGACGAAACCGCGGGAGCCGATTTGTAGGGACAGATTCTGAGTCTCTGGGCCGTGTGCGCCTTTTACTGAGGGTGCCGTCTACAGCCGACATGCGGAACTCGGATACTTAGTCCGATTCAATACCCTGCCTCGGATTCGGTTCCATGCCCACCCGTCCCCGCGCCGGCGACCGTCGGCGCCCAAAGGAAGGACGGCGTATAAAACGCAGTCCTGCGCGCGTCCGCAACAGCGGACAATTGCCGGGCGTAGGACGGAGGAAATTCGCCCCCGCCGCTGGCGGTGAACAGGACAGCCGTAGGAGCGTCAGCATAGCGCCGGCCGCAGGACGGGACGCGGGACCGACTGTCCCCGTTCGCGGTGGTCCGCGTATTTTGCGCCGAAGCCACCGGCGGAGGTCGCGCGGAGGTCCGGCTCTCGACAGCTGACCGAGATCGGATGTCCAAACCCGAGCCGAGATGCCTAGACGAAATCGATGAGGTCTTGCATCTTCACCCCTCAATTGCGTGGCAGCTTGTGAATTTCCAACCTGACAGGCCCTCCCCTGTCACAACTTGTGCAGAATAGCGCTCGCTCTACTGAACTGAACAGAGCGCCTTTGCCATAGCGTTTGATGAGGCCGGCAGGCTTTACCGTTGCATGGTGCGAACAGGATCTGCACCAGGCCCGCAACACATGCCACTCGCGAAGATCTCCAAGAGCAACATCGAGGCCGGCGTGAACGCTGCCGTCGATAATCGTCTGTGGCGGGATTGTCACCTCGCCGGGTGTCAGGATTTTCTCCATCACATGCCGACTGTTGTAGTGGATCAGCAACATCCCCGGGCGGCGCCGGATGGCGGCTTGCCAGGCTGCCTGACTCACCGTTGAATCGGGAGAACGCGAAATGGTTTCTGACAAACCCTGCTCCTCGCGATCCCAGACCTCGATCCGAAAATTGTCTTCCGCTGTTTTTGCCATAGCTTCGCCGGCCAGCGCGATTGACGCCGAGCCCATGGTCCTTTGCTGTTCCAGATCACGCTGAAATAAGGAACATATTCCTCCTTCGTCAAGGGCATGCTTGACTTTGTGTTCTCTTTTTGTTCACTATTGGCGGAAATAGGCATAGGAGGCGAACCATGGAACTTCGCTTGAACATTGAAGGGGCGACACCCCAAGAACTCGAACGCGGCATCGCGGCAGCCGAAGCGGTGTTTGCACGCGCCGGCATTACGGCCTTGCAGGGCGCGGAAGGACTGTTCGCGTTGGAAGGCTGGGACATCAAGGGCTTTCCAGAAGATGACAAGCCTAGCGAGGACGAGGATCAGGCTGCCACTGTTTGGCTGGAAGCCGACGAGGCTGCGGCGGCGGCATGTTGCGCGGGCTGGCCCGCGGAAAAAGTTCCGCACCATGAGGTCATGGAGTTGATCAACGTCCCCCGCACGAAGTTGCAAGCCGAGGCGATTCCGGAAACTTGGCCGGATCGTAAGCAGCTCTATCCCGACGTCGTCAAACGGCTAGAAATCTCGACCGGCCCGGACCGCCAGATCGATTTCGATATCGCCTTTGTTCTCGGCTGGGTCCCCGAGCGGCCGACGCTCGATCGGGTTGAGCCGCTTTCGGAGGATGGAGACCGTATCCCCTTCTTCACCAGCGACCTTGCTCAGGTCGAAGAGATGGCGCGCAAGGCGCTCAAGGACTGGACAATCGAGATCGATCGAGATCCATGTGATGCCCACGTTTTCGACCCGTCGGCCGGCGATGACGATGATGAATTGCGCATGGCGGCGTGGCGTGATTTCGACGGCTCCTTGCATATGGAGAAGCCTCCGGCAAATCCTGCAATCGCGCTGACGCTGGCAATGATGCGCGGCCAGTCCATGCATTTCGAATAGTGGTCAAACGCAGTCGGGGCTCACCAACGCCATCGGTCATCGACCGCGACTCGCCACACCAGGTTGCGCCAGCCTATGTCGAGTGTAGATCAGCCTGACTGACTCATAGCAGTCCGAATGCCATTGCGGTGAGGAAGGCCACCACTAGCACCACAAGGACCCCAATAATCAGCCAGACGGCGCTCTTGGCGTCCATTTAAACCCTCAACTGTCGGTTCCATTGATCATATAGTGCGACGCGAAGACGCTCACCAGCCACTGTGGCTCCAGCGGAGACTCGTCCGGGGCGAACCGACGGGTGGTGGAAATATTCGCGCGCAAAAGGCCGGCCGGCTCCCGGCCTCTCGCGCGGTCAGTCTCAACTGGCTGCAGGCGTGGATGTAGGCTGCTCACGGCGAGCGAGCAGCTTGTCAATCCGCCTTCCGTCCATATCGAGAATCTCGAAGCGCCAGCCCTCATAGTCAAAGTGCTCACCAGCTTCAGGAAGATGCCCAAGCCGGGACAAGGCGAACCCGGCGATCGTATGAAAATCACCCTCTGCCGCCCCTGATCGAAAGCCCAGGCGAGCGAAGGCATCGTGCGCCAGCATCATCCCGTCGATCAGCAGGGAACCGTCATCACGCTCGACGACATCGGGGTCTTCACCATCCAGGTCCGGAAGGTCGCCCGCGATGGCTTCGAGCAGATCGGTCTGGGTGACGATCCCCTCCAGAGCGCCATATTCGTCGATGACGATCGCCAGGCGCACCGGCGCCCGCTTGAACTGATCGAGCACGCGGAATATTGGCGTTCCTTCGTGGACGATCACGGGTTCGCGGATAACCGCCATCGGATCGAGCGTTTTTCCATCGAGCACCTGGTCAAGGAGATCCTTCTTCAGGATCATACCGAGCGGTTCGTCAATCCCGCCACGGCCGACCAGAAGCTGCTCATGACGACATTCGCGGATGGTGCGCAGAATCTCGTCTGGGCTGTCGTCAGCGTCGATCCAGTCGATATCGCGTCGCGGTGTCATGATATCCGCGATGCGCCGATCTCCGATGTTGAAGACACGCTCGACAAGTTCCTGCTGAGTTTGATGGAGCAGCCCTGCCTCCTGGCTTGCCGCCACAAGTAGCTTCAGCTCTTCAGGCGAATGCAAGGACTCCTCCCCTGTGCCTGGGCGCAGACCGCAGAGACGCAGCACCAGATTGCCGAGACCGTTCAGAGCGAGGATCGCTGGTCTCAGCAGAAACAGAAACAGGCCGAGCGGGCGTACGACCCAGAGTGCCGTGCCTTCGCTGCGTTGAAGCGCCAGGCTTTTCGGCGCCAATTCGCCCAGGACGATGTGAAGAGCGGTTATGATGATGAAAGCGATTACGACGGCGATCGTGTGCGAAGCTGCCGTGGCCAGGGACCCCATTACCCCCAAGAGCAGTGGCTCGATCAGATGGGCAAGTGCGGGTTCGCCAACCCAGCCGAGCGCCAGCGATGAAATGGTGATGCCGAGCTGGGTCGCGGCCAGATTGGCATCGAGATTGACCAAGGTTTTTTGAAGCCGCCCGGCGTTCAAACGCCCGGCAGCTGCAAGCTCGTCGACGCGGCTGCGTCTAACCGCTACCAGGGCAAACTCGGCGGCGACAAAGAAGCCGTTTGCGCCTACGAGTACGAGAACCAACAAAATTCCAAGAATGTCGCGTAGACTACCATCGTCCGCCGGCATGATATCCTCTGTATGAAAAAGCTACGGTCGTCTCTGAAGCGTATTTGCCGCTATCGCGCAACCGCCGTTTGGCCTTGAGCATCGTTGCGGAGCTATCACTGTAGCGTCGCTGACTGCCGGTCAATGAGTGGCAGAATGACCAAATCCTCTCTGCAGACGGCCGAGCTCAAACTGGCTTCTCGGTGAGCAAAGTCAATGGCAGCGCTGCGGACAGGTCGCCTCTGATCCAGTGATTCAGTAAAATCACTGCGATCCCGGCGAGGATCGCCAGCACTATCATCCAAGTGATCTTCTGAAGATCGGTCATCTCATCATCTCCCGAGGCGCAGTTAGGGCCTGGTGCGAGCCAGCATCCGGTCTCGCCGCGGTTGAACTCGGTATGAATAGCCACCCCGGACATCGTGGCTCATCATGCTGAAGGTCGCGCTGGCGCGCTAGCGGACTCTTATCTGCGTTTACCGCCGTTCGTCCGAATTACTTCTCACAGCCGGTAACCGAACGTTGGCCCCTCGCAGAAGCCCGTTGAACAATTGAGCCCTTTGCAAGCAGCTTTTCCGACTGCTTGATCTTCACGATTCGATCTTAGGCCTATGGACCGAGCGTTTTGAGGCGGCGCACATCATCGGCAGTTTCAGCCAACAGCCAGTCACGGAATGTCGTAATTTTAGGGAGCATCGACGTCGCCTTGGGGCAGACGATCCAGTAGGTCTTGGACAATCGCAGCGTCGTGGCGAACGGTCTCACGAGGCGCCCGTTGATGAGGTCCCATGCCGCAAGCGTGGTGCGGGCGAGTGCGACGCCCTGGCCGTCGATAGCGGCGTCTATGACCATGCTGGCGCGGTTCAAGACTGGCCCATGGGAGAGTTCGGCATCGACCACGCCGGCGGCCTCGAGCCATTCCGACCAGTCCTTTCGGTCATCAAGATGCAGCAACGGAAAGTTCAGCACATCGGACGGCTCGCGCATCCGCTGGTGAAGTTTGGAACTGCAGACCACGAACAGTTGCTCGGAGCACAGGCGGACAACATCATGCCCCGCCCAATTGCCATCGCCATGCCGCACGGCAAGATCGACGTCCTCCCTGGCGAAGTCGACGTGATGCATGGTTGCGGAAATCCTGAGATCGATGTCGGGGTGCGTCTCGGCAAACCTGCCAAGGCGGTTTACCAACCATTTGGCGGCAAAGTCGGGCGACGTGCTGACCGTCAGCGCTCCGGCCCGAGATAGATGCTGGATGCGTTGTGTGCCGAGAGCTATGCGGTCGAAGGCATCGCGCACCACCTCCAGATAGGAGAGGCCCGCTCGCGTGATGCTCAGCTTTTGACGTTCGCGATCGAACAGCCTGATGCCCAATTCGAGCTCGAGCGCCTTCACCTGATGGCTCACCGCACCCTGCGTGACGGAAAGTTCGTCCGCCGCCCTGGTGAAGCTCTCGTGGCGCGCCGCCGCCTCGAAGGCTTTGAGGGCGTTGAGTGATGGCAGTCGGCGGGCCAATTTCACACCATGTCATGAGAAAAATTGGGCCAAGCAAGAGAAACCATGCTTTGCGCCCGCGGGCAGATTGGAGCATTTCCGCACCCCACGTCAACAAGCGCACTGCGGAAGGATGAGAAATGTTGAACCCCCTGCTGATTGAGACGCCGAGGCGTTCGTCCCCACAGGCAAGTGCCCATCGCGTCCTTGAAAATTTAGTGCGCTCGATGGCATCGGTGGCGCGCTGGATCGAAATCCATCGCCAACGGGAACAGCTGGCCGAACTCGAAGATCATCAGCTGGCAGACTTGGGTCTGAGCCCTGCGCAGATTCGGAATGAATGTTCAAAGTGGCCGTGGCAGGCCTAATTCTCGGCTGAGGACTTCCTCGGGGGAACGCGCATTCAGTCGTGCCTTCGTCAAATCAGCGAAGCAAGATTTCGTGGATCGCGAGGGCGATCCACGCAGCGTCAACCAAGCCCTCGACGGGGCGGGTGATCTGCTCGGCCGCATTTTGCACCTGCTACTGCCCGTCCCGTCGTTCCTCCGGCGGGCGAACCTTGCGGAACATTGCAAGCAGAAGCACATCGTAGACAATCTTCAAGACGCCCGCGATGACCAGCGGCCAACCGAAACCGGACATTGCGAGCAGCGAGCCGGCAAGCATCGGACTGGCGGCCGCCGCGAGGCTGCGAGGCACGGCAGTGACACTCGCCGCTGCGGCCCGCTCACCCGGCGTCACCACCGCCATGACGTAGGAGGTGCGGGTCGGTACATCCATCTGCGACAAGGCGCTCCTGATCAGCAGTAGGACGATGACCGGACCGAGGCTCGGCATGAAGGGAATGAGCAAAAGGCAAAGACTGGAAGGCAGGTGCGTAAACACCATGGTGTTTACGAGCCCGATCCGTTTGGAGATTTGCACTGCCAGCAGATACGACCCGGCTGACAGGATGCCCGTCAAGAAGAAGATCGCACCTGTAGCAGCGAGCGATAGGCCGAACTGTTGGAAAAGCCAAAGAGCCAACAATGACTGGACCACGAAGCCTCCCGCAAAGGCATCCAGGCTAAAGAGCGCAGCGAGCGTGAGGACGATGGCTCGAGACTTGCGCAATGGCTCCGCCGGTACCGCATTCGCATCGAGCGGCTCGTCCGGCAGTTGCCGATAAAGGAGCAGCGCACCTACTCCCAGAAAGGCATAAAGCAGGAAGGCGATCTGGAGCGCTTGCTTGATATCCAGCCCGGCAACATGTCGGAGAATATCGGGGGCTCCGGCCGCCAGAGCACCGACGGCCCCAATGAGTGAACCGACAAGGCTATAGCGGGCAAAGAGCGCGGTGCGGTCGCGATCGGTGACGCTATGGGCAAGTTGCGCATGCTCCAACGGCAGAAACACACTTACGTCGCCCGAGGATGGGTTCAGCGTTCCGACGAATGCGATAAGGAGCAGCGGCCAGAAATCGTGAACCAACGCGAAGGCGATCCCCGTGACGACCATCAGGACGGCGGCTGCAATCAGCAGAGAGCGGCGAGAGAAATGGTGCGCGACAAACCCGACTGCCAAGGTGAGCGCGGCCGAACCCGCGAGCGTCGCCGTCGCGAGGACCCCGATCTCGAAAGCGTTGAAGCCGAGCGCGGCCAAATAGGCCGGAAGCAGAAGACTGACGAGTCCATCGCCGAACGCCCGCAATCCTCTTGAGGCCAGCAGGTGCGTAGCTGCCGGCCCGGCACCGGAAGGCAGGAGTGCAACCCTCCGTCTCGCAGCCGGTTCGTGCGGAGCATTCATCGGCCTTTGGGCTGTCAAGGATGCCTCCTGCCGGGAGAATGGTTACACCGACCGCTCAGCTTAAATCGATCCGCTGGCCACCCCGTAGAGCAAGCCGAGGATCGAGCATGCGGCGAGCACTGGGATCATACCGATCTTGAAACGGAATACCGCCAGCAGCGCCCCGAGCGTCAGCACCAGAGACGGCAGGTTGATGGAGTTGAACACGGGAACGTCCAGCGTCATGCCCAGCCAGGTGACCTCACGCTCGCGAAACAGCACGTGAAGCGCGAACCACACCGCCAGGTTCAAGATCACGCCGACCACCGCCGCCGTGATGGCAGACAATGCTGCTGACAAGGCCTTGTTGCTGCGCATCGTTTCCATGAACGGCGCGCCGAGGAAGATCCACAGGAAACAGGGGACGAAGGTCACCCACGTCGTGAGAAGACCGCCGAGCGTTCCGGCGACAAGGGAGTTGAGTACGCCCGGCGCCCGATAGGCTCCCATGAAGCCGACGAACTGGGTGACCATGATCAGCGGACCGGGCGTCGTCTCGGCCATGCCGAGGCCATCCAGCATTTCTCCAGGCTTCAGCCAGCCATAGTGATCCACGCCCTGTTGCGCGACATAGGCGAGCACCGCATAGGCACCACCGAAGGTAACCATCGCCATCTTGGAGAAGAAGATCGCAATGTCGGTGAAGACATTGCCTTGCCCAAGAAACACCAGAAGTGCCAGGACCGGCACGAACCACAGCGCCAGAAAAACTGCCGCGATCTTCAGCGACCAACTGACGGACGGCCGGGCGTGCGCCGGCACCCCTTCGCCGAGCGCTGTATCGGCATCGGCGACCTGCTTGCCGCCGACCTTGCCATGTCCATTGCCCGACTGGAATGCAGCCCACCCAGCTCTTCCCCCCACGTAACCAATCACGCCCGCGATCAAGATGACCAGCGGAAACGGCGCATCGAAGAAAAAGAGAGCGATGAAGGCTGCCGCCGCGAGCCCGACCATTGCGTTGTTCTTGAGCGCCCGCCTGCCGATCCGCAAGACCGCCTCAAGCACGATCGCGAGGACCGCCGCCTTCAAACCGAAGAAGAGAGCCTGAACGGCGCCGACGTTGCCGAAGATGGCGTAAATCCAGCTGAGCGCCATGATGGCAATCGCGCCTGGCAACACGAACAGAATCCCGGCGACAAGGCCGCCTCTGGTCTTGTGCATGAGCCAGCCGATGTAGATGGCCAGCTGCTGCGCCTCCGGTCCGGGCAGCAGCGTGCAATAGTTCAGCGCATGCAGGAACCTGGTCTCGCCGATCCAGCGCTTTTCCTCGACTATGATGCGATGCATCATGGCAATCTGGCCCGCCGGCCCGCCGAAGCTGAGCGCGGCCACTCGGGCCCACACCCGCGTGGCCTCAGCGAACGAAACGCCATGACCCGGCGTGTCGTTTGGTCGGTTTGGCGCTGTCACGATACTCTCCGCATTGGCCATGGCTAGGATCACCCACGTTTCGAACGGAAATATCGATAGAGATTGTCGAACACCGAAGCGCCCTCGGCGATCCGTTGCTCGTCTCCCGCGTTCGCCATGGCGATACCAGCGATCAGGCTGGCGATGCCGGTGGTTTCCTCGCGGCCGAACTTGCCGTCCTTGAGATCGATATCGTGGACGACCTCGGCGATGGCCTGCAAAGCCGTATCGGTGATGCCGGCGCGGGCCAGCAGCACCTCGAAGCTGCAGCGGTCTCCCTCATGGGTGATTTCGCCCTCGAACATGTCGAAGCGCAATTCCCCCTCTTTCGGCACATATCCCTTGCCCGCCACGAAGCGAATGACCGCATCGGCATCGATGAAGCGACGGATCAGCCAGCTGCAGGCGATGCGGTCGACATGCACATCCCGGCGTGTGACCCAGATCCGGCCCTTGAGCTCGCTCGGCTCGGCCGCCTTCTTCGGTTCCTTGGTCATGGCCTTGTCCTCTATAAGCTGTGTCTCGAGCTCGGCGATCAGTCCTTCGACGGCGAGGCGACCGCTCGCGCCGAAGAAGTCAATTGTCACGACTTCGGCGAGCCCCTTGCGCAAGCGGCCGAGTTGCGAACGCGCCTCCGCATGTCTTTCCGACATCGCGTCCGCTCTGATCCCCGCGGCAAGATCGCGTGCGTCGTTGGCGATCTCGGCGTAATCGGCGTCACGCGCCTCGTCGAACAGCGCCCTCACCTGCGCGTCCGACAGACCGTCAACCAGGCGTGCCTCGCACAACATAGCTTCGCCGCCGCCAGCGACGATCTCCTTGAGAAGCCATTCGAAATCCTCCTGCATCTCGGCATTGGCCGGCAGGGCGTAGACGGTGCTTTTGACCGCGACCGCGCCGATGCCTTGCAACCGTCGCCAGATCTTCACCCGAAAATAGGCGGGCTTGCTTGGCAGCTGATGGATCAGGAGCAGCCAGCGCTGTTCTTCCGATTGCCCCTCACTCATAGGTGAACCGTATCACGAATAAATATCAATGCAACACTTGTATCATTTTCCATTCAGGCATAGCGTTCGCGTCCTCACGGATGGGCCGTGCCGCAGAGTGGGGAACCCGATGCCACACCAGATCATGCCGCTGCCGTTCAAGCCGCCCCGCCTCGTCGGCCTGTCCGAGCGGCTGTTGGCAAGCCACTATGAAAACAATTACGGCGGTGCCGTTCGCCGCCTCAACGCCATCGAACAACGGCTCGACGGGCTCGACTGGGGCGCAGCACCCGTCTTCGACATCAACGGGCTGAAGCGCGAAGAGCTGGTCGCGGCCAACTCGGCGATCCTGCACGAAATCTATTTCGATGGGCTCGGTGGCTCCGGCGATGCCGGAGGCGATCTCGCGGCTGCCCTGGAGCGCGATTTCGGCAGCGTGGCGGCCTGGCGCGCCAAGTTCATGGCCTGTGCGAAGGCTCAAGCCGGCGGCTCGGGATGGACCCTGCTGACCTGGTCGGAGCGCCGCGATCGGCTGACGATCCAATGGGCAGCGGATCACACCAACTGCCTTGCCGGCGGCATTCCGATCCTCGCGCTCGACATGTACGAACATGCCTATCACATGGATTTCGGCGCCAAGGCCGGCGCCTATGTCGATGCCTTCATGAAGAACATCCATTGGGAACGGGTCGCTGCCCGCCACCGCCGAGCCGTCACGCAGCGCGATCCTTCAGCAGGATTCGCATCGGACGAAACGGTTCCAGCGATCGCGCCAGAGGAACTGCGTGCGCGTCTCGATCAAGGAGACGATCTCGTCGTGCTCGACGTCTGCCTCGCCGAGGATCTGGCTAAGCGCAGCGATATGCTGCCGGGGGCCAAGCTCCGAGCCCCCGAGACGATCGCCGATTGGGCTGGTGAACTGCCTAGAGACAGGCCGGTCATCGTCTATTGCGTCTACGGCTTCCAGGTCAGCGGCGACGCCGTCGCCGAACTGCGCCGCCGCGGCGTCGATGCAAGTGCGCTTTCAGGCGGCATCGCCGCCTGGCATGCGATCGGCGCGCCAACCGTTCCTCTAGCAATGAGCGAAGAAAGGATTGCGTCATGAAATGGGTTACCCGCGAACGTCCGGTCATCGACCGCATTGCCTGCCCCTGGCTGATTGCACGTTTCATCGACAAGGAACCGGAGTTCCTGTTCGTGCCGCCCGATCAAGTGATCCCTATTGCCCAGGAGACAGGTGCGACGCCCTACGACGTACCCGGCGTCGAATTCACGCATGTCGGTGACGGCTGCAGCTTCGACACCTTCGTCTCGAAATACGGCCTTGAGCGCGATCCGGCGATCGTGACAATTGCCGCGATCGTGCGTGGCGCCGACACGGATCGGCATGATCTCACGCCACAGTCGGCGGGGCTGCTCGCGATTTCCATGGGCCTCCGGGACCTGACGCCTGACGACCACGAGGTGCTGAAGCACGGCTTCGTCATTTACGACGCGCTCTATGCCTGGGCCTCGGGCCGCAGAGCGGAAACGCACAGCTGGCCACCGGCCTCGAAGCCGGCGGTCGCATAACAAATTGGGCAATGGGGGCTGATCACAAGGAGAAATCCCATGCATGCAAAACTCGTGACCGGAGCAATGCTGATTGCGATGTCGGCGCTGCTCCAACCGGCATCGGCGGCACCCGATTGGCAAACAGTCGCACAGGCGCTTGGCAAATCCGGAGCCGAAATGCCTGGCGGTGTCTATCGGGTGGGCTTGCCACGAACCGACCTGAAGGTATCGCTCGATGGCGTGGCCCTGAAACCAGGATTTGCGCTCGGAGGCTGGGTCGCGTTCGAACCCATGGGGAAACAGGCCATGGTCATGGGTGACATCGTCTTGACACAGGACGAGGTGAACCCGGTCATGATGAAGCTTGAAGAAAGCGGCATCGAAATCACCGGGTTGCACAACCACTTGCTGCGTGCGGAGCCGATGACACTCTACATGCATGTCTTAGGCCAAGGCGACCCGGTCACGCTCGCAACAGCACTTCATGCCGGATTGGCGCTGAGCAAAACACCAATGGGAGGCGGCGCCCAACCGCAAGCCGGCCCACCGATCGAGTTCGACGCCGCCGCTGTCGACCAAACCATGGGCTACAAGGGTAAGGCCAATGGCGCGGTCTATCAGTTCACTATACCGCGCGCCGAGCCGGTCGAGGAAAATGGAATGGAAGTGCCGGCGGCCATGGGCTCGGCCATAGCGATCAATTTCCAATCGACAGGTGGCGGCAAGGCGGCGATCACGGGTGATTTTGTGCTGACGGCAAAGGAGGTCGATCCGGTTATCAAAGCCATGCAGGACGACGGCATCGAGATCACCGCGCTGCATAGCCACATGCTCGATGAGCAGCCCCGGCTCTTCTTCATGCATTTCTGGGCGAACGATGATGCACAGAAGCTGGCGAAAGGTCTGCGCGCAGCCCTCGACAAAGTTGCGGTCAAGAAGAGCTAGGTCGGCCTCTGGCGAGCTTGCAACGCGGCTCGGGCAAACGGTCACGCTGAGTTCGGACGTATGGCGCTATTGCGCCGTCCAGCCCGCCATCCATCGGCGAGGCCACGCTTTGCGTCCGGCTGTCTGCTTGAACGTCTTTCAGCGCGCAGAGATTTGCCAAATGGCTACACCGGCGAGCACAAGGCCTGCCCCGCCTTCGATGGTCCGAGAAATGATATCGAACAGGCGTGGCCTGCTGTCGAAAAAATGCACGAGACGCTCCCGAAACAGGATCGACAACACGGCTACGCAAGACAGCGTCAACGCCACGCCGACCATCATGGTGATTGCGAAGAGGATGCCGGCGACCGGAACGCCTCTGGATATCGCGAAGGTCATCACAAAAAGCGTGAGTGGACACGGGATCAAGCCCGCCATGACGCCGACGGCTTCACCTTCATGCTTGTGGTGATGGCCATGGCTCAAAGCGCGCCAGAGCATCCAGACGCCGATCAGGCCGAGCAGGCCGCGACTGACATCTTCCAAAAGCGGCGCCCGGCCAACGCTACCCAAAGCAATCGAGACCAGCGGCAACGAGAGGGCTGCGATCAGCACGGCTATCGTCACATGCGTGAACGAGAGTGTCAGCGACACGAGAAGGCCGCGCGAAACCTTGGCATCCGAACCGGCCAGATACGTCGCCAGCACGGCTTTGCTATGACCTGGCGTCAGAGCATGCGCCGCACCAAACAGCACTCCCATCGGCAAGAAGGCCATGAACGCCAGCCAGTCGCCGCCCGCCGACAGCAATTTGATCTGCTCGGCCAGCGCGAGGTAGATCGTGCGCTGAAACTCGACAAGGGTTTGGAACATCATCCGCAGGTCAATTCAAGGCACATGGCGAAGACTCACTTCGGGTTTCCTGTTCAGGCAGGACACCTGCCATTGCAAGCAGGCCGAAATGGGACATGCCAGAACAGGTCGCCATGCAACTAGCGTCTGAGCATGATCACTGCGACGCTTGGCCTGGTTGGTCCTTGTTCGTCGTTGCGCGAATATAGTTCAGGTTCTTGGTACCGACGGCGCCGATATCGCTGACCTGGAATCCGCTCTCGGTCAACAGCGAGGCGACCGAATGCATATCGACATGACCATGCTTGTGGAGCCTGGGCAATCTGGACTTGCGCACCGGCCTGCCGAAATCGATGAGCAACAGCCGGCCTGCTGGCTTCAAGACGCGTGCCGCCTCGCGGATGAAGGCCGATCGAACGGGCTTCGACAGGTGATGCAGCATCAGCGTGCCGACGACGATGTCGAATTGCGCGTCTTTGAAGGGAAGCTCCTGCGCCGTCCCGTTGACGAAAGTCAGATCGAGACCGGACAGCTCGGCCTTGGCGCGCGCCCTCTCGATCATTTCGGCCGACGCATCGACGCCGGTGACGCTTCCGTCCGAACCGACCAGCCGCTTCGCGGCAATGGCAAGGGTGCCCGTTCCACAGCCGACATCGAGCATCGCTTCGCCGGGCTGGAGCTTTGCCGGGCGAAGCATGAACTCGCGAAAGCGGCCCTCGCGCCCGAGGGTCAGAACGCGCGCGAGCAAGTCATAGGCGGCCGCCCGGTGCAGGACGATGCCAATGCCCCTGTCGCTCGCGCTCTGCACACCGTTGCCGACGAGCCCCCTGTGACGCAGGCTGCCCCACAGCGCCAGTCCCGCGATCACCGCGAGGACGAGTCCGTGGAATGCCGCCGTCCAAGCGCCAGCCTGAACATAGCCCATGCCCAATTTGGCGAGGACGAGGAAGCCGGCAACCAGCGACAGTTTGGCAAGCAGAACCAACGCTATCACCCTCTTGCGCGAATGCGGTCCGTTATTGGCGTGATGATCAGATGAATGCATGTCTGGCGACCTTCTGTTTCCTTGCGGCGTGCCCAAACCCCGATTTGAGCTCCTGGACTTGGCGTATCATAATGGACACAATGTCTGGAAATGGTGTTGTCAGACACCGGACCGCCGAATGTCCGAAACCGGGCACTGCAGAGGGCCATGGCCATGAAAATCGAACGTGCGGGCGAGCGGAACACGATCGATCGACGCGTCGCGCGGACGCGCGGCCTGCTGCAGGACGCGCTCATCGCCCTGATCCCGGAGCAGGGATATGCTGCCATCACCGTCGACGACATTTGCCGGAGGGCCAATATCGGCAGGTCGACCTTCTATACCCACTATGCCGACAAGGATGCTCTGCGCAGCACGACCATCGAGGCGCATCTGCGGTCTATCGGCCGCAGGCGCGAGGCGGCAAGTCAAGAAACAGGTAGCCGCCTGTTCGAGTTCAGCCTGCCCATGTTCGAGCACGCCCATGCATTCCGACCGCTTCACCACGCATTGCTTGCAAGCAGCGGCGATACGATCCACGACGAACTGCGTGAGCGTATCCGGCGAGCCGTCCGGGAAGAACTCGTCGAGAAACGGATCGGCGATCGCGGCATGCCTGCCGAATTCGCCATTCAGTTCATAGCCGGCGCATTTCTTGCGGTGCTCGCCTGGTGGGTCGCCACCGACTTGAACCTTTCACCGACACAGGCAGACGACCTGTTCCAGAAGATGGCAGGAAAAGGCATCGGCGCCTGGGGTATGCCACGCTCCGATTCATGAAAGGTGATGGTCCTGGGGCAGCGAGCCTGATCAGCTAGATGCCAGCGCCAGGTAGATCGTTCGCTGGAATTCGACGAGGGTTCGGAACATGGCGATCAGATCGGCTCCGTGTCAGCCACACGTCAATTCAAGACGTGTCGCGAAAATCTTGCCGAGATCGGTCCCCGTCGGGTCACTGAAGAAAGCGTCTGTCAGGCTTTTCTGGTTTTGCGCTATGGCCGTGTCCGGATCGGGACGCACGACCGCACGTGAGCAGCCTTGCGGCAGACCCGCCACCGCAATCTTGTCGTCATCGGTAAAGTCGATTGCCGTGTAGAAGGTCGGATCATAGACGCCGATGCTGACTTTTCCAGCAAGGGCCAACGGGTCCTTCGGCTGCGTTTCGAACTGGACGACGAGTTGATCGTTTTCATAGCTGACGCTGAATTTCGGCGGTGGCGCCATCGTCACGTCCTTGCCGTTCAAGGTCACCATTTGAAAGTAGTTATACTCGGCCAGCGATGCGTGGACGGTAAGAGCGACTTCATCGAGTTCCTTTGCATCAAGGACAAGGTCGGAATTCTTGTCGAATTCCATCAGCACAGTGCTGGAAAAGAGGTCGTCGAAACGCCAGGAATGCCGAAGTGACTTGACCGTCCGGTCGGGACCGACAATCAAATCCAGCCTCGCCTCGGCGAAGACATGCGGATGGGCGCTCGCCGCCGCGGCGGAAGCGAGCAACAGCGCCGCGCCTGATACCATCCCTGCCAGTCGCATTTTCACTCGCATTTCATCGCTTCCGGATCAGGCAGGACACCTGGCATTGCAAGCAGGCCGAAATAGGACGTACTCTCTGCATGCCATCCATGCAGCGCGACTTATACCGGAGCGGCCACCCAAAGTCGCCCTTCAGCCAGTGGTTGAGCATGATCAACGCGATGCCGGCAGGATTGCCAGCGCTATCATCCAGATGATCCTTTGCCTATCGCTCAACTTCCTGGTCCGGATCAATGCCGAGGATGGGTCCTACCGCGCGTTCCTTGCAAACGAAAAAAAATCCGCGCCTCTTGCGAGTGACGGGCCATCGAGGATTGCGGACTGGAATTTCACACACCGTTGCTGCATATCGTCCACATGGCCGAACGGCGCGGAATACTGGCATTTGTGGTTGGCGCGGTCGTCGGTTCGCTTGGCGGACTAATTGGCCTTGGCGGGGCAGAGTTCCGCCTTCCCTTCCTCATCGGGCTGTTCCGGTTTGCCGCTCTTGAAGCGGTAATTCTGAACAAGGCCACCAGTTTGGTGGTGGTTGCGTCTGCCCTGCCCTTCCGGGCCGCTACCGTCCCTTTAGCCACCGTCGCAGCTCATTGGCCGGTCATTCTCAATCTGCTGGCCGGTAGCCTAGCCGGTGCCTGGTTCGGTGCGGGTTGGGCAACAAGGCTCAAATCCGAAACGCTCTATAAGGTGATTTCCGCACTGCTGCTGCTAATCGCCATCGTCCTAGTCTTCGGCCACGATCCGAGCGCAACAAACCTGCCGCCTTTCAGCGGGCCGGCCTTGATCATTGCCGGGATCATCGCCGGCTTCGCCATCGGCGTCGTGGCGTCGTTGCTTGGTGTAGCCGGTGGGGAACTGCTTGTCCCCACGCTCGTCCTGCTTTTCGGGATCGACATCAAGCTTGCCGGGAGCATGTCGCTTGCGGTGAGCCTTCCGACGATGATGGTCGGTTTCACCCGCTATTCGCAGGACCAAAGCTTTGGCGTAATTGCGAGGAACAAATGGTTCGTGGTCCTGATTGCTGCGGGGTCGATTGTCGGGACATGGATCGGCGGCATGTTGTTGGGCATCGTGCCAGAGAAAGTGCTGCTGCCTCTGTTGGCTGCTATCCTCGTCATCTCGGCCTACAAGGTGTGGCGCCACGAGTAGCACCGTCGGAATCACTACCCTTGGTCGCCATCGGCCGCCTGTTCACCCCGATTAATCATCGACTATCGAGCTTGCAATGATCATGCTCGACTTGATCCGGGACCTTGGCGACGTCAAATGGACAAGCTGCTTGCGATTGCCGGCAATCAATATGTAGAGTTTGGAGACGTGAGCCCCGTTTCTGTCCTCGCCGATTTTTTCCGCATCAGTCCGGGCGAAGAAACGCTCCTCGAAAGCCGCACGGTCGACATCGAACAGCCTGATTGAGCAGGTTTGCACGGCCTTGCCGTTCAAGGTGGCTTTTGTCACCGCGATCATGGTTCTGGCAGGCAGGTCGTCGCCAGTCGCCTCCCAGCCCTGGAAAGCATCTACGTCATCGACCGGAGCAAGCGCTGCGTCGCCGGACAGCGGTGTCCATCCGCGTCTCCCGGCTACAGCGGCGGTTCGCTCGAAGTCAGGCCCATGGGCAAGACAAATCGCGTGAAAAGCTTCCAACGCCAGATCGACATTATCGGCATGCGCCAGCGGCGATGTCAGCCACACAGCCGCAAACGCCAGGACAAAAAATGCCTTCGACATTCAGCGCGCCTCAGTCAGGAGAACGGAACAATCCACACGATCAAGATGGACCCTCTGGCAGTTTGGTCAAGAGAGCCAGCAATGACCCTCCTTCAGATCACCGGGCGGCGCGCGCTATCTGCAAGGTGACAGGCGGCAACGCCGCCGTGGGGCACCATCCGCAACAGGGGTTCCTCGACCCGGCAGACATCAATCGCGACTGGACAGCGCGTGTTGAACCGGCACCCCGGAGGTGGCGCGCTCGGACTTGGCGGATCGCCGGCTAGAATGATCCGGCGGCGCCCGGCTTCGATGCGAGGATCGGGAGAAGGAACAGCCGACAGCAGCGCCTGGCTGTAGGGGTGGGCCGGCTCGCGAAACAGCGGCCGGGTCACACCGGCTTCCGAAATGCGGCCGAGATACATCACCGTCACGTTCGAGCAGACTTCGCGCACGATCGCCAAGTCATGCGCGACAATGACGATGGTCAGACCAAGCTGCTTCTGCAACGACGTAAACAGGTTGACGATCTGCGCTCGGATCGAAACGTCGAGCGCGCTGAGCGGTTCGTCGCAGACCAATATGGATGGTTTGAGGGCGAGTGCGCGCGCAATCGAAACGCGCTGGCGCTGGCCGCCGGAGAGCGACCTTGGCAAACGGTCGAGCACGGTCGCGGGCAGCGCAACCAGATCCAGAAGCTCGGCGATGCGGCGGCGGCGCTCCGCCGACGAGCCGAGGCGATGGATCTGCAGCGGCTCCTCCAGCGTCTGATAGACGCTCTGCCGACGGCTCATCGACCCCAACGGATCCTGGAAGACGAACTGGACTTCGCGGCTGAACGACTTCCTGTCCGATTTCAGCCATTCGGCGCGATCCCTTCCTCCAATCAAGACAGTGCCCTCGCTCGCCTTCTGCAAACCGACGATGGTGCGCGCCAGCGTGGTCTTGCCGCAGCCGGACTCGCCGACAATGCCGTGGAACGCGCCGCGCGCGACCGACAGGTCTATACCGTCGACCGCCCTCACCGCGCCGGTGCCCGAGCGATTGGCGAAATGCACCTTCAATCCCCTGACTTCGATCGCCGCGACATCAGACATGAACGGCAATCCCTTCCCGCCGAAGCACGACCGGGCAGGCCACGCGATGCGGATTTGCCGAGATGGATATCGTCTGAAGCGGCGGTCGGTGTTTTCGGCAACCGGCTTCGACCAATTCGCAGCGGTCGGCGAAACGGCAACCCGGCTCCAGCCTGATCTGGCTTGGCGGCAGGCCCGGTATCTCGCGCGTAGCCACATCGTCGTCAGCACGAAAATCCGGCACCGATGCGAGCAGCCCACGCGTATAGGGATGGACCGGCTGGGTCAGCACATCCATCGCCGTCCCCTCCTCCGCCACCTGTCCGGCGTAAAGCACGATGACGCGGTCGGCGACGGAAGCGACCACGCCGATATCGTGCGTGATCAGAACGACCGCGATGCCGTCCTCGCGCTGGATCTGGCGAATGAGCTCCAGAATTTGCGCCTGGACGGTGGCGTCCAGCGCCGTAGTCGGCTCGTCGGCAATCAGCACGCGCGGCCGGGCCGCAAGCGCCAGCGCGATCATCGCGCGTTGCAGCATGCCGCCCGACATTTCGTGCGGATAGCGGTTGTAGCGATCCTCAGGGTCCGGAATGCCGGAGCGTGCCAGAAGCGAAACCGCTTGCCTGCGCGCAGCGTCACGCGACAGGCCGGCGAAGCGGCGCGCCTGGCGCGCCAGTTGCGGGCCGATTTTCAGCATCGGGTTGAGCGCGCTCATCGGGTCCTGGAAGATCACGCCGAAATAGCGTCCGCGCAGATCCGATAATTGCCGGGAGCCGATGCTGAGCAATTCGCTTCCGTCCGCTTGCGCCGAACCCCTCATGTCCACCGTCACGCCCTCGGGCAGCAGACCGAGCGGCCCGAGCGTCATGACGGTCTTTCCCGAACCGCTTTCGCCGACGACCGCGACCGTTTCTCCAGGACGGACGTTGAACGACACCCCATCCACAGCCCGCACCGAGACGGTGGTGGCGTAGAGATCGATGACCAAATTCTCGATCGCATAGAGCGGCTGATTGTCACTCATGCTGAAGTCGTCCCGGTTTCGACGGCGTTGCGCTCGGCTTCTTCGCGAGCGCGCGCCCTTCGGCGTTTACGCAACGTCGCGCCGCGAACCGGCCGCGGCACCTTTTGCAATGCGAAAGCTTCGCCCAGAAGATTGAAGCTGACCACGACCAGCGTCAGCGCTAGGCCGGGCAGGACCACGAGCCGTGGAACCTCCTCGATGTAGCTCATGCCGTCGACGAGCATCTGACCCCACTCCGGCGTTGGCGGCGCGACGCCAAGTCCAAGAAAGCTGAGCGTAGCGATGGCCAGTACAAGAGCGCCGGCATCGGCGCTTGCATAGACGACGACCAGGGCAAGTACATGCGGCAGGATATGGCGGACAAAAATCCACAGATGGCCAGCGCCCATGACCCTGGCCGCCTCGATATAAGGCTGCTGCAACTCGGCCGTGACGACTGCGCGGCTCATGCGGGCATAGTTCGCCCACCACGCCAAGGTGAGCGCCGTGATCATCGACCAATAGCCGGTGCCCAGAATGCCGATCAGCGCCAGCGCGATCACCAGGCTCGGAAGCGCCAGCGCAATATCGATGAGGCTGATCAGGACAAGCTCGACACGTCCCCCGACGTAGCCGGCAAAGGAGCCGATCGTCACGCCGATCGCCAGTGCGGCGACGAGCACGATCACCATCGCCACCAAGGAAATGCGGGCGCCGCCGACGATGCGGCTGAGGACATCACGGCCGAGATAGTCGGTGCCGAGCCAGTGGCTCCAGCTCATGCCCTCCAATGTCGCCGAATAATCCTGCGCGCTTGGATCGTAAGGCATGATCACCGGGGCAAAGATGCCGACGAGCACAAAGCCGATGACGGGGAGCAGCACCAGCCACGGCCAGTCCTTGATATCCCTGATTGCGGAAATGTTCATCGCCTCATGCTCCCCGCGCCCGGCGCATTCGCGGATCCACAACGATGCAAATCATGTCGACAATGAAATTGACCATGACGAAGAAGACGACAAACAGCAGCAGCACCGACTGCATGCCGATGTAGTCGCGGAAGCGTATGGCCTCGATGAAGAAGGCACCGACGCCACGCAATGCAAACACCGTCTCGACGACGATCGATCCGATGATCATCAGCGTGAACTGGGCTCCGAACGTCGTCAGGAACGGAATGGCGATATTGGGCAGCGCCTCGCGCAGCAGCACCTGGGTTCTCGTGTAGCCCTTGGCGAAGCCCGTCGTCGCAAACGGCCGCGACATCGCTTCCTGGAGGTTGACCCGAGCGACGCGGCTGAGAACGCAGGCCGGGAACAGCGCGATCGTCACCCATGGCAGAAGCCATGAGGTGAAGCCGCTGGTGCCGAAGGTGGGCACCCAGCCAAGCATCACCGAAAACACGATGACCAGCAGCGCCGCCACGAAGAAGTTCGGGGTCGACGCGCCGATCAAGGAAAATGCGTGCAGGAACCTGTCCATCACGCCGCCATTGCTGACGGCGCCAGCGATGCCAAGCATAATCGACAGGATGAAGGCGAGAACGCCGCCGCCGGCAAGCAGAGCCGTCGTCATCGGAATGCGGGCGGCAAACTCCTGAGAAATCGGCTTTCCCGTTCGCAGTGAAATGCCGAAATCGCCGGCCAGCGCGCTGGCCAGCCAGCGTCCATAGCGGATCGGCAGCGGGTCGTGAAGGCCAAGCTCGTTGCCGATCCTGGTGATCATTTCGGCGTCCGCGCCGGGGCCCGCCGCACGCTCGGCAATCAGCGCCGCAACATTGCCCGGAGCGGCCGCAACCAGGGCGAATGTCAGCGCGGATGCCGCCAGGATCAATAGGCAGGCAAGCAGCATCCGTCGCAGGATCGTGCGTTTCATCGTCAGGCCTCGCTTGGGCTCGAAGTCTTCAGGCCTTCAGCGTGATCGCCTTGAACGGCAGATCATAGTCGGTCGCCGGGAGCGAGAAATTCTCCGCGCGCGGATTGTGGGCCCACAGTCGCTGGCTGACGACGAGCGGACAGATGGCGGTGTTGTCGTGGAGCCAGTCGTAGAGGGCCTGCATCTTCAGGTCGCGCTCGGCGCCGCTCGCCTCGAGCGCAGCCTTGACGACGCCGTCGAGCGCGTCGGAGACATAGATCTTGCCGTCGGGACCGCTGTCGGCGGTCGAGACGAAGGCGTTGCCCAGCGTGCCGTGCGGATCGTAGGGCGCTCCATAGGTGGTGAAGAAAGCCAGGTCGTAGTCGAAGGCCGGACGCCGTTCATGCATGGTGGCATTGTCCACCGAGGACACCTGGACCTGGAAACCGACCTCGGACAACTGGCCCTGGATCATTTCGGCGATGCGCCGCGATCCCGGCAGGGATTCTTCGGAAACCAGAAAGTCGATGGCCAGAGGAGAACCAGCCTTGGTCCAGGCGCCGCCGCTGTCGACCCAGCCGCCGTCGGCGAGGATCTTCTTGGCCACCGCCACGTCGCGCACCGGCACGTCATGCCGCTTGCCCGACGAAGGCACGTTTGCCGGGAACAGATCGGCGGCCGGGTCGGCAAAGCCCTCGAACAGCACCTTGGCGATCGCCGCCCGGTCGACCGATGCATAGACGGCGTCGCGGACGGCCTTGTCGGCGATGACCTTCGACTTCGGCGAATAGCCGAGCAGCATCGTCGCGGTGCCCGGCTCGGCCACGACCTTCATGCCGTCGCTTTCGAGCGCGCGAGCGCGGCGCGGCGACAGCGTTGCCACCCAGTCGCCACCGATGACATCGAGGTCGCCTGAGCGCAGGCCATTGGCGCGAGCGAGCTCATCGGGAACCACCTTCAATTCCATCCGGCTGAATAGCGGCTTCTCGCCCCAGTATTTGTCGTTGCGAACGAGGCTGGTGCCGCTTGAATCGTATTTTTCGACGATCCACGGACCGGTGCCGATCGGCGCCGTCTGCTTGCCATCCTTGTCGACCGCCTTGGGCGACAGGAAACGGACTGGCCGCACGATGGTGAGTTCAAGCAGTGCCGCCGGCACTGGCCGCTTCAGCTTGACCGTCAACTTGTTCGGTCCATCGGTGACGATGCTATCGAAAGCGTCGGAGATGCCGATCCAGGAAAAGTCGCTCACCCCCATCCAGCGCTTGAGGTTCCATTCGGCCGCGGCCGAGTCGAAGGCCGTGCCGTCGCTGAAGGTCACGCCTTCACGCAGATCGAAGGCGATCGAGAGCTGATCGTCCGCGACAGTCCATTTGGTGGCAAGTCCCGGCTCAAGCGCGCCGTTCTGGCCGTAGTGGATCAGCGCATCGAAGACGATGGTGTAGGTGCTCAGCGTTGAAACGTTCTGCAGCAAATCGAGATCGCCCGTCTCCGCGGCGATGGCAATCTTCAGCGTGTCGTTGGTTTCGGAAAAGGCGCTGCGTGGCATCGCGGCGGCGAAGGCAAGTCCGGCGGTGGAAACAAGGAAATTGCGGCGGTCGAGAGTGATCATGTCAGTTCCCCATTTTTTGATTGATTTTGAATCATCCTAACTCGGATATGCGATATGTCTATACTTATTCGATCTGCGTCGGCTCAAAAACAAGGTCGGAAGCGATGGTCACGGATCTGTTGCCACAAGCCGCTACATCCAATTCAGTGTCACCGCCGCGAGTGCGAGGTAGCGGCCAACCTTCGCGATCGTGACGATCGCAAGGAAGCTCCAGAGTGGCTCCCGCAGCGCCCCTGCCACGATCGTCAGCGGATCGCCGACGAGAGGCAGCCAGCTCAACAGCAGCGACCATCGTCCATAGCGCTGGTACCATCGCGTCGCGCGCGTCAGTGCGGAGGGCTTCACCGGGAACCATTTGCGGTCGCGAAAGTGATCGACGCCCCGGCCAAGCCACCAATTGACGATCGAGCCGAGCACATTGCCTGCGCTTGCGGAGACGATGAGCAGAGCCGGAGCATAGCTTTCCGTCAGAAGCAGTCCCGCAAGAGCTGCTTCCGATTGCATCGGCAGGATGGTCGCCGCCACGAACGCGGTCAGAAAAAGACCGCCATAGACGGCGAGATCGCCAGGCATTCCGGGCGCTCAGCTTGCTTTTGGCCATTGCGGGTGCCGATCATCGACGACGTAACCATGCGAATGCTCATAACCTGCTTCCGACCATACTGCGTCCCCGACGTGCCGGTCGTCCTCCGGTAGGTCGACATGCGTGTGCACGAGCACGTCCGGATCGTGTTTGGGCCACAGCCAGACCGCGGCAGACAGGGCTGCCGCGCCAATGACGCCGAGCAGAATGAACGTGAAGGGCAATCCCATCGCCGCGCCGACGCGGCCGGCAATCGGATAGGTGATCAGCCAGCAGGCATGCGAAAGTGCGAATTGGGCTGCAAACAGAGCGGGCCGGTCGACGGCATTGGCGGAACGCCGGATCAATCTGCCGGAAGGCGTCTGCGCCAGCGAATAGCCGAGGCCGAGCACGAACCAGAGCGGCAGCAGAAGATAGTAGCTGCTGGCGAGCGGCCCGGCCAGCACGCCCGCGACCAGGATCGCGGCGCCCGAAAGCATCGCAACCCGGTCCGGGACGTTCTCCAGCAGCCTCGGCAGGGCAAGGGCTGCAATCATCGATCCACCGCCGAAGGCTGCGAGCGCCAGCGCCGTATCGGTTTGGGAGAGGCCAAATTGCGCCTGCACCAGGACGACTGTGTTGACGATCACCATGGCGCTGGCCGCCGCGACGGCCAGATTGAGCGCCAGCAGGCCGCGCAATCGCGGCGTTGCCAGATAGATGCGGATTCCGCGCGTCGTGCGTTCATAGATGCCGCGCGGCTCCGAGGGTTGCGGGCTGGGCAGCACCACGGAGACGACCAGCGCCGCGGACGCCAGGAACCCGACAACCGTGCCGGCGAACAGGCTATGGAAGCTTATGACTGAAAGCAGCGCCGCCGCGAGGATGGGGCTGACGACGCTTTCCAGGTCGTAGGCCAGTCGCGAGAGCGACAGGGCCCGTGTGTAGTCCTTCTCCTCGGGCAGCACATCAGGGATCGAAGCCTGGAAGGTCGGGGTGAAGCCTGCTGACGCCGACTGCAGGATGAAGATGAGAAGATATATCTGCCAGACTTCGGTGACGAAGGGCAGGAACACGGCGACCGCGGCCCGGATGAGGTCGAGCGAAACCAGCATGGTACGGCGTGGCAGGCGCTCGGCGAACGCGGCAGCGACAGGCGCCACGCCGACATAGGCGATCATCTTGATGGCGAGCGCCGTGCCAAGCACCGCGCCGGCATCGGCGCCGGCAAGATCATAGGCCAGTAGACCAAGCGCCACGGTGGCAAGGCCGGTGCCGATCAGGGCGATGACCTGGGCCAGGAAGAGATGACGGTAGGTGCGATTGGCCAGGACCTGAAGCATATTTTGCCTTCTTGCAGCGGATTGGGGTTCGTCGAGCCAGGAATGTAGCGCGAACAGCTCCCTGTCTCAGTGGTGGTGGCCTTCCGGCTCGACCATCTTGAACGGCAGCACCTGCTCGCGACCCTTTGCGGCCAGGATCAACCTCGCCTGGAACTCATGCGGCTCAGCAGGGGCGACGGTGCTCTCAAGCCGATGATGGTTGTCAGCGACAGGCTCGAGGCGAAGCGTCTCTGGCCCGTTGGGCCGGTCGATGATCACAGTCGCTGTCAAATCATCGGCGTGCCGTTCTATGGTCAGCCGCATCCGCTCGCCGGCCGCCGTGTCGACGATTTCCAACGTCCCTTCAGCCAGATCGCAGGCGACCTTGAAGGGCTCCGGCGCATGATGGTGAGCATGAGAGGGTTCCCTTCCAGCGGCGGCCGGCGCGGCCGGGCTCATCAGGCGGACATTGGCTTCCGCCAGCGCCGGCAAATGCGCGAACAATTCCTCCTTGAGGGCTTCGGTGACGCCCAGCACGTCCTTGGCCGTCGCCATGTCCGGAACGCTGATGGCGACGTCGGCATGCAGACGATGGCCGATCCACCGCGCCTGCACGCTCTGGACGCGCTCGATGCCGGACACATGCTCGGCGGCATGATGGATTTCATCGATGATGCCGGGCTCGACGCCGTCGAGCATGCGGGTCAACACGGCTTTCGACGACTGCCAGACGATGGCGAAGATCGCCAGCGTGATCAACAATCCGACGATCGGGTCCGCAAGCGGAAAGCCCAGCCATACGCCAATGGCGCCCAGGACAACCGCCAGGCTGGTAAAGCCATCGGTGCGTGCATGATAACCGTCGGCGATCAGCGCCGCGCTGTTGATCTCGCGGCCGACGCGGATACGAAATACGGCGACCGCTTCATTGCCGATGAAGCCGATCAGGCCGGCGATGGCGACCCAGCCAAGAAATGCGATCGGCTGCGGATTGATCAACCGGTCGATCGCCTCATAGCCGGCGACGATGGCGCTGAAGAGGATGATGAGAACGATGACGATCCCCGCCAGATCCTCGACGCGACCCAGGCCGTAGGTGAATGTCTTGCTCGGTTTGCGGCGGGCCAGCACGAAGGCGATCCACAGCGGAATGGCGGTGACCGCGTCGCCGACATTGTGGATGGTGTCGGCCAGCAGCGCTACGCTGCCGGAGAGGAACACGATCACAAGCTGGAGCACTGCCGTGATGGCCAGAACGACGAATGACCATTTGATCGCCCAGATGCCGCGCGTCGTCGTGGCGATCGTCGGATCGATGACGCCATGGGTGTGGCCATGGCCGCCATCACCGTGATCATGTCCGTGGCCGCCCATGCCATGCGTCATCGGGCCGAATCCGAACCAATCGCGAACTTTGTCCATCATGGCGCTTCTCACAGGTACTTGGTGATATCTTTGAACTCGTCGATCGAGCGGCGCTGCTCGAGCGCCAGCGGTCCGACGACGTCCTCAAGGCAGTGGTTGAGGTGGTCTTGGATCAGCGTCTTCTTGGCCTGGGCGATGGCCTTCTCCACGGCATGAAGTTGCTGGGCGATGTCGAGGCACGGTCGGCCGGCCTCGATCATCTCGACGATCCCGCGCAGATGGCCGTCGGCGCGCTTCAGCCGCTTGATGATGGCAGGATGGGTTTCATGGACGTGGGGACGCTCCTTCATGCCTTGATGCTATCCCCCCAGAGAGGATATTCCAAGCCTCAAAGTGGCCTCGATTCTGGTGCACGCAACCATTCGTTAGGATTTTAGAGAATAATCGTTAAGCATGCCGAATTGGATCCATAGCGCAGCCTTTCGTCTCATCGTCGCTTTCGCGATGGCGCTCGGCATGCTGCTGTCGCCTATGGGCGGTTCGGTCTCGCACGATCCCATCGCGCTCGCTGCCGCCGAGGCCGACCGTCACGCCGAACTGGCGGGACAAATCGAAGCCCACGGGCATGTCCATGATGACGGTGCAACCGAGGAGCAGGGATCCGGCCATTCTCACGGCCACAATCCCGCCGACCACTCGCACGAAACGGCGAGCACGCTTCCGGACTTTTCGCCGGCCGTCCCTGCGGCCGGGCGGACCTGGGTGATTTATCCGCCGTCCTTGTCCGATCTGGAAGCAAGTTCCCGGCTCGATCGCCCTCCGAGACCGATCCTCACCGCATGATCGCGGCCACTTGCGCGGCCACCCTCAACGACGAAGATTGGAATTCTCATGCAAGGATCCTGCTATCAGGGCCTGCCATGCTCGCCTTGCGCGCGCTGGCGACCCGCCCTACCTGTGTTGCTCGCTCTCCTGACCCTCCCATTGTTTGGGGGAGCTGCCCTCGCCCATGCCGTGGCCGAAGGCGACAAGGGCTATATCCAGGAAATCACGGGCATCAATCTGCTGCCCTTCATCTATCTCGGCGCCAAGCACATGGTGACGGGATACGACCACATCCTGTTCCTGTTCG
>NZ_JAMYOM010000026.1:62500-117818 GCF_040319805.1 Mesorhizobium sp. M0848 | reverse complement strand
TTGTTCTGCGCCCCGCACCCCACCATTGCCCACACGCGGCCAACCCCCCCACCCCCCCCTTGGGGGGGTGGGGGCCCCCAGGGGGGGGGGGGTCTTGACCAATCCACGGCCCACTCAACCCCCACCCCGGCGCTGCGCGCCGACCCTCCCCACAAGGGGGAGGGTAAGGAGAAGCAATGACCGACGAACCGCTGCTGCGCGTCTCGGCACTTTCCAAATTCTACGGCTCGCGCGTCGGCTGCGACAACGTCTCCTTCGACCTGTGGCCGGGCGAAGTCCTGGCTGTGGTCGGCGAGTCCGGCTCCGGCAAGACGACATTGCTCAACTGCCTGTCGACGCGGCTGCTGCCCTCCTCCGGCACCGCCAGCTACCGCATGCGCGATGGCCAGTTCCGCGAACTCTACCGCATGAGTGAGGCCGAGCGCCGCTTCCTGATGCGCACCGACTGGGGGTTTGTCCACCAAAACCCGGCCGACGGCCTGCGCATGACGGTATCGGCCGGCGCCAATGTCGGCGAGCGGCTGATGGCGGTCGGCGACCGCCACTACGGCAAGATCCGCGCCACCGCGGTCGACTGGCTGTCGCGCGTCGAGATCGACGAGGACCGCATCGACGACGAACCGCGCGCCTTTTCCGGCGGGATGCGCCAGCGCCTGCAGATCGCCCGCAACCTCGTCACCGGCCCGCGTCTGGTGTTCATGGACGAACCGACCGGCGGCCTCGATGTCTCGGTCCAGGCGCGCCTGCTCGATCTGTTGCGCGGGCTGGTCACCGATCTCGGCCTGGCGGCCATCGTCGTCACCCATGACCTTGCCGTGGCGCGGCTGTTGTCGCAGCGCATGATGGTGATGAAGGACGGCCGCGTCGTCGAAAGCGGCCTCACCGACCGCGTGCTCGACGACCCGCGCGCGCCCTACACCCAGTTGCTCGTTTCCTCGATTCTGCAGGTTTGACGATGAAGTCTCAAAGCGCGTGTTCGCGAAACCTTGGCGCGAGGCACCCCCCTCTGGCCTGCCGGCCATCTCCCCCGCAAGGAGGGAGATCGGCTGTCCCTGCTGCTTTCACCAATTACCAAGGCTGCAAGAAAAGCGCTGCGGGTGAAACTGCCAATCTCCACCCTTGCGGGGGAGATGTCCGGCAGGACAGAGGGGGGTGCCTCGCGCCGACACCTCGCAAACACCCGCTTCGAGATTTCACCGTTATTCCGCACATGCAATTGCATTGGCCAGAGGGGGGTGCTGGCCCGCAAACCAACAGCGATTGGAGGACCTTCTGATGCCGACGCCCCTCGTTGTCTCAGACGTCGCCAAGAGCTTCACCATGCATCTGCGCGACGGCATCAAATTGCCTGTTATCGCCGGTGTCTCGTTCTCGATCAGGGCCGGCGAATGCACCGTGCTCGGCGGCCCGTCCGGTGCCGGCAAGAGCTCGATCCTGAAGATGCTCTACGGCAACTACGCCGTCGACGAAGGCCAGATCATCGTCAGCCACGATGACGGGCTGATCGACCTCGCCACTGCCAGCCCGCGCACCGTGCTTGCCGTGCGCCGGCAAACGATCGGCTATGTCAGCCAATTCCTGCGCACCGTGCCGCGCGTTTCGGCGCTGGATGTCGTCGCCGAACCGCTGGTCGAGCGCGGCGAGGATCGCGAGATTGCCCGCGGCAAGGCACGCGCCTTGCTGGCGCAGCTCAACCTGCCGGAGAAACTCTGGGCATTGCCACCTGCGACCTTCTCCGGTGGCGAGCAGCAGCGCGTCAACATCGCACGCGGCTTCATCACCGAGCATCCGATCCTGCTGCTCGACGAGCCGACCGCCTCGCTCGACGCCAAAAACCGCGATGTCGTGATTGAACTCATCGCCGCCAAGAAGGCGGCTGATGTCGCGCTGCTCGGCATCTTCCATGACCACGACGTACGCGAGGCGGTTGCCGACCGCATCATCGACGTCACCGCTTTCGCTCCCGGAAAAATCGCCGCATGACCAGGAAATTGTCCGAGACGCCGCTGGTCCATCCGACGGCGGATGTGCAGAATTCGACGCTCGGCCGCTGGACCGAGATCGCCGACCGCAGCCGGGTGTCGGAAAGCGAGCTTGGCGACTATTCCTACATGATGCAGGACTGCGCCGTCTGGTGCGCGACGATCGGCAAGTTCGCCAACATCGCCGCCAGCGTGCGCATCAACGCCACCAACCACCCGACCTGGCGGCCAACGCTGCACCATTTCACCTATCGCGCCTCGGACTACTGGGACGACGCCGAGCACGAGACAGAATTCTTCGCCCAGCGTCGCGCCAGGCGAGTCACCATCGGCCACGACACCTGGCTCGGCCACGGCTCGACCATCCTGCCCGGCGTCACCGTCGGTGACGGCGCGGCGATCGGCGCCGGAGCCGTCGTCTCGAAGGACGTCGCCCCCTACACCATCGTCGCCGGCGTGCCGGCCAAACCGATCCGTGAGCGCTTCGACCGCCGCACCGCCGACCGTTATCAGGCGCTTGCCTGGTGGGACTGGGATCATGCCAGGCTGCGCGCTTCGCTCGACGATTTCCGGGAACTATCGGCCGAGGCCTTCCTGGAAAAATACGAAGGATAATTCTTCACATCATCGTCATGGCAGCCACATGGCAGGACCTGTTCGATGACTCTCTCAAGCTTTTTCGAGCAGCAGGCTCCCGTGATCGAAATCAAAACTCCCGCCTTCTGCGGCTTCAGGGACATGGAGCACTTCGAGGACCTGCTGGCCCTGGGCCGGCCATAACTCCACACCTGTGGAGCGTAACAAAACTGACATCACCGCGACACGGCAGGTTCATGTGGCTGCGTTAGGCGAGTGCCTGACGATCAATATGGTCCAGACTGGAACCTGCCCCATGTCAGCAAATTCCGCCACGCTCGAAATCCGCGGTGTCAGCCGCCGATTTGGTAAGAACACCGCCGTCAGCGACATCAACATCGCCATCCCACAGGGTCAGATGGTTGGCATTATCGGCCGTTCGGGCGCCGGCAAATCGACCCTTCTTCGCATGATCAACCGTCTCATCGATCCCAGCCAGGGATCGATCTTTTTTGACGGCGCCGAGGTTTCCCAGTTGCGCGGCTCGCCGCTGCGGCGCTGGCAGCGTGACTGCGCCATGATCTTCCAGCAGTTCAACCTGGTGCCGCGCCTCGACGTGCTGACCAACGTGCTGCTCGGCAAGCTGAACCACCGTTCGACCATCACCAACCTGTTCGGCATGTTCTCGCGCGCCGAATGCGCCGAGGCGGTCGCGGCACTCGAGCGGCTCGACATTGCCCGCATCGCGCTGCAGCCCGCAGGCACCTTGTCGGGCGGCCAGCAGCAGCGCGTCGCCATTGCCCGCGCCATGATGCAGCAGCCCAAAGTGATCCTCGCCGACGAGCCGATCGCCTCGCTCGACCCGCTCAACGCCAAGGTGGTGATGGATTCGCTGCAGGACGTCAATCTGCGCGACGGCATCACCGTCGTCACCAATCTTCACACGCTGGACACCGCCCGCACCTACTGCAACCGCATCATCGGCATGGCCGCCGGCAAGGTCGTCTTCGACGGCCCGCCGGAAGAACTCAACCGCGAGGCCGTGCGTCTCGTCTACGGCGCCGACAGCAATGGCCAGGAAATCTCCGAGGCCATCACCTCGACCAGCGTTGCCTTCAGCCGAAAGATCGCCGCATCCGCCGGACCGCTCGAGCCCGCATTCCCGGGATACTGAGAGCGGCCTGGATCGACAGCCCGCGTCAAGGGCACCTGTCAAAATCGAGAACGCTGCCGGCGCGGGGCCGGAACCTACAGGAGAGATTACAGATGTTCAGGAAGATGGTTTTCAGCGCCGTTTCGGTGCTCGCCATGGCGACCAGCATGGCCCATGCCGCCGACATGAAGGAATTTCGCGTCGGCATTCTCGGCGGCGAAAACGAAACCGACCGGCTGCGCAACTACCAGTGCCTCGCCGACCATCTGAAGGCCGAATTCGGCTTCGAAAAGGTCTCGCTGTTCCCCGCTGCCGACTATGACGGCGTGATCCAGGGCCTGCTTGGCGGCACGCTCGACTTCGCCGAACTCGGCGCTTCCGGCTACGCCAGCATCGCTCTCAAGGACCCGAAGGCGGTCACCCCGATCCTCACCACCCAGCAGACCGACGGCGCCACCGGCTACTATTCGATCGGCCTGGCGCTGAAATCCTCCGGCATCACCGATATCAAGTCGGCCAAGGGCAAGAAACTCGGCTACGCCGATCCGGATTCTACCTCCGGCTATCTGATCCCGCTGACCCAGATCCCGAAGGACACCGGCGCTTCGAACGAAACCTTCTTCGCTTCGACCCAGTTCAACGGCGGCCACGAGAACAACGTTCTGGCCGTGCGCGACGGCAAGGTCGATGTGGCGGTGGACGATTCCTCCGGTATCGGCGACTTCAAGGACGGCTACACCTCGGGCACCTTCCACAAGGAAGTCGCCAAGGGCGCCGTCGACCCCAACGACTTCGTCGAAGTCTGGCGCTCGGGCCTGATCCCGAACGGCCCGCTGGTCGTGCGCACCGCGCTCCGCGACGAAATGACCGCCAAGCTCGCCGACTTCTTCACGCAGTTGCCGAAGAAGGACAAGGCTTGCTTCGAAGGCGTCGAAGGCGGCGACTTTACCGGCTACGTCCCGGTCAAGGCGGACTTCTACAACGTCATCGTCGAAGCCCGTAAGGCAGCCATTGGCGGCTAACGGCGAAATCAGGAAGGGCGGCGTCGATAAAACGCCGCCCTTCTTGCATGTCCGATCATGACCCTTTCCGTGACAGCCCCTTCCGGCGCCACTCACCAGATGGCCGACGCCTGGCGTCGCCAGACGTCCTTGCGCCGGCTCTACACCGCCATCGGTGTCGGCCTTCTCATCATCGCGCTTGGCAGCACCATGTGGTTCGCCGACGAGGCCAATGCCGGGCATTTCTTCGACCGGTTGCCGCATTTGCTGGACTTCCTGAGCTGGCTCGTCCCCAAGGACTGGAACGATGTCTGGCGGGCGATGTTCGATATCGCTTCCCCGCATGACACCGGCACCCAGGAATTCAACTTTCCGCTTGGCCGCTCGTATGTCTGGGACAGCTTCTACATCCCCGAATATTTCGAGCTGATGCTGACCACGCTCAACGTGGCGCTGGTCTCGACCTTCATCGGCTTCGTCTTCGCCGTGCCGTTCTCCTTCATCGCGGCGCGCAATCTGACGCCGCATCCGGTGCTGCGGCTGATCGTCAAGCGCCTCATGGAGCTGCTGCGCGCCTTTCCCGAGATCGTCATCGCGGGCCTGTTCGCCGCCATCGTCTCGATCGGCCCGATCGCCGCCATCATCGCCATCGGCCTGCATTCGATCGGCGCGCTGGGCAAGCTGTTCTACGAGATCAACGAGAACATCGACATGCGCGCCGAGGAAGGACTGAGGGCTGTCGGCGCCAACTGGTTCGAGCGGGTGCGCTTTGCCGGCCTGCCGCAGGTGCTGCCCAACTTCATGTCCTACACGCTGCTGCGTGTTGAGATAAATGTCCGCATTTCCACCATCATGGGCGCGGTCGGCGGCGGCGGCATCGGCGAGGAGTTGAAGCTGTCGATCTCGCGCGGCTTCGGCGCCAAGACGATAGCTCTCGTGCTGCTCCTGTTCACGACGATCTTCATCGTCGACCAGTTCTCCGCCTGGCTGCGCCGCAAGCTGGTCGGCGAGCAGGCTTTCGTGGTGGGGGCTTGACCATGGCTGCCTTGACCGCCGATCAAATCCAGTCGATCGAAGAGCGCTTCCCGCAGGTGTTCCAGCGGCCGTTCCACAAGCGCTTCGGGCCGCTGATGCTGCTTGGCGGCATCTTCCTCTACCTGCTCTATGCCCTGTGGTTCTTCAACCTGCCGCAGGTCATGCGGGAATCGCACTGGGAGCGCCTGCCGTTGTTTCTGACCCAGTGGATCAGCTACGACGTGCAGCCGATCTTCCGCCTCGACGAACCGCAGATCACCGCCAAATATCCACGCTTCTCGGTGCTCGGCCCGAATCCAGATCCGGACTGGGTCAAGACCAATGCCGATGGTTCGGTGACGGTCCTTATCGACGGCACCGCCAACTCGATCACCTTCGCCAAGACGCAGGCGACGATAATTGCCCATGGTGAGACCGTTGCGGTCGCGCTTGGCACCGGCAAGCCGCTGATCTCGGGGCCGGTACCCGGCTGGATCACCGCGCATGAAGATGAGGTCGTCGCCGACATGGGCTTTGCCGGCGAGGCCCGTGTCGCCGTTGACCGCGTCAGGATCCGAAAGCGATTTCTCGGCTGGGCAAACTTCGTCTTCGACACCCGCTCGCCCTTCTTCGGCAAGTCGGCAAGCGAAGTCGCCTCGCTGATCGTCTCCGGACCGGAACTGAAACCAGGCACGTCCAATCTGGCGCTGGCCGGCGACAACATCTGGAACAACGCCCAGTGGCAGCATGGCGATGTCTGGACGAAGCTCCTGCAGACCATCGTCATGGCCTTTCTCGGCACCATGCTTGGCGGCATCGTCGCCTTCCCGCTGGCCTTCTTCGCCGCCCGAAACATCACGCCCAGCCGGCTGGTCAACCAGGTGCTCAAGCGCTTCTTCGACTTCATGCGCTCCATCGACATGCTGATCTGGGCGCTGTTCTTCACCCGTGCCTTCGGGCCGGGACCGCTGGCGGGCAGTGCAGCCATCTTCTTCACCGAGATCGGCACGCTCGGCAAAACCTATTCCGAGGCGCTGGAGAACATCGACGACAAACCGCGCGAGGGTATTACCTCGACCGGAGCCAACGGCCTTCTGGTGCAGCGCTACGGCGTGCTGCCGGAAGTGGTGCCGGTGTTCATCAGCCAGACGCTCTACCAGTGGGAATCCAACACCCGCGGCGCCACCATCATTGGCGCTGTCGGCGCCGGCGGCATCGGCCTGAAGCTGTGGGAAGCGATGCGCACCAACTCCAACTGGGCCAACGTCTTCTACATGGTGCTGCTGATCCTGGCCGTTGTCTTCATCTTCGACAACATCTCCAACTTCCTGCGCCGCCGGCTGAGCCAGACGATCCACGACTACAACAGGATCCAGGCCGAGCAGGGGTGATCGTCCTGTGGTGCACAATTGGGCGAAAAGTCGGCGGGACAGCACCCCCCTCTGGCCTGCCGGCCATCTCCCCCGCAAGGGGGGAGATTGGGCGGTTCCGCTGACGGCGCCGTCCTTCCAACGCCGAAGATTAGCGAAGGCCGACGGACATCCGATCTCCCCCCTTGCGGGGGAGATGTCCGGCAGGACAGAGGGGGGTGTGAAGGAACGCGGCGGCAGGTGTGTTGGAAGGCTTTGCTCCGTCCCACCATGACGAAGGGTGCCTAAGCGGCTTTCCTCCACCCGTTCCTGATATGCTTATACCCATCCCGATAAACCGCTTCCGGGCTCTCGGAAAAATCGCGCCACACCTTGGTCGCCGCCGCCAAATCCTTCAGCGAACGGCCGAACGCTTCGATCGTCAGCCAGCCGTCATAGCCGCTCTTGCGAATGGCCGAGAATGTTTCCTTCCACGGAATGTTGCCGCGCCCCGGCACGCCGCGATCGTTTTCCGAGATGTGGATATGAACGACATTCCTGCGGTGTTTTGTGTAGGCATCGATCGGGTCGGCCTCCTCGATATTGGCGTGGAAGGTGTCGTACATCGCCTTGATGTGCGGCCGGTCGATGGCATCGATATGCTCGGACAGGTCCGCCATCGTGTTGAGCAGGTAGCATTCGAAGCGGTTCAGCGCCTCGAGCCCGATGGTAACGCCCTTGTTGCCGGCATGGTCGCCGATAGCGCGCTGCGAGGCGACGGAGCGCTTCTTCTCGGCGGCCGTCGGCCCGGAGCCGGAAAAGGCGCCGAGCGTCGAATGCAGCGGGCCGCTCAGCGTGCTGGCGCCAAGCGCATCGGCGCAGTCGATCGCCCATTTCATATAATCGACACCGGCCTTGCGCGTTGCCGCATCGGCCGAGATCAGGTTCATCCGGGGATCGCCCATCGCTGAAACCGCGGTCCGCTCCAGTCCGATGCGGTCGAGCAGTTCGCCGAGTTTTTTGTAGTCGTCGGGCGTGCCGGCGAAGATCGGTATCTCAACGCCATCGAAACCGGTTGCCTTGATGTCGCGCAACAGCGGCTCGTGTGTCTTGGACACGGCCGTCGTCCATAAGAACATGCACATGCCGATTTTCATCGACGCCCCCCTCCCCTTGGATCCCCCGGACCGCCTCTATTTCAGAGCTTCGTCCACGCCCCATTCTTCTTCGATGACTTCACGCAGGCCTCGATGAAGGCCATGCCCTCGACGCCGTCCTGGATGGTCGGGAAGACGACGTCCTTGGCCGGCTTGCCGCCCTTGCGGCGTGCCGCGCGGATAGCGCGCGCGGCCTCCTGGTAGATGTTGGCGAAACCTTCGAGATAGCCCTCGGGATGGCCTGACGGCACGCGGCTGACACGGCCCGCCACCGGCAGCGCGCCGGCGCCATTGCGGGTTATCAGTTGTTTCGGCTGGCCGAACGGCGTGTACCAGAGATAGTTCGGGTCGGCCTGCACCCATTCCAGCCCACCCTTCGAGCCATAGATGCGCAGCTTCAGCCCGTTCTCATGGCCGGGCGCCACCTGGCTTGCCCAGATCATGCCCTTGGCCGGGTGCGTCTTGCCGACCGGCTTGAAGCGCAGCATGACGTTGACGTTGTCATCGAGTAGCCGGCCCGGCACGAAGGCGTCGAGATCGGCCGACAGGGAGTCCAGTTCCAGCCCCGAGACAAAGCGGGCGAGGTTGTAGGCATGCGTGCCGATATCGCCCAGCGCGCCGCCGGCGCCTGCCTGCTTGGGGTCGGAGCGCCACGCCGCCTGCTTCTGGCCTGTCGCGGCAAGGTCCTCGGTCAACCAGTCCTGCGGATATTCGGACTGCACGATGCGTATGTCGCCGAGCACACCCTTGGCGACCATCTCGCGCGCCTGGCGGATCATCGGATAGGCGGTGTAGTTGTGCGTCAGCACGAACACCTTGCCGGTCTTCTCGACTATCGCCGCAAGCTTTTTTGCTTCGGCGAGCGTCGTCGCCAGCGGCTTGTCGCAGATGACGTGGATGCCGGCCTCGAGGAAAGCTTTTGCCGCTGGCACATGGACATTGTTGGGCGTGACGATGGCCACCGCCTCAATGCCATCGGGGCGCTTCGCCTCGGCCTTGGCCATCTCGGCATAGGATGCATAGCTGCGTGCGGGGTCGAGCCCCAGTTCGGCGGCCGAGGCCTTGGCACGGGCCGGGTCGGCTGACAAAGCACCGGCAACCAGCACGAAATCATTGTCCAGCCGCGCCGCGATCCGGTGCACTGCGCCGATGAAAGCGCCTTGCCCGCCGCCGACCATGCCATAGCGGATCGGGCCGCCTCCCGTTTCCGACTTCGATGCGCCGACCATATCTTGCTCCTCGCTGTTGCTCACCTCCCCTTGAGGGGAGGTCGATCCGCGCAGCGGATCGGGTGGGGTCGTTGAGGCAGAGTTCGGCATGAACCGACCCCTCCCGGCCCTTCGGGCCACCCTCCCCTCGAGGGGAGGGGAAACCGCGTCAGATTCCCATCATGGCGCGCAGCAACTTCTTGTCGGTGGTGCCACCGGCGAAGTCGTCGAATGCCTTTTCGGTCACGCGGATGATGTGGTGCTCGATGAAAGGCGCGCCCTCGGCCGCACCATCCTCCGGATGCTTCAGGCAGCACTCCCACTCCAGCACCGCCCAGGAATCATAATTGTACTGTGTCAGCTTGGAGAAGATGCCGCCGAAATCCACCTGTCCGTCGCCCAGCGAACGGAAGCGGCCGGCACGGTTGGTCCAGCTCTGATAGCCGGAATAGACGCCTTGCCGGCCGGTCGGGTTGAACTCTGCGTCCTTGACGTGAAACGCCTTGATGCGCTCGTGATAGATGTCGATGAATTCGAGATAGTCGAGCTGCTGCAGCAGGAAATGCGACGGATCGTAATTGATGTTGCAGCGCTTGTGGCCGCCGACCGCATCGAGGAACATCTCGAAGGTGGCGCCGTCGAACACGTCTTCCCCGGGATGAATCTCGTAGCCTATATCGACGCCATTATCCTCATAGACATCGAGGATCGGCTTCCAGCGCTTGCCGAGCTCAGCGAACGCTTCCTCGATCAGCCCGGCCGGCCGCTGCGGCCAGGGGTAGAGGTAGGGAAAGGCCAGCGCTCCCGAGAAGCTGACCGAGGCCTTGAGGCCAAGGTTCTTCGAGGCCTTGGCCCCGAACTCCATCTGTTCGACCGCCCATTTTTGCCGTGCCTTGGGATTGTTGTGCACTGAAGCCGGCGCAAAGCCGTCGAACTGCGCGTCATAGGCAGGATGCACCGCCACCAGTTGCCCCTGCAGATGCGTCGACAGCTCGGTGATCTCGACGCCGGCATCCGCGCAGATGCCCTTCACCTCATCGCAATAGGCCTTGGAAGAAGCCGCCTTCTTGAGGTCGAACAGCCGCGCGTCCCAGGTCGGGATCTGCACGCCCTTGTAGCCGAGACCGGCCGCCCATTTGGTGATCGACGCCAGTGAGTTGAACGGCGCGGCGTCGCCCGCGAACTGCGCCAGAAACAGCCCAGGGCCCTTCATTGTCGTCGGCATCGGCATCCTCCCTCATTTCTCTCGACCGAGCATAGCGCCGATTGGAAACAGGGCCAGCCACTTTGGTCTTTTCTCAACGGGTGCTTGCACGCACCGCCATTCTGGTATTACCAAATGTGGAAATTTGGTCAAGCCATGCAATGCGCCACCAAGACCCTAAAATCACCCGGTGCAGGCCTATATATCTCAATATAATCAAGCAAATAATCCCCAGAGAAAGTTGCATCCCAGCGCTTCTTGCCGATCTGGAGAATTTGCTGTAGACCTCGCTTCAGGCCCAATTGGTCGAACCAGTTTGCGAGAAAAGGCTGGGAACGCCTTGGGGAGGAACCTTTGTGTCGCCTTTTGGCGATGCATGTCGCAGGCGAACCATAGAGACGAGTTGGGAAGGACAGACCATGCATCTTTCGACGCACAACTGGATGCGCGCGGAACCCTTGGAGACGACGCTCAAGCGCATCAAGAAATTCGGCTATGAGTCGATCGAGATTTCCGGCGAGCCCGAGCAGTACAAGACCAAGGAGACCCGGGCGTTGCTGAAGGAGCATGGTATTCGCTGCTGGGGCGCGGTGACCCTGATGCTGGGCGAGCGCAACCTTGCCGCCAGGAACCAGGGCCAGCGCGAGCGTTCCGTTCAATATGTCAAGGACGTGCTGACCATGGTCAGCGAACTCGATGGCGAGATCATCACGCTGGTTCCGGCGACCGTCGGCAAGGTTGTGCCTGACGGGACCGAAGAAGAGGAATGGAAGTGGGTCGTCGACGCCACCCGTGAATGCTTCACCCACGCCAAAAAGGTCGGCGTCAAGATCGCGGTAGAGCCGCTCAACCGCTTCGAGACCTATCTGTTCAATCGCGGCGCCCAGGCACTCGCTCTGGCCGACGCGGTCAGCCCCGAATGCGGCGTCTGCCTCGATGCCTATCACATCCACATGGAAGAATTTAACGTCTATGACGCGATCCGGCAGGCCGGAAAGCGCCTGTTCGACTTCCATGTCGCCGACAACAACCGGTTTGCCGCCGGCCTCGGCCAGATCGACTGGCCGAAGATCGTCGCCACCTTGCGCGAGATCGGCTACGACGGCGCGCTGACCAACGAGTTCGTCGCGCCCGTCGACCGGACGCCGGCAGCCCCCTATCCCGACATGGTCGAGCGCAATCCGGTCGACATCTCGCCCGAGCAGCTGAAGTTCATCCAGGACCACGGCTCCAGCGTGCTCACCGAGAAATTCTACACCGACCAGATGCGCATCAACGCCGAAACGTTGCTGCCGCTGATCAAGTAGTCGACTGCCTCTGGGAAATTCGCCCTTCCGCCCTGACCGGCGGCGGGGCTGGGGAAGAATATGCGTATCAAGTCCGTCCAAGCCTGGTGGATCCGCGTTCCGATCGAAGCCGCTCGGCAGCACCGCAGCGACTTCGGTCAGGTGACGACCTTCGACGCCGCCATCCTGCGCATCGAGACCGATGACGGGCTGGTCGGCTGGGGCGAAGGCAAGAACGCCGCTGGCAGTGCCGGCAGCTACGGTGCGCTCGTCCACATGCTGAACCATGAGGTCGGGCCGCAACTGGTCGGCCGCGATCCGGCCGACATCGGCGTCATATGGGAGATGCTCTACAATGGCGTGCGCCACGACAGCGCCGCGCGTGGCGGCCACGCCATGCCGCAACTGGCGCGGCGCGGCATGAGCATCGCCGCCATCAGCGCCGTCGACATCGCGCTGTGGGACATTCTTGGCAAATCGCTTGGCGTTCCGGTCTGGCGGCTGCTCGGCGGCCGCAAGCTCGATCGCATGCCGGCCTATGCGTCCGGCGGCTGGGCAGCCGCCGACGCCATCGGCGAGCAGTTGAAGTCCTATATCGCCAAGGGCGGTTTCAAGGCACTGAAGATGCGCGTTGGCGCCATGGATGGCGCGGCACACATTTCCGCCACCCGCGTGCGGGCCGCACGGCAGGCGCTCGGCCCCGATGTCGAACTGATGGTCGACGCGCACGGCACCTACACGGTGGCCGAGGCCAAGCGCTTCATCCACCTTGTCAACGATTTGGACCTCGCCTGGTTCGAGGAACCTATTATCGCTGACGACAAGCCCGGCATGGCTGAAGTGCGGGCGTCAGGTGCCGTCCCGATCGCCACCGGCGAAAGCGAGGCGACACGCTATGCCTTCCGCGACCTTGCCGTGCTCAAAGCCGCCGACATCTTCCAGCCTGATCCCGCTTTCTGCGGCGGCATCAGCGAGGCGATGAAGATCGGCACCATCGCCAGCGCCTTCAATTTGCGCTTTGCACCCCATTTGTGGGCCGGCGCGCCCTGTTTTTTCGCAGGCTTGCATGTCTGCGCCGCCTCGCCGTCGAGTTTCACCGTCGAATATTCGCTTGGCGCCAACCCGATGATCCATGATCTGGTCGAAGAGACTGTCGAAGCCAGGGACGGTATGATAGCGATCCCGGAAAAACCGGGTCTGGGATTCACCATTTCGGAGCGGTTCCTGGAGGCGCACGCGCAACGCGGTTGACGATGAAAGAAAAGAACCTCCTCGCAGAACTCGCTGCCTACCTGTTCTCCCATTCGGACAAGGAGAGCGGCCGAACGCCTTCGGAACGCGAACTGGCGGAGCATTTCGCCGTCAGCCGCGGTCAGATCCGCGAGGCGCTGGCCATCCTGGAGGCCATGCGCATCGTCGAGCGTCGAGCCAAGTCCGGTATCTACATCGACACCAAGCAGGCCAGTGTGGAGGCCATGGCGCTTTTTGCCCGCGCAGGCCTGCCGCTCGACCCGATCCAGATCTACGAGACGGTCGAACTGCGCAAGATCCACGAGATCAAGGCGGCCGAACTTGCCTGTTCGCGCGCCACCGAGGAGAATTTCGAGCGGCTGCGCGAAATCCTGAAGGCTTCGGAAGAGCGCATCGCCGCCGGTGAAGGGCTTGCCAGGGAAGACCGCGAATTCCACCTCGAAATCGTGCGCGCCACCAAGAACAGCGTCTTCCACAATGTCTGCAGCGTCTACTACATGATGGGCGAGCAGCGCCTGCCGATCTATTTCAACGACCCCGAGCGCAACCTGCGCTCGCATGCCGAGCATATCCAGATCTATGAGGCGCTGCTGCGCCGCGACGGCAATCTCGCCCAGGCGCTGATGAGCGCCCATCTTCAAGGGGCTGAGAGCTACTGGAAAGGCCTGATCGAGGGCCATGGCGAGGAGCCGCAAAGCCCGGCGCTCGAAAGAGCCTGACCGACATGGCCCGTATCCTCACGACCCACGCCCTGCACCCGCGCGCCTCGGCCATGCTCTCAGGCGCCGGCGAACTCGTCGTCGCCTCCGCCATCGATCCGGCCACGCTGGCCGCCGAGGCTAAAAATGCCGAGATCGTCATCGTGCGCGCGCCGCTGCCACCACAGCTTTTCGACGGCGCAAAGCTGCTGAAGGCGGCAATCCGCCATGGCGCCGGGCTCGACATGATCCCCATGGAAGCAGCGACCGTCGCCGGCGTGCTGGTGGCGAACGTGCCGGCGGTCAATGCCCGCTCGGTTGCCGAGCACGTCATGTTTGCGGCGCTTGCTTTGCTGCGCAATTTCCGCGCCGTCGACCGCGACCTGCGCACCAAAGGCTGGCTCGCCGGCCGCGAGCACGCCAATTCCAACATCGAGCTTGCCGGCAAGACGATCGGCATCGTCGGCCTCGGTGCCGTCGGCCAGGCGGTCGGCCATATCGCCGCGCACGGCTTCGACTTGAAGGTGGTGGCAACGACGCGCAGCATGCAGCCGGCGCCGGACAAGGTCGGCTTCCTGTCGATCGACGCGCTGGTCGAGCAGAGCGACATCATCGTGCTCTGCTGCCCGCTGACGCCGGAAACGCGCGGCCTGATCAACCGTGAGCGGATCGCCCGAATGAAGCCCAATGCGCTGCTGATCAACGTGTCGCGCGGACCGGTCATCGACGACGACGCGCTGATCGAGGCGTTGCAGAAACGCCGTATCGGCGGCGCCGCGCTCGACGTGTTTGCGACGCAGCCGCTGCCGTCGAATCATCCCTATTTCGGCTTCGACACTGTCATCATCACGCCGCACATGGCCGGGATCACCGAAGAATCGATGATGCGCATGGGCGTCGGCGCGGCGGGTGAAGCCTTGCTGGTGCTGGCCAACAAGCTGCCGGTCAATCTGCGCAATCCGGAAGTGGTCGATCACTACCGGCGGCGGTTTCCGGAGAGCCTGTAACACATCGCGGTTTCGCCCCAATTCTCCGCGACGTTGAGAGCCATGTCCGATCCACGCCTCGCATCCCTGGTAGCCGTCGTGTGTTCGCTCTGCGCCATGCCGTCATTCGCGGCCGAAAGCAGCTATGTCTATTGTGACAACGGGCTGCGCTGCTTCAAGGCGCCCTGCCCATCGAACAGCGCGCTCGACCTTGGCACCGGCACGATCATCAAGGGCGTGTCGATCGACCCCAGCGGATTGCCGCAGGCCGACAAGGCGATAACCGATCTTTCCGACGCGCTTTATGCCGGCAAGATCGTCGTCAGAGGCTCGATCGAGCACCGCACCCAGACGATCACCGGCAAGGAGCACAATCTCCCCTGGCTGGTCGCGACCCATATTGTGCGGACCGCCAAGGACAGCGAACGCAAGCACTGTTCGTCGCGCTGATAGGCAGGTCAGCCCTGGTCACGCGCCAAGCAGCTGTTCTATTTCAGCAGCAATCCGCAGCAGGCGCCGGTCGTGCCCGTTGCGCGCCACCAGCATCAATCCGGCGGGCAGCGCCGTGCCCGGCATCGGCAGCGAGATTGCGCAGAGATCGAACTGGTTGGCGACCTGCGTGTTGCGCAGCAGCAGGCCTTCGGTGCGGTCGCGCAACTCGGCATCGTCAGACATCGAAACGATGGTCGGCGCCGTCACCGGCGTGGTCGGCAGAGCCAGCACATCGACCGATGCCAGCCGCTCGTCCATGGCGGCGACGAGCGCTGTGCGGCGGCGCATTGCCCTGATGTAGACAGGCGTCGGCAGCATTGCCGCCCGCGACAAAGGTCCGCTGACATGCGGGTCGACCGGCACCGAAGCCCCTGTCGCCAGCCAGTCGGCATGCACTTCGGCCCCTTCCATCGCAGCGATCGAACCCCGCTTGGTGGCAGCCCGCATATCGGCAAGCAGATCGTCGATCGACAGGTCGGCGATCCGCGCGCCCGTCTGTTCGATCTTGCCAAGGCAGCGGTCGAACGCGGTCGCCACCTCGTCTTCCGTCTCTTCGAAAAGAACGCCGCGTGGAATGCCGACGCGAAGCCCTGCAAGGGCAATCGGCGTCAGCGCGGTCGGCACTTCACCGGCCATTACGGCGTCGGCGGCGGCACATTGGGCGACGGTTCGGGCAAGCGGACCGATCGAGTCCAGCGTGGCGGACAGCGGGAACGCGCCGGCAAGAGGCACGCGCCGCGCAGTCGGCTTGAAGCCGACGACACCGTTGAGTGAAGCCGGAATGCGTATCGAACCGCCGGTGTCGGAACCGATCGATATTTCGCTCGTCGCCTCACCGACCGAGACGCCGGCGCCTGAGGAAGATCCGCCCGGAATGCGGCTGGCGTCCACGGCATTGCCGGGCGTGCCATAGTGCTGGTTGTCGCCGATCGCGGTGAAGGCGAATTCGGTCATGTTGGTCTTGCCGATAATGACCGCGCCGGCTTGCCGCAGCCGGCTGACGATCACGGCATCGCGCAGCGGAGGTGCTGCGGTCCTAAGCATCAGCGAGCCAGCCGTGGTTGGCTCGCCGGCGACATCGAACAAATCCTTGATCGAGACGATGGTGCCGTCGAGCGGCCCTAGCGTCACACTTGCCCGCTTGCGGGCATCGCTGGCATCAGCCGCGGCCCGTGCGGCTTCGGCATAGAGCTTCGTGAACACGCGCTCTTCGCCGGCACGGGCGGCGAGGCGCGCGAGAATGGTTTCCAGATGATCACGAACGGATTGCATTTTCGGTGTCGGACTCCGAACGCCTTGAACGTCCTTGGGGCATGGCTTGCCGAGACTTAACCCGGCGCAGGCGGTTTTGCACCCTGTCTAATGCGAGGAAAATCCGATGCTCTACAAAGGCAGCTGCCACTGCGGCAAGGTCGCCTTCGAATTCAAGGCCGAACTGACGGGCGCCTTGCGGTGCAATTGCTCGATCTGCTCGCGCAAGGGCGCCCTGTTGTGTGCCATCCCGCACGGGACCTTGCAGGTCCTGGCCTGGGGCGACGATCTCGGCACCTACACATTCGGCAATCATGCCATCGCGCACCGGTTCTGCCGGGCCTGCGGCATCCATCCCTTTGCGGAGGATGTCCGCGAAGGCAGCGAACGCAGTGCCTACATCAACATCAACTGCGTGGCCGATCTCGACCCCTCGACCCTGTCGGTTTTCGATTTCGACGGGCGGTCGGCCTGAGTTTGTTCGCCCCTGCCATCACAACGGCGCCGGCCCGAAAGCCGTGATGGTTCTCGGGCCGACGCGCAGTGTCAGGGAAGCCTGATTGCGGCCAGGCTACTCGGCCTGCTTCGGGCCGCGCAGGAACACAACGATGGCCGCCAGCAATGTCGCGGCGCCGCAATAGGCGAAGGCACTGGCGACGCCGGTGTGGTCGACCAGCAGGCCACCGAAGACGGCGCCGAGCGCGATCGCCACCTGGAACGTCGCCACCATCAGTCCGCCGGCACTTTCTGCCTGATCGGGCGCGGCCCGCACCAGCCAGCTCTGCAGCCCGACCGGCACCGCGCCGAAAGCAAAGCCCCAGACCGCGACGTCGGCAGCGGCGATCGTCGGCGAAGCCCCGAAAATCAGCATCGAGGCGGCGGCCATTGCGATCAGCAACGGCGCCAGCGCAACGGCTGCCTTGAGGCTGCGCTCGGCCAGGATGCCGCCGGCGACATTGCCGAAGAAACCGCCAATGCCATAGGCCAGCAGCACCAGCGAGATCGTCTCGATGTCGAGCACGGGCACCTTCTCGAGGAACGGACGGACATAGGTGAAGCCGGCAAAGTGTCCCGAAGCGACCAGCAGCACGACCAGCAGCGCCACCCTGATCGACGGACGCTTCAGCACGTCGAGCAAGGTGCGGAAGCTTGCAACACCCACGGGAGGCAATTTCGGAATGGTGGCCAGTTGCACCAACAGTGCCAGGGCGGCGACGACGGTCGCAATCATGAATGCCGTGCGCCAGCCCCAGATGTCACCAACGTAAGCGCCGACCGGCGCCGCGCAGACGGTCGCCAGCGAGACGCCGGTCAGGATGATCGACATGGCGCGCGGCATCAATCGCATCGGCACCAGCCGCAGCGCCATCGCTGCCGACATCGCCCAGAAGCCGCCAAGTGCTACGCCGAGCACGACACGGGCAAGCAGAAGCACGGGCAGCGATGAGGCAAAGGTGGCCAGAAGATTGGACAGGATCAGGAATACGGTCAGCATCCACATCACCAGCCTGCGATCCATACGCCTGGTGATGATGGCCATGGTGGGTGCGGCAATGGCTCCGACGATCGCGGTTGCCGTCACCGCCTGTCCGGCCACGCCTTCGCTGACGCCGAGATCACGCGCCATCGGCGTCAGCAGGCTGGCGGGGAGAAATTCAGCGGTGACGAGGCCAAAAACACCAAGTGCCAGCGAAACAACGGCGCCCCAGGCCGGCTCGGTTCGTTCGTCGGAGTCCGCAGGGTTCAAAAGTGTGGCGTCGATGACGCCTGTCGCCTGTTCGGCCATGGTCAGTCTCCGAGTTGTTTTGCAGCGCAGCATTTGGCTGCAACGCAACATAGGGAGTGACCACCTGGAGCTTCCATGCTAGAAACCCCATCATGCTTGACAATTCGTCCAAAATTCCGATCACTGGCGACCCGCTCACCGACATTTTGCGTGGCTTGCGCCTCGATGGCGTCGAATACGGCCGCTTCGAACTGAAGGAACCCTGGGGCATTCAGTTTCCAGCCCAGCCAGCGGCGCGGTTTCATTTCATCGGCCGCAAAGGCTGCTGGCTGAAGCAGCCATCCGGCGAATGGGTGGAACTCAAGGCAGGCGACGCGGTGCTGCTGCCGCGCGGTGCGGCGCACGTGCTGGCCAGCGAGCCCGGCGCCCAGGCCTGGCCGATCCACGGCTACGAAGTCGAGGAGGTCTGCAAGGACGTCTACTGCACGTCGAACGAAGGCATGTCGGAATGCTGCCGGCCGGGAACCCTGTTGTTTTGCGGCAGCATGTACTTCAATCTCGATGGCCTGCACCCCCTGCTCGGCATGATGCCGGATGTGATGCGCACGCATGAGTTGGAAGCCTATGAGCCCGGCATTCCGCATCTGCTGGAATCGATGGAGCGTGAGGTGACGATGGAGCGCGTCGGCTCCGGCGGCATCCTGGCGCGGCTGGCCGACGTACTGGCCGCCACCGTCATCCGCTCATGGGTCGAGCGCGGCTGCGGCGACGCCTCCGGCTGGATCGCCGCCGTCAGGGACCCGGAAATCGGCCGCGTGCTGGCCGCCATCCATCTCGAGCCAAACCATGACTGGACGGTCGAGTCGCTGGCCAGGATGATGGGCGCCTCGCGATCGGGATTTGCCGATCGCTTCGCCACCATCGTCGGCGAAACCCCGGCAAAATATGTCACTCAGGTCAGAATGCATCAGGCACGGCAATGGCTGGTCCGCGACCGGATTAAGATCTCCGTCGTTGCGGCGCGTCTCGGCTATGAATCGGACGCCGCCTTCAGCCGCGCCTTCAAGCGCGTCATCGGCTCGGCGCCCAGCCATCTCCGGGCCGAGGAACAGGCCGATATCCGCCAGGCCAGCTGACGCACAGGGTTCCGAACTCAGCTTGACAAAGGCAGCACCCAGTTCGGCGGTCCCGGCAGTTTTTTTGCCGGCAGCTTTTCGCGATAGGAATTTTTTCTTGACTCGGTGACCTCAGCTATGCTACATTTTTGCCCATGGTGCTGATTTGCGCCAGTGACCCGCCGCACAGGTGGGTTTTGCGTTTGATGCTACGTCAGCCGACGCCCCGGCGGAGGAACCCGTTGGCCCGAGTTTGTTGCCCCTGAGCTGACGCATGGAGGCCGTGACGGACTGGTGATTCCAGGCTAGAGAAATCAGCATGGTTTTCACCTCGCCCAAGACTGCCTTCCCGGCCTCGGACGGTCCGCTAACCGACATCTTGCGCGGATTGCGGCTTGATGGCGTCGACTATGGCCGCTGCGAACTTTCAGACCCATGGGCCGTGTTGTTTCCTGCCCAGAAGGCAGCAAGGTTTCACTTTATCGGCCGCCGCCAATGCTGGCTGTTTTCGCCAGCCGGGGAATGGATTGAGCTGACACCCGGCGATGCATTGCTCTTGCCGCGCGGTGCCGAGCATGTCGTTGCCAGCGCGCCTGGCATTCCGGCCGTGCCGATCGAAAGCTACACTGTCGAGCCTTTGCAGGACAATGTCTTCAATGTCTCGAACGGCGGCCACGGCCCGAAAACCTTGCTGTTTTGCGGCAGCATGCACTTCAACCTGGACGGGTCGCACCCCTTGCTGGGCATGATGCCGGACATGATGCGCGCCAAGGAATTGATGGCTGGCGAGCCAGGTATTCCGCATCTGCTGGAAGCCATGGCCGGCGAAATCACAATGAACCGGGCCGGCTCTGGCGGCATGCTGGCGCGACTGGCCGACGTGCTGGCTGCAAGCATCATCCGTTCCTGGGCAGAAAACAGTGGCGGCGACACCAGGGGCTGGATCGCGGCGATCAAGGATCGCGACATCGGCCGCGTACTTGCCGCCATTCATCTGCAACCCGACAGGAACTGGACCGTCGAAGCGCTCGCGCGCGAAATGGGCGCCTCGCGATCGGCCTTCGCCGAACGCTTCACGGCCATCGTTGGCGAAACACCGGCGAGATATGTCGCCCACATACGCATGCACCAGGCGCGGCAATGGCTGATCGACGATCGGATGCGGGTATCAGTGGTCGCCGCCAGACTGGGTTACGATTCCGAAGCGTCGTTCAGCCGGGCGTTCAAGCGCATCATAGGCATCGCGCCCAGCCACCTGCGCACTGTCGACAGCACCTCCGAAAACCGCTGAGGCGATCCCGGATCCGCGGCCGTGGATTGCCGGGTCTGGATGAATTGCCGGGTCTGGATGATTTGCCAAGCCTTCCGGACGCAATGCCATTGCCGGGCCACCCGCATGCAATAGCTTGCCAGAACCAAGCAGCGAGAGGCCGGCGTCCAGTCGGTCCGAAGAGGAGAACCAATGCCAAATTATCCGAAGGTCATCGCACTCGCCGTCATGCTTGCGGTTCCCGGGCGCGCCTTTGCCCTCGAGGACAGCTACCTGCCGGCCGACAAGATCCCCTATGTGGCGGAAGTACCCGACCAGCCGCATCGTCTTGGCCCATTGTGGGGCGAGCGGGCCAAGGGCCCGGCAGGCACGTTGCTGAAGGTTCCCGGCAACTGGCGTGCACCGGTCCATGCGCATACCGCGGATTATCGCGCGGTGGTCATAAAGGGGCTGTGGGCGCACTGGCAGATGGATGGCGGCGAGGCGACCAAGGTCGAACTGCCTCCTGGATCCTATTGGACCCAGAAGGCCGATGAGATGCATGACGACGCCTGCGTCTCCGACACGGAATGCGTGATCCTGCTGATCAACGACACGCCCTACGAAACCTACTTCCAGAAATAGGCTGGGATGCAGCCTATGAGGCGTGTCGCAAGCTGACGCCGCTGCCCTTGTCGAACAGCACCACCTTGTCGGGGTTCCAGGCAAAGCGCACCGCCTGCTCGATGGCGACGTCAGTCCTGGCCGGCACGGTGGCACGCAGCGTCGCGTCGCCGACGCGCAGCGTCAGGATCTTTTCGACGCCGTGATTCTCGACGTCGTGGACGCGCGCCTCGACCGGCGCGCCGCTCTCGAGATAGACGTCCTCGGGACGAATGCCGAAGACGAGCGGGCGACCGTCGGTCGCCGCACCCGCCTTTAGCCCCCCAAAAGTCTTGGCGCCCTGCGAAAAAGGCAGTTCGAAGTTCAACGGAGCCATCACCGCGCGGCCGTTCACAAGCTTGCCGTCGATGAGGTTCATCGGCGGCGAGCCGACGAAGCTTGCCACATAGGTGTCGCGCGGGTTGTTGTAGATCTCGTGCGGCGTACCGGTCTGGACGATGCGGCCATGGTTGAGCACGCCCACCTTGTCGCCCATCGACATCGCCTCGATCTGGTCGTGGGTGACGAACAGGAAGGTGGCGCCGAGCTGCATCTGCAGGTTCTTCAGTTCAGTCCGCAGCGCCTCGCGCAGCTTTGCGTCGAGCGCCGACAGCGGCTCGTCCATCAGGAACACACGCGGCTTGCGCACGATGGCGCGGCCGATCGAGACGCGCTGCATCTCGCCGCCGGACAGCCGATCCGTCTTGCGGTCGAGCAGATGCTCGATCCGCAGCGTACGGGCGGCACGGTCGACGCGATCCTTGATCTCGGCGTCGGGCAGCCGGCGGATTTTCGGCTTGAGCGGGAATTCTAGATTTTCGCGCACCGTGTAGCGCGGATAGAGCGAATATTGCTGCAGCACCAGCGCCACGTCACGCTCGGCCGCACCCCAGTCGGCGACATCGACGCCGTCGATGAAGACCTGGCCTTCGCTCGGCTTTTCCAGGCCGGCGATAAGCCGCAGCGTCGTCGTCTTGCCGGCGCCCGTCTCGCCCAGCAGCACGAAGAACTCGCCATCGGCAATATCAAGATCGAGCCCGGTGAGCGCAGTGTGGTTGCCGAAGGTCTTCGAGATGTTCTTGAGCTGGATATGGGCCATCAGAGTCTCACCTCAAGCGACTTGCCGCTTGCCTTGTCGAAGAAGTGCGCCTGGGTCGGGTCGATCCTGGCGAAGACCCTTTCACCGGGTCCGGCAACGAAGCCGCTCTTGGTGCGGGCCCGCAGCAACTCGGTTCCCACCTTGAGATCGACGATGTCGAAGGAGCCGAGCGGCTCGACGATATGCGTGTCGACAGGCACGAAGCCCTCGGTTGCCTCGCGCCGAATGAGCACGCCCTCCGGGCGGATGCCCAGCGCGAGCTGCCGCCCGGCATGGCCGTTGAGCTTCGACAGCAATGCCTGCGGAAATTCGAAGCCGGAAGCCGCGCCGCCGACCGTTACCGAGACCGCGGATCCGGTCTCGGCGACTGCGGCATCGGTGACATTCATCACCGGGCTGCCGACGAATTGCGCCACGAACAGATTTGCCGGCTGCGAATAGACCTCGTCGGGCGTGCCGACCTGCTGCAAGACGCCTGCGTGCATGATGACGATGCGGTCGGCCAGGCTCATGGCCTCGATCTGGTCGTGCGTGACATAGATGGTGGTCGAGCCCTGCTTGATGTGCAGCCGCTTGATTTCCGCGCGCATCTCCTCGCGCAGCTTGGCGTCGAGCGCGCCGATCGGCTCGTCCATCAGCATGGCCTTCGGCCGCCGCACCAGCGCCCGGCCGATGGCGACGCGCTGCATGTCGCCACCCGAGAGCGCCGACGGCTTCTTGTCCAGCAGGTCGGTGATCTGCAGCGTCTTGGCGACGGAGCGAACCTCGCTGTCGATCTCCGTCTTGCTCTTGCGCGTGGCACGCAAGGGGAAGGCGATGTTCTCGTAGACGCTCATATGCGGATAGAGCGAGAACGACTGGAACACCATGGCGATGTCGCGGTCGGCGGCCTTCAAATGCTGTACCGGCTTGCCGTCGATGAAGATGTCGCCCTCGTCGATGGTTTCCAGCCCGGCGATGGCGCGCAGCGTTGTCGTCTTGCCGCAGCCCGACTGGCCCAGCAGCACGATGAACTCGTTGTCGGCGATCTTGAGGTTCAGGTCCTTGATGACCTGGACGGCGCCGAAGAATTTCTGGACGCCGCGAAGCTCGATCTGGGTCAATGCTGTGCTCCCGGATTGCGCACCTGGCCGGTGCCGGCCTTTTCCTCGGGCGCGATCTTGGAGGTTACGTTGAAGCCGACGAGTCCGATCAGGATGATGGTCAGGCCATAGGTGTGCAGCAGCATGCTCCAGGGCTGGCAGAGCGCGATGATGCCGAGCACCATCAGGATCTGCGATCCGGGCTCGAGGTATTTCTGGTTGATGGCGCGAAAACTCATTTGCGGATCGCTCCGAAGGACATGCCGCGCAACAGATGGTTGCGAAGCAGGAAGGTGAAGATGGCGACCGGCAGCAGGAACAGGAAGGTTCCGGAGGCGATCACCGTCCAGTCCGGCAGGCCCGAACCGACCTGGCTCGGGATGAAGGGAGGCGCGGTCTGGGCGCGGCGGTTGGTCATGATCAGCGCAAAGGCGTATTCGTTCCACGCGGTGATGAAACAGAACACGGCGGTGGCGGCGATGCCCGTGGCGGCCTCCGGCAGCACGATCTTGAAGAACGCCTCCATGCGCGTGTAGCCGTCGACAAGCGCTGCCTCCTCATACTCCTTCGGGATCTCGTCCATGAAACCCTTCATCAGCCACACGGAGAAGGACAGGTTGAAGGCGGTGTAGAGAATGATCAGGCCCAGATGCGTGTCGTTGAGCCCGACTGCCCGGTACATCAGGAACATCGGAATGGCGACCACCACCGCCGGCAACATGCGCGTCGACAGGATGAAGAAGAGCAGGTCCGCCTCCCCTTTCACCTTGAAACGCGAGAAGCCATAGGCGGTGAATGTCCCCATGCCGACCGCCAACACCGTCGAGGTGATGGCGATGATGAGCGAATTCAGGAAGCGGCTCGGATATCCCGACCATTGCACCTGGCCCTTGCCGTCGCGCACGATCTTCTCGCCGCCGTCGAACACGACGCGCTCCCACCACGGCGCGGCGGCATATTCTTCGGCCGACGGCGGGCTGCGCAACTGTGAGCGCTTTGTGAAAAGTTTGACGAAAGGCGAGATGGTCGGCTCGAACATCACGGTCGGCGGGATCGTCGTGGCCAGGTTGCGTGGCTTGAACGAGGTCGCCACGATCCAGTAGATCGGCGCCAGGAAGATGATCGTCACCAAAAGAACGGCGACAATAGCGACCTTGTTGAGCGCCCGTTCACCCGAAGTCTGGACGGCCGCCATCTCAGCGCTCCTTAACTTTGTTGAGGTATTTCACATAGATGTTGGTGATCGCCAGCACCATGATCAGCACGATATAGGCAAGCGCGCAGGAGCGCCCTGTCTGCCATTCCTGGAAAGCCATCTTGTAGAGACGGATGGAAATCACCTCGGTGCTCGGCTGCGTCGAGAGCACATAGGCAAGATCGAAAGTCTTGAAGGCTTCCATGGTGCGGAAGATGACCGCGATCATCAGGATCGGCGCGACCAGCGGCAGCGTGATGCGGAAGAAGGTATAGAACGGCCCGGCGCGGTCGATCGCGGCAGCTTCATAAAGATGCTTCGGCACCGCCGAAAGCCCGGCGAGCGACAACAGCATGACGAAGGGCGACCACATCCAGATGTCTGTGAACGCGACCGCGTAGAGCGCCATCTTCGGATCGCCGAGCCATTGGAATTTGCCGAGGTCGAGCACGTAGTTGATGACACCCCAGGACGGATCGTAGAGCAGTTTCCAGAACAGGCCGACCACCGCCATCGAAAGCATCATCGGCAAGAGCAGCAATGTCGTGATCAGGCCCTTGAGCGGAATGGTACGATTGAGCAGCATCGCCGTTCCAAAGCCGACGACAACCTGACCGACGACCGAGACGATGACGTATTTCGCGGTCACCGCGAAATTGTTCCAGATATAAGGGTCGCTGAGGAGTTCGCGATAGTTCTTCAGTCCGACGAAATTGGCCGGCGCATTGGTCGACGCGCGGAAGTCGGTGAAGGAATAGCCGAGCGAATAGATCAGCGGAAAGATGTTGAAGACGATCAGGAACACGATCGTCGGGATGATGAAGAGGTTGCGTATCGAAATGTCGCTGAGGCCGCGAGAGGCGGCTCTGGAGGAGGTATTCAGCGGTGTGATCATTGTGGTCGCCAAGACCTGCTCCCATTCCTGAAAAAGAAAACGGAGGAGGCACGGGCCTCCTCCGCACTACATGTCGGTTATTGGCCGCGGCCGTATTTCTTGAACGTGGCGTCCCAATCCTTCGCCAGCGCATCCAGCATTTCCTTGGCCGTACCATCGCCGTTTACGATGTACGGATAGACACGCTGGTTGAGCTGCTGCAGCAGTTCCGCATATTCCGGCACCGCCCAGAAGTCCTTGACCTTGAACATCGTGTCGTAGAAGGCCTTGTTGTAGGGCGTGGCGTTCTGGAACTCGGCCGATTCCAGCACGGCCTTGTTGCAGGTGTAGCCGCCGAGGGCTGCCCACTTCTTCTGCGTATCGTCCTGGATGAACCACTTCAGGAATTTCATCGCCTCTTCCTTGTTGTTGGAATAGGAGACGACGGAAATGCCCTGGCCGCCGAGCGCGGCGAATTGCTCACCACCTGGACCTGCCGGGTTGGCGAAGAAGCCGGTGTTCTTGGCATGCGGGTTCGACGCCTCGTTGATCAACGAGGGGAAGAAGGCGAAGTAGTTCATGCTCATCGCCGCCAGGCCTTCGGTGATGGCCTGGTTGTTCTCGACGAAAAAGGCGTTGGTCCAGCCCGGAGGCGTGAAGCCGAACAGCTTGCGGTAGTTTTCTGCCGCGGCTACCGCCTTGTCCGAGTTGATGATGCCGTCGACCTTGTAAGTGCCGAAGTCGCCGAGCTCACCGCCATACGAGAACAGCGCGTTCTCGAAGCCCATCGCCAGGCCGTCATACTGGTTCTGGGTGTAGATGGCGATGCCGTAGCGGTTCTGGTCGGGCCTATTGAAGAACTCCGCGATGTCGGTCATTTCCTTGAAGGTCTTGGGAACGGCAAGTTCGTAGCCATACTTGGCCTTGAACGCTTCCATTTCCTTCGGGTCCTCGAACCAGTCCTTGCGGTAGGCCCAGCCCACTGCGTCGCCCTCGGCCGGGATCGACCAGTATTTGCCGCTGTTGCCGGGATATTCGGAGTAGAACTTGACCGTCGCCGGAGCCATCTTGTCGAGAACCTGGTTCTCTTTGACGAAGTCCGTGAGGTCGACATAGTGACCGCCCTCGGAGGCGGCACCAAGCCATTGCGAGTCGCCGACGACCAGGTCATAGGCGCTGCCCTTGGCGTTGAACTCGGTGAAGGCCTTGGTCTGGAAATCGGCCCACGGGGTGGTTTCCACCGTGATCTTGACGCCGGTTTGCTTCTCGTACTCGTTGCCGAGTTCCTGCAGATAGTTTGCGGGATCCCATTCAGCCCAGAAGATGGTGAGTGACTTTTCCTGCGCGTAAACGGACGTTCCGCAGGCAAGCGTTAAGCCGATACCAGCAAGTACGCTGGTCACTAACTTGCGCATAATGATTTCCTCCCTTGTGCGCGTTCTACCTTATCGTGCGAGCCGGCAACGTGGCCGGCCCTGGTAGTTCCTCCCGTGATCGCACCTTTCCGGTTTCGAGCCTCCTCGCCCCGCCGGAAAATGGATCGCAGCCCTCACTTTCGATCCGCATTTCTGATCCAATCTGGTATTACCAATTTTGCATGCACGTCAAGCCCTTTCTTGGCAGCTTGACATGGCCATTGCCATGGGATTCCCGCTTTATCTGCCTGTTTTACCAAGATTTTCCTACTCAGTGATATGATTGGGTATTGTCCGATACTCCACCCAACGGCTAAGATCGGTAGTGTGCATGCCAATCTGGTCGAACCAGTTAGGTTCTATTTCATGACTGCCTTCGGATCGAGGCTGCCTCCTTCATCGACCGATTCCGCGACTGCCGCACGCACCAGCGCCCCGGCCGCCCACTGTGCGACCGCCCTCGTCCGGCGGCTGTCCAGCCCCCAGATATCCTTGAGCACGATCAGCACCTCGACGCCGAAGATCAGCGACAGCGCCTGCGCCAGCCGCTTGAAGTCGCGCGGCGGCAAACGGCCCTTGAGCGGCGCGATCGCATCTTTCAGCAAGTCGATGCGATGGCCGCGCGTAAAGGCGGGCTCACCGCCCAGCGTGCCGGCCTGACGTCGCGCCCATTGATCGAGCGACAGCTTCAGTGCTGCCTTGAACGTGGCTTCGAAGGCCTCGATGCGCGGCATGGCCGTGTCGAACAGCTCCGCGACCCGGCGCTCGGCATTGGCGGAGGTCGATTGCCAGGTGAGGATCGGCCCCAGCCCCTCGTCGACCACCGCTTGCACCAGCACCGCCTGGCTCGGGAAGTAACGATAGGCGGTAGCGCGGGAAACCTCGGCGGCCTCGGCGACCTCGCTGACCGAAGGTGTGACGCCCGCCTGCATCAGCCTTGTTGCCGTCTCCAGCATCAGCCGTTTCGTCCGCGCGCGCGGCCCACGTTCGGGCACTGGACCGGTTGCCCGTTCAGCGTCGTCGATCGCAGCGGATTGTTGACGTGAGACATTCATGCCAATACGATACGCTCGTCTCAAAAATTTGCAATGGCGTCCGCATCGTCGAGCGGCCCGGGCAATGAGTGATGGAGGCGGCATCGCGCCTGCCAGGATTGGGAGAGCGCAATGAAGCGTATCTATGTGGTGGGTACCGCGGACACCAAGGGCGAGGAACTCGCCTTCCTGGCCGATGCGATCGCTGCTGCGGGCGCCCTCGTTAGCCGTGTCGATGTCGGAACGCGCGGCGCAACCATCCCCGTCGATATCAGCGCGAGGGAAATCGCCGACCATCATCCCGGCGGCCGTGACGCCGTGCTCGGCGGCAATGATCGTGGCGCCGCGGTCGCCGCGATGGGCATCGCCTTCGCCCGCTTTGCCCAATCGCGCAACGACATCGCAGCCATGATCGGCATCGGCGGCGGTGGCGGCACATCGATCATCACGTCGGGCATGCGCGCCCTGCCGCTCGGCTTGCCCAAGATCATGGTCTCGACGCTCGCCTCCGGCGATACCGCACCCTACGTCGACGTTTCCGACATCATCATGATGCCTGCTGTGACCGACATGGCCGGACTGAACCGGCTCTCCCGTGTCGTGCTGCACAATGCCGCCCAGGCGATATCGGGCATGGCGGCAAGGCCGGCGCCACCGCCCGACGGCCGGCCGTCGATCGGCCTCACCATGTTCGGCGTCACCACGCCTTGCGTGACCGCCATCGCCGAGCAGCTCCGTTCTAGATATGACTGCATGGTCTTCCACGCCACCGGCACAGGCGGCCGCAGCATGGAAAAGCTGGCCGACAGCGGCTTGCTGTCCGGCGTCGTAGACATCACCACGACCGAAGTCTGCGACCTGCTATTCGGCGGTGTGCTGCCGGCGACTGACGATCGTTTCGGCGCCATCGCTCGCACGGGGCTGCCCTATGTCGGCTCCGTCGGCGCGCTCGACATGGTGAACTTCTGGGCGCCTTCGACCATCCCGGAGCACTATCGCGATCGGCTGTTCTACGAACACAATCCGAATGTCACGCTGATGCGCACCACGGCGGACGAATGCCGTGCGATCGGCGAGTGGATCGGCACCAAGCTCGCCCGCTGCGGGGGGCCGGTGCATTTTCTCATCCCGGAAAAAGGCGTCTCGGCGCTCGACATCGAAGGCGGCGCCTTCTTCGACCCGGAAGCCGACGCCGTTCTGTTCGATGCCATCGAGCGCACCATCAAGCCCAACAGCAAGCGCCGCGTGACGCGCCTGCCGCTGCACATCAACGACCCGGAATTCGCAAAGGCTGCAACATCAGCCTTCCTCGACATCGCCAGACAGTGAGAGATATCAAAGATGCCCGCCATACCGCGCAAGGACATATTGAAGAAATTCAGGGGAATGATCGACAAGGGCGTGCCGATCGTCGGTGGCGGCGCCGGCACCGGCCTGTCGGCGAAAGCCGAGGAAGCCGGCGGCATCGACCTCATCATCATCTACAATTCCGGCCGCTACCGCATGGCCGGGCGCGGCTCGGCCGCCGGCCTGCTCGCCTATGGCAATGCCAACGAGATCGTCAAGGAAATGGCCTATGAGGTGCTGCCGGTGGTCAGACACACGCCTGTGCTTGCCGGCGTCAACGGCACCGACCCGTTCGTCATCATGCCGCTGCTGTTGGCCGAGCTGAAGACCATGGGCTTTTCCGGCGTGCAGAACTTTCCCACCATCGGTCTGTTCGACGGAAGCATGCGGCAAAGCTTCGAGGAAACCGGCATGGGCTTCGGCCTCGAGGTCGACATGATCGCCTCGGCGCACAAGCTCGATCTCTTGACCACGCCCTATGTCTTCAACCCCGACGAAGCCCGCGCCATGACAAAAGCCGGCGCCGACATCGTCGTCGCCCATATGGGTGTGACGACAGGCGGCTCGATCGGCGCCACGTCAGCCAAGTCGCTCGACGACTGCGTTCAGGAGATCGACGCCATCGCCAATGCCGCGCGCTCGGTGCGCAAGGATGTCATCCTGCTTTGCCATGGCGGCCCGATTTCGATGCCCGACGACGCCCGCTATATTCTCTCCCAGGCCAAGGGCCTGCACGGCTTCTATGGCGCAAGTTCGATGGAACGGCTGCCGGCGGAAGCCGCGATCGCCAAACAGACGGCCGATTTCAAGGCGGTGACACTTGGTGGTGACAAGACCACGAAGAAAAAGAAGGGATGATGAGACGATGACTGACACGAGCAAGGTATTTGTCTACCCGAAGGACGTCAGCGCCTTCGGCTTCGACTGGGGAAAATTGGCGCTGACGGTGGCGCCCGAAGTGAATGGCGCAACCCGCTTTTCCGGCGGTGTGGTGGACCTGCCTTCCGGCAAGGGTCACACGCGCCACAATCATCCGGGCGCGGAAGAAATCATCTTCGTCATCTCCGGTCATGGCGAGCAGATGGTTGAGGACGAAAAGGGCAATCCGGTGGTCGCAAAAGTCGGCCCCGGCTGCACCATCTATGTGCCGGAAAGCCGCTTTCATTCGACGCTGAACACCGGCGACGGGCCGATGCAGCTTTTCGTCGTCTATTCGCCGGCAGGGCCCGAACTGGTTTTGCGGGAATTACCGGACTTCAGGCTGGTTCCGGCGGGGCAGTGATCTTTCCTCCGTTCCCGCGTTTGCTGGGAGGCCCCCCTTATCCGGCCGCTTCGCGGCCACCTTCTCCCCAAGGGGAGAAGAGACGAGCATCATCGCCGGCTCCGACCTCTCCCCTCGGGGAGAGGTCGGATTGCCCCGAATTGCTCTTCGCTATTCGGATGGCAATCCGGGTGAGGGGGCAGCGCCCTTCAGTACCAGCTAGGCCGCACCACCCCTGTTCCATCCCCTGCCACGATCACCGAACATCACATAGCCGGTGTCGGTGACCGCCAGCGTGTCCTCCAGCTTGATGAAGCCGCGCGTCGGGTGGAGCATGGTTGTCTCCACCGAAAGCACCATGTTCTTCTCCAGCGGCTTGGCCGCATAGGTGCCTTCATAGGTGACCGGATGGTTCGTCATCAGGAACGGCGCTTCATGCGTGATCAGCCCCATGCCATGGGCGAAGAAATCCGTGTAGGGCGCGACCTTCGAAGCCTTCAGCACGCCCTCGGCATGCGAAATCATGTCGCCGCCCAGCGTGCCCGCTTTGACCTTGGAGAAGGCCGCCTGCTGCACCGTCTCGACCTCGGCCAGCAAATCTCTAAGTTCGGCATCCGGTTCGCCGAGGATGCCCATGCGGCAGAGGTCGCCGATATAGCCGTGATAATTGCCGCCGGAATCGATTGACAGCACCTCGCCTTTTTTCCACGCCTGCGGTGAAGCGGCGCGGTTGTGGCTGGAGCCCAGCGTCAGCAGGCAATATTCGAAATGAATGCCGCGATTGGTTTCCTCGCGCCGCAGTTGTTCGATCATCTCGCCCTTGGTCGTGCCTTCGCGCGCCCAGGCAATGGTCGCCAGCATGGAATCGGTGATCAGTTCGGAGGCCGTGCGCAGCTTCTCCAGTTCCGCATCGGTCTTGATGGCGCGCATGCGCTCCAGCATGTCGGTCGCGTCGATCAGCCTGGCATCCGGCAACGCCTTGCGGATCAGCGTATAGGCGTCCGACGGCAGGAAGCCAGGCTCGATGCCGATGCGGGCGCCGGCCTTGCCGATCTTCTGCAGATGCTCGACCGCAAGGTTGGCGGCGTCGAGCGTGCCCCAGCAGGCGGCGTGCAGCGTCGGCGTCCAGAACGGGTTGTTCTGATGTTCGCCGCCTTCCATGCGGTTGCCGATATAGGCGGCATGGTCCGGCCCACCCTTTTCGTAGACGACGATCGGCAGGTATCGGCTGTGGCCGATCGCATCCATGGCGGCGAAGAAGATGAACTTGTAGCCGCCCAGAAGATATTGCGTGTTGTGCTTGGAGGTGGCGAGCAGCACATCGATGCCGGCCTCCTCCATCAGCCGGTCGACCCTTGCCTGGTCGAACGGAATATTGCCGACGGCATTCTTGCCCGGAGCAATGTTCATCTCTCTCTCCCTGAATAGCCGGATCGCCGCAGTTCCGCTCCCGATCCCTTGGCAGTGGTCAAATCTGCACCATTTTGCCCATTCTGGTCCAGCCAGAAAGAGATGAAATGTCGCCTCTCTACGTCTCTATGTTGTCATTCGTCGCACATTCAATCAATCTGGTCTTACCAGATTGATTGAACTGAGCCACGCCCTCCAAACTGGTCCAGCGGACGAAAATTTCAAAGCCAAGCGAGGATGCGCCAATTCCGTCTCTGGCGAAACCCTCGGCAAAGCTCATAATTGCCGCCGCAAGGGATGCTGGCGGGCTTGCCGGCGTCCGAGGGGTATTGGCGCACCCGACCGGGTCGCGGAGAGGACGGAGTTCGATCATGTCAGGTTTCACGATTTCCAGACGCACGATGCTTGCCGGTTCGGCAATGCTGCTGGCCTCCACCGCAATGCCGGCACCGGGCTGGGCGCAGACGCCAAAGAAGGGCGGGCGGCTGGTGCTTGCCGCCGATTCCGAACCGCGCAACCTCAACCCGGCGATTGTCGCCTCCAACGGCGTGTTCTTCATCTCCAGCAAGATCGTCGAAACGCTGGCCGAAGCCTCCTTCGACGGCAAGGACGGGCTTGCACCACGGCTGGCGCTGAGCTGGGAAGGTGCCGCCGACGGGCTCTCGGCGACGTTCAAACTGCGCGACGGCGTCAAATGGCATGACGGCAAGCCGTTCACTTCGGCCGACGTCGCCTTTTCGGCGCTGCAGATCTGGAAGCCGCTGCAGAATCTCGGCCGCACTGTGTTCAAGGATCTGGCCAGCGTCGACACGCCCGACGATCTCACCGCCATCTTCAAATTCGCCAAGCCGACGCCGTTCCAGCTGATCCGCAACGCGCTGCCGGCGCTGAGCAGCGTGGTGCCGAAGCACATCTACGAGGTCGGCAAGATCGAGGACAACCCGGCCAACAACGCGCCGATCGGTACCGGGCCGTTCAAATTCGGCGAGTACAAGGCCGGCCAATATTACCGGCTGACGAAGAACACGGATTACTGGGGCAAGGACGAGCCCTATCTCGACGAGATCATCTATCAGGTGCTGCCGGATCGCACGTCAGCGGCGAGCGCGCTGGAGGCCGAGGAGATCCAGCTCGCAGCCTTTTCCGCCGTGCCGCTGGCCGACCTCGACCGCATCTCGAAAGTGCCGGGCCTGAAGGTGATCTCCAAGGGTTACGAAGGGCTGACCTATCAGCTTGTCGTCGAGATCAACCATCGCCGCAAGGAACTGGCCGACCTGAAAGTACGCCAGGCGATCGCGCATGCCATCGACAAGGATTTCGTCATCAAGACGGTGTTCCTCGGCTATGCCGCCACGGCCACCGGTCCGGTGCCGAAGAACGATCCGCAATTCTACACCGCCGATGTGCCGACCTATGCCTTCGACGTCGCCAAGGCCAACGCGCTGCTCGACGAGGCCGGCTACAAGAAAGGTCCGGACGGCAAGCGCTTCACGCTAAAACTGCTGCCTGCGCCCTATTTCAACGAGACCAAGCAGTTCGGCGACTATCTGCGCCAGGCGCTCGCCGCCATCGGCATCGACGCAGAGCTCGTCAACAACGACTCGGCCGCGCATATCAAGGCGGTCTACACCGATCACGCCTTCGACCTCGCCGTCGGCCCGCCGGTGTTCCGCGGCGACCCGGCGATTTCCACCACCATCCTGGTGCAGAGCGGCATTCCGGACGGCGTGCCGTTCTCCAACCAGGGCGGCTACAAGAACGACGCGCTCGACGCGCTCATCGCCAAGGCATCGGAGACGCTCGACGCATCAGCCCGCACCGACCTCTACAAGGAATTCCAGAAGGAGGTGGCCACCGACCTGCCGCTGATCAACGTCGCCGAATGGAGTTTTATCAGCGTCGCGCGCGACACTGTCGGCAACATCGCCAACAACCCGCGCTGGGCGGTGTCGAACTGGGCGGACACGTATCTGGAATCGTGACACAGTTGCGCGGATGAGAGTTTGCGGCGAAATCGGGGGCGAGACATGGCCTAAGGCCGCGATCCTTCACACCCCCCTCTGTCCTGCCGGACATCTCCCCCGCAAGGGGGGAGATCGGCTATTTGTCCGCCCCGCCAATTATGCAACCTCGAAAATTGGCGAAGCCGTCGGTGACATCCAATCTCCCCCCTTGCGGGGGAGATGTCCGGCAGGACAGAGGGGGGTGCCCAGACACCGCACCTCTCACGATCAGGCCGGCGTCCTTTTCCCATGACCCGCGCCCTCACCCTGCTCCGCCGTCGCCTCGTCGGCAGCATCTTCGTGCTGCTGATCGTCGTCATAGGCACCTTCCTGCTGCTCGAAGCTGCCCCCGGCGACGCGGTCGACGCCTATATCGTCTCGACCGGCGGCGACGCCGGCATGATCGAGCTGTTGCGCCATCGCTGGGGCCTCGACCAGTCGGAACTGACGCGGCTGGCCAACTATCTCTGGGCGCTGCTGCATCTCGACCTCGGCCAGTCGGTGACCTTCTCCCGGCCGATCCGCGACGTCATCCTCGAGCGCCTGCCCAACACGCTGCTGTTGATGGTCAGCGCCACCGCGCTCTCCTTCGGGCTCGGCTCGGCACTCGGCATCTATGCCGGCGCGCGGCCGGGCAGTTTTCGCGATCGCTTCCTGTCGATCGGTTCGCTGGCGCTTTATGCCGTGCCTGGGTTCTGGCTCGGACTGGTGCTGATCGTCGTCTTTGCCGTCGATCTGCGCTGGCTGCCGATCGGCGGCATCGAGACGTTGGCCTCTGACAAGACCGGCCTTGATCGCGTCGCCGACATCGCTGTCCATCTTATCCTGCCCGTTTCCGCCCTCGGCTTCATCTATCTGGCGCTCTATCTGCGCATGATGCGCGCCGGCATGGCCGAGGTCTGGCGGCAGGATTTCGTCCTGGCCGCACGCGCCAAAGGGTTGTCACGCCGTCGCATCGTGCTCGCCCACGTCGCCCGCAATGCGCTGCTGCCGCTGGTCACCATGCTCGGCCTGCAGTCGGCGCAGATGCTCGGCGGCAGCGTCGTCATCGAGAGCGTGTTTTCCGTGCCCGGCCTCGGCCGCCTGGCGCAGGAGGCAGTCGCCTCCCGCGATACGCCGCTTCTGCTTGGCATTATTCTCACCAGCGCCGTCCTGGTCATTGTCATCAACCTTGCCGTAGACATCGCCTATGCCTTCCTCGACCCGCGCGTCGGCGCCGGCGAGGCCGACGCATGAGCCCGCTCCGCCGCTTTCTGCGCACGCCCGAGGCGGTCGCCGGCGCCCTCCTCCTGGCGATGCTGATCGCCATGGCGCTGTCGGCGTCGCTGCTGTTCCCCGGCGATCCGCAAGCGATTGCCGGGCCGGCGCTGCTGCCGCCGTTCCAGGACTGGTCGCTGCCGCTCGGCACCGACCGGCTTGGCCGCAACGTGCTGGCCGAGCTTTTTCATGGCGCCCGCACGTCGCTGGCCGTCGGGCTCGCGGCCGCGGCGGCGGCACTTGTCGTCGGCGCGGTGGTCGGCACATTGGCCGGCTTTGCCGGCGGCCTCGTCGACGAGGTGCTGATGCGCGTCACCGACGCCTTTCAGACCGTGCCGAGCTTCCTGTTGGCGCTGGCCTTCGTCAGCGTCGTCGGACCGTCGCTCGGCGTCGTCGTGATTGCCATCGCTCTCGGCACCTGGACCGGACCGGCTAGAGTAGCCCGCGCTGAAGTCCTCTCCATTCGCGAACGCGATTATGTCGCCGGGGCCAGGGTCATCGGCATGCACCCGCTGGCGATCGCCTTTCGCGAGGTGCTGCCCAACGCCTTGCCACCGGTGCTGGCGATGTCGTCGGTGATCGTCGCCGCCGCGATCCTCACCGAAGCGGCCTTGTCTTTCCTCGGCTTGGGCGACCCCAACCGGGTCACCTGGGGCGGCATGATAGCAGAAGGCCGCGCCGTGCTGCGCACCGCGCCCTTCCTGTCGATCGTCCCGGGCATAGCGTTGGTTCTGACCGTGCTCGGCGTCTATCTCGCTGGTGAAGGCATCGTCGAGACGACGGCAGTCAGGAGAGGCCTTTCGTGACCGCCCTGGCTACGATCCGCGACCTGACGGTGACCTACCGCCGCGACGGCAGCGAGGTGGCGGCACTGAAGAGCGTCAGCCTCGACATCGCCGCTGGCGAACGCCTCGCCATCATCGGCGAAAGCGGCTCGGGCAAGAGCACGCTGGCACTGGCCATTGCCGGGCTGCTGCCGGCTTCTGCCAAGGTTGGAGGTCGCATCGATTGGTTTTTGTCCTCATCGGGCGCCAAGGCACCCCCCTCTGTCCTGCCGGACATCTCCCCCGCAAGGGGGGAGATTACGCTCTCACCTCTGCCTTCGCCAATCACCAATGTCGCGGAAGGGGAGCGGTCGGCGAAGCTGCTGATCTCCCCCCTTGCGGGGGAGATGTCCGGCAGGACAGAGGGGGGGGTGACGGAACGCCAGCCTTTCAAACCCGAACTCAACAAAATCCCCCGCCTCGGCCGCGACATCGGCTTCGTCTTCCAGGACCCGTCCGCCAGCCTCGATCCGGTGATGACCATCGGCAAGCAAATCGCCGAAGTGGCGCGCACGCATCTCGGCCTCACCTGGTCCCAGTCCTATGCCAGGGCCAAAAGCCTGCTCGAGCGCGTCCGCCTGCCAGATCCGGACTCGGCCTTGCGCGCCTTCCCGCATCAGCTCTCCGGCGGCCAGAAGCAGCGTGTGGCGATCGCCGCCGCCATTGCGGCCGGTCCGAAGTTGCTGATCGCCGACGAAGCGACCAGCGCGCTCGATACCATCGTGCAGGCCGAGATCGTTGCCTTGATCAGACGACTGGTGAACGAGGACGGCATGACGCTGCTGTTCATCAGCCATGACATCGCGCTGGCGGCCGAGCTTGCCGAGCGCATCGCCGTTTTCCGTCATGGCCAGTTGGTCGAGCTTGGCATGACGGCGCAGATTGTCGGCGCCCCGGCCCAGCCCTATACGCGTGCATTGCTCGACGCCCATATAGGCCTCGACACCAGGCCATTGCTGAACCGAGCCAGGCTCCACGCATGAACCTGCTGGCGGTGTCCAACCTCACCAAGCGCTACCGTCGCGGCGGCAAGACCATCGCTGCCGTCGACGATGTCTCCTTTCACATCGACCCCGGTGAGACGCTGGCGTTGGCCGGACCTTCGGGCAGCGGCAAGTCGACGATCGCGCGGTTGGTGCTGCGATTGATCGAGCCGGACGACGGACGCATCGAATTCGAAAGCGACGATTTCCTGGCCTTGAGCGGCGCCGCGCTGCGAGCACGCCGCGCACGCCTGCAAATGGTATTCCAGGATCCATTGGCCGCCTTCAACCCTCGCGCCACGGTGGCGCGTGTGCTCGACGATCCCTTGCGCATCCATGGCATCGCCTCCCGCGCCGAGCGCCCGCGCCGCATCGCCGCGTTGCTGGAGCGCGTCGGGCTGACGGCTAATCTCGCGCCGCGCGCCATTCATGAAATCTCCGGCGGCCAGCGGCAGCGTGTCGCCATTGCCCGCGCCATCGTCACGAAGCCGTCGCTGATCGTGCTCGACGAGGCGGTGTCGGCGCTTGACGTCTCCGTGCGCGGGGAGATCCTCGAGCTTTTGCTCGACCTGCAACGCCAGGAAAAGATCGCCTATCTCTTCATTTCACATGATCTCGGCGTCATCAGGTCGGTCGCCCACCGCGTCATCCTTCTCGACGCCGGCCGAATTGCCGAAAACGGCGATGCCCAAACCGTCATCGGCGCGCCGCAATCAGCCATCGGCAAGGCGCTGGTGGCGGCCGCGCCAAGATTGAACCGGGCCGGACCATGATCCCGAAAAGTGAGATCGCAGGCATGACAGCCCAGCATTTGCTTTGCCCAAGGCACCGAGACGGGACGGCGTCGTCACCGATGACCTACCGGGGCGTCGCCGTCCGCGAAATCTTCATGCGGCTGGCGTCGGCCGGCCTCGATTGAGCTCCGGCCGCCACCACCCGTTCGCTCAATAGCCGACGGTGAAGCGCTGCCTGATGTGGGCAGGCTTCTCGATCTCGTCGACCATGACGATCGCGTAGTCCTCGAAGGAAATGCTGCTCCCCTTGTCGGAGGCGAGAAGCGTGTCCTTGCCGAGGCGGAATTTGCCGGTGCGCTCGCCCGGCACGAACATCGCGGATGGCGACAGGAACGTCCAATCGAGGTCGCCGACCGTCTTCAACTTGTCCAGGAAGTCGGCGCCTTTCTGCGCTTCGGCCTTGTAGATATCAGGGAATTCGGGGGTATCGACCAGCCGCTTGCCGGGCGCGACTTCGAGACTGCCGGCGCCGCCAACGATGAGATAGCGCTTCACGCCGGAGGCCCGCACAGCGGCAATCAGCGTGTCGGCGTCGCTGTCCAAAAAATGCACCGAGCTGATCACCACATCATGGCCGCGGATCAGATCGGCAAGACCCTGCTCGTCGAAGACGTCGCCCTTCCTGGCCGTCACGCGTGGCAGCGCCGCGATCTTTTCCGGGTTGCGCGCAATGCCGGTGACGGTGTGGCCGCGATCGGAGAGTTCTTTGAGAAGGCGCGAACCAACTGCGCCGGATGCACCAATGAGAGCGACTTTTGCCATGTCTTTCAGTTCCCTTGTTGAAGATTTGCTGGGGATCACGCCGCCGCGATATGGGCGACGAGATTGTCGAAGCTGCCGAACAGTGCGTTCGAACCGATGAGCCGGGGCGCATCGTTGCGGATGACCGCCAGCGAAGGCACGCCATCGGCATGCAGGCGCTGGAACAGTGCTCGGCCGCGGCCGACCAGCTCGCGGTGGGCTGTCAGCAGCCCTTCCGTCGGTGTTTTCAGCAACTCGGCGGCGTCCGCCATGCCGGCGGCGGCGAGCACCTCGGCGACACCACCGATCGTCACGACATCGCGGCCGTCGACATAGCGCGCATGCTGGATCGTCTTCAGCGCGGCAAGCCGGCGGCTGGGGTCTTCCAGGCCGGCGGCACTGATGCCAAACGTGGCGGCATGCGAGTCCAGCAAGGTCCCACGAACATTGAGGACATTGCGCTGATAGGACTGCGTGAACGACTGTCCGGTCAGGCGCTCGATGCGCTGGTCGTTCGCCCAGGCGTGGGCGGCAAAACCTTCGTCCATCGGACGCGCGCCGGAGCCCGAGAACAGGCCGGTCGGCAGGAGCTCGACGTGCAGTCCGGTGGCCGACAGTCTGCCGAGCATCGGTGTGGCGCCATAGCACCAGCCGCACAGCGGATCGAAAAGATAGGTCACTTCTGAATTGCTCATAATCGCTGCCATCCCTGGGCTGCCGGCTTGGCGAATGCCCTTGGCTCATATGTGGCAGGCGGGGGTCTTGCGATAAACGGTGCCCAATTATACAAACTGTCTGATCTGATCATACAAAGACTGCCAGCTTGGCCGAACTTCTGAACCTCAATCGGCTCGCCTACTTCACTACGGTGATGGAAACCGCCTCGTTCACCGCGGCGGCGGACCGGCTTGGCGTCGCCAAGGCCGTGGTCAGCCATCAGATCGGCAAGCTCGAGGAAGAACTGGGCGCAACGCTGCTGCAGCGTACGACCCGGCGGGTCACGCCGACCGAAGAGGGCCGCCTCTTCTATGACCGCGCGATGATCATCCTGCGGGAAGCGGAGGCGGCCTATGGCGAAATTTCGCGCGGAGCCGTCGAACCGAGCGGAACGCTGAGGCTGACGGCGCCACTCGACTACGGCACCAAGATGGTGGCTCCGGTCATGGCGGCCTATCTCAGAACCTACCCGCATATGCGCGTCGAGGCGATCTTCGACGACGCCGTCAGCAATCTGGTGGACGAGCAGATCGATCTCGGCATCCGCGTCGGCTGGCTCACCGATTCCTCGAACCAGGCGCGGCGCCTGGGGACGATCCGGCAGATCGTGGTGGCGAGCCCTGGCTTCGCGGCGAGCCTGCCGCCCGACGTGACGCCGCGCCAGGCAAGATCGCTGGCCTGGGTCGGCAACGCCCAGTTGCGTGGCATCGGCCAATGGCTGTTTTCCAGGGACGGCGAAACGGTGCTGACCGAACTCAATCCGGTCATCATGTGCGACAAGAGCCCCGCCGCCCTGGCTTGCGTGCTCGTCGGCATCGGGCTCGGCGTCTTTCCGGACTACAGCGTCAGCGACGATATCGCCGAGGGGCGGCTGGTGCCGGTGTTTGCCGACTGGAGCCTGCCGTCAGGCGGCATCCACGCGGTCTTTCCGCCGGCCCGGTTCCGGCCCGCCAAGGTGCGCACCTTCGTCGATCTGCTCGCGGCGGCCGAGAGACGGCGATCGCGCGGTGTTGCCGCGGCTTGAAGCCGATGGCGGTCAGCGGGCCTCTTGCAGGATCATCTCGGCTGCCTTTTCCGCGATCATGACGACCGGCGAGTTGGTATTGCCCGAAACGATTGTCGGCATGATCGAGGCATCGACCACGCGCAGCCCGCCAAGCCCGTGAACACGCAGGGCCTCGTCGACCACCGCCATCGTATCCGAACCCATCTTGCAGGTGCCGACGGGGTGGAAGATCGTCGTGCCGATATCGCCGGCCTTGCGGATGAGCTCTTCGTCGCTGTCATACTGCATGCCGGGCAGCATCTCTTCCGGCGCAAAGCGCGCCACCGCCTGTGCCTTCATCAGACTGCGGACATGGCGCAACGACGCGACGGCCACGCTGCGGTCCCCCTCGGTGGAAAGATAGTTCGGGCGGATCTTCGCCGCCTCCCGCGCATCGGCTGAACCCATGTGCACGCTGCCCCGGCTTTCGGGGCGCAGATTGCAGACCGAGACGGTGACCGCGGGAAAGCGATGCAGCGGCTCGCCCAGACGGTCGGTGCTCAGCGGCTGCACGTGATATTCGAGATCGGGCGTTGCGAGGCGTGGATCGCTCCTGGCGAAGATGCCGAGCTGGCTCGGCGCCATCGACAGTGGCCCGCTGCGCTTGAGCGCGTATTCCAGCCCCATCGACGCACGGCTGACCAGATTGTGGTAGCGCTGGTTGAGCGTGGCGGTGTTGGCGACCTTGAAGACGGTGCGAATCTGCAAATGGTCCTGCAGGTTTTCTCCAACGCCCGGCAAGGCATGACGAACATCCAGGCCGATGCTCGAAAGCAGGTCGGGGCGGCCCACCCCCGACAGTTCGAGCAGCTTCGGCGAGTTGATGGCACCGGCCGCAAGGATCGTCTGTCCAGCGCGGATCTGGTGCAGGCGGCCGCCTTGGCGGAAAACCAGTCCGGTGACGCGCCGGCCGTCGAATTCGAGCCGTTCGGTCTCCGCGCCGAGCACCACGCGCAGGTTCTTGCGCCCCGCGATGCCGCGCAAAAACGCCTTCGACGTGTTCCAGCGCACGCCCTTCCTTTGGTTGACCTCGAAATAACCCGAGCCTTCATTGGTGCCGGTGTTGAAGTCTTCGGTGCGCGGAATGCCGAGTTCCTCGGCAGCGTCCCGAAAGGCGTCGAGGATCGGCCACGACAGCCGCTGCCGTTCGACCCGCCACTCGCCGCCACCGCCGTGCATGGCACTCTTGCCGCCGTGATAGTCTTCCGATTTGAGGAAATAGGGCAACACGTCGTCCCAGCCCCAGCCGGCATTGCCGGCCTGCCGCCAGCCATCATAATCGGCTGCCTGGCCGCGCATGTAGATCATGCCGTTGATCGATGAACAGCCGCCGAGCACCTTGCCGCGCGGATAGTTGAGGCTGCGTCCATTGAGACCGGCTTCCGGCTCGGTCTTCATCATCCAGTCGGTGCGCGGGTTGCCCATGCAGAAGAGATAGCCGATCGGGATATCGACCCAGTGATAGCGGTCGCTGCCCCCGGCCTCGAGCAGCAGCACATTGTTGCGCGGATCGGCCGAAAGCCGGTTGGCGAGCACGCAGCCGGCGGAGCCGGCCCCGACGATGACGTAGTCGTAACTGCCGAACGGGGACGGTGGAGCTTCGGTCACGTGCGCGCCTGCTGTCCGGCGATACGCTCCCACATCGGGGTCATCGCCTGGTTGATCTCGCCGTACAGTCGATACCGCCCCGCATATGCGTCGGCAACCGCCTCATTGGGTACAAAATGTCGGGCCGCCGCCGTCATGGCGGCGGCACCGGCGCTGTAGTCCGCGAAGATGCCGACGCCGGTGCCCGCAGCGATCGCCGCTCCCAGCGCGCCGGTTTCGCGGCTGCGCGCCACGGTGACGGGCACGCCGAGCACATCGGCGAATATCTGCGGCCAGACGCTGCTGCGCGAGCCGCCGCCGGACAGCACCACCTGGTCGAAATCAGCGCCCGCTCTGTGCAAGGTCTCGACATGGCGCTTATGCTCGAAGGCTACGCCCTCGAACAGCGCACGCAGCAGATGGGCTCGGCTGTGCCAGCCGGCGATGCCGTAGAACCCGGCGCGCGCATGGCCATTCTGCTGCGAGCCGTAGAGGAAGGGATGATAGATCGGGATGTCGCTGTTGGGATCGACGGACGCCACCAGTTCGCTGCACAATTCGAACGGCGACTTGCCGGCTTCGCCGCCATGTTCGAGGAATTCGCGAACGATCCATTCGAGATTGGCGGCCGAGGTGGCACTGGATTCGATCGCCAGATAGCGCTGGCGATCGAAAGTCGACAGCATGAAGATCGAAGGGTCGCGGATCGGTTCGTCGGTGATGACCTGGTTGATGCTCCAGGTCCCGGCGATGACCGAGGCGGCACCGGTTCCGGTCACGCCCGAACCGACCGCGCTGGCGACGACATCGAACAGCCCGGCGACGACCGGCGTGCCGGCGCGCAGTCCAGTCAGGGCCGCCACCTCCGCGCCCACATGGCCGGCAATGTCGGCCGATTCCAGCACTGGCGGCAGCAGGTCCACGCAATCGCCGAGCCCATAGGCGGCAAGCAGGTCCGGCTCGTAGCGACGGTCCCGCATCTGCAGCAGGCCGCAGCCCGACATATCTGAAGTATCGCTGCTGCGCGCACCGGTCAGGCGGTTGACGACGAAATCCTTGCACAGGAACACAGTTCCGATGTTGGCGAACAAAGCCGGCGAAAAGCGCTTGAGCCAGGCAAGCAGGGTCGGTGTCTGCGCCGCCCACGGCCGTTGCAGGCAATGTGCATAGGTGCGGTCACCGACATTCTCTTTTGCCCATTCGGCAACGATGCCGACCGCGCGTGTGTCGAGCGACTGGATGCCGATCAATGGCGCACCATCGCGATCGAGCGCGTAGAGCCCGTTGCCATGACCGGCGCAGCCGATGGCAACGATCTCGCCGGCGTCGATACCGGCTTCAGCAATGCATTGGCCGATGACCGAAACCGCGTTGCGCCAGAGTTCGTCGAGGTCGCGTTCGACATGTCCGGGCTTTGGCATGGACGAGCGGCCGTCACGGGCGGCGAATGCCAGCTCGCGGCCGGACAAGTCGAAGAGGATGGCCTTGATGACGGTGTTGCCGGCATCGAGGCCGAGGATGTAGCTTGCCATTGGCGCCTCCCGAGGCCGCAGCCTATGCCTGGTTGTACAGATCCCAGGCCACGCCGCCATCGGCATCGTCATGAATGATCGCCATCAACCCGCGCACGACGGCGCTCGGATTGGCATGCTGGTAGATGTTGCGGCCATAGACCATGCCAAGCGCACCCTGCGCCATCAAGGCAGCCGACTTGTCGAACACGGCACGCAGATCCTCCTTGCCGCCGCCGCGCACCAGCACCGGGCAGCGCGCCGCCTCGATGACGCGGTGGAAGTCGTTGGGATCGGTGGTCGGATCGGCCTTGACGATATCGGCACCCATCTCGCGGGCAAGCCGGGTCAAGGTGACGATCTTTTCGGCATCGCCGTCGACCATGTAGCCGCCATGCTCTGCGACCGGCAGCATGGCCAGCGGCTCGATCATCAGCGGCAGACCGTATTTCTCGCAATCCGCGCGCACGCGGGCGATGTTCTGCACGCATTGCCGGAACAGGTCCGGCTCGTCGGGCAGCATGAACAGATTGACCACGACGCAAGCCGCATCCATCTCGATGGCGCCAAGCAAGGGCTCGGCTTCGTTCTGCAGCACCGCCCACATCGCTCGGTGGCGTATCCTGTTATAGGGATTGCCCATGTCGATGCGCATCACCAGCGCCGGCTTGTCCTTGCCAGGCACGGCCTGCAGCAGGTCGGCCTGGCCGTAGTTCATCTGGATGGCGTCGGGGCCGGCCTTGACCAGTTGGTTGACGACGCTTGCCATGTCTTCCAGCCCGGCAAGGAAACTCGGCTCGTTGCAGACGCCGTGATCGATGGCGACGTCGAGACAGCGGCCGCCGCCGAACAGACGGTTCATGCGGACTTTCTTGTTTACGCGCATAGGGCGCTCCTTTGATGCGTCTGGAGGTCGATGCCGTGCCGGTCTGCCAGCAAGGCGAGGAAGGTCGAGCGCTCAGTGGCGGCCTCGCTGGTGCTCCAACCCTTGTGCGCCGCCAGCATGTCGAGAACGGCGTTGACGAGGTCGAAGCTGAGGCCACCCGAAATGGCGATGGTGGTGCGGCGCAGGAACAGGTCGGCAACGCACTCGACCTGCTCGCGCTCGATGATGCGCCCGATCTCGCTTGCCGAATAGTCCGACCGCGGCAGCATCTGTTCGCCTGCCGGATGCGAAACGAAATCCCCGGCCGACGTGCCGTAGCGCTGCAGAAGTGTGTGCGCGCGCTCGACCGGCAGGCCATGCTCGCCAGCGAATGATGCGCACCAGACCTGCGGGTCGGCCGGAAAACCACGGCCGCCACCGATGGCCATGTCCTGCGTGCCCTTGCTGCGCGCGAGGCCGAGCCGCTTCAGCGCCATGTCGGCGGCCAGCGCTCCAAACGAACGGAAGGTGGTCCACTTGCCGCCGATCATGCACAATGTCGCCGGCAGATGTCCGGCCGGCTCGACGAACTCGCAGAAATGATCGCGCGGTATGCGGCCCGTAAAACTGTCTTCGCTGGCCGGCAAAGGACGCACGCCGGCGAAGCGGAACACGATCTGGTTTTCGGTAACCTTGATCGAGGGAAAGACGAAAGCGAGCGACTGCAGGATGTAGCGCTGCTCGTCCGCCTCGCAACGGACCTTGTCCGGATCATCGACCCGGATGTCGGTCGAGCCGATCAGCACCTTGCCTAGATAGGGAAACAGGATGCAGATGCGTCCGTCCTCGTTCTCGTAATAGACCATGTGGCCGCCGAGCGCGTCGAACAGTTCGCTGTTGTCGACGATCAGATGCGAGCCCTTGGTGCCACCCATCATAGTCTGCGCCGTTGCCCCGATGGCCTTGTTGGTCAGGTCGATCCAGCCGCCGCTGGCGTTGATCACCAGTTGCGGCCGCACCGGCAGTTGTTCGCCCGTCAGCGTGTCGGTAATGGAGAGGCCGTCACCTGTCGACGATACCTGAGCGTAGTTTAAGGCGCGGGCGTTCGCCGCGCTCGCCGTGGCGTCCAGCAGCATCTCCAGGCCGAGGCGTTCGGGCCGGCTTACCCAGGCGTCGTAATAGGTCGCCGAATTGCGGATCGCCGGGTTGATCGCCGGCCATGTCTTCAGGGTTTCGGCGCGGCCCCTGAACCGGTGCGTCGGCATCAAACGCCGTGCAGCGGTGAAAAGGTCATACATGGCAAGCCCGGCTTTGATGACCAGCGCCCCGCGCCGGCTGGGCCGCCGCGTCAGCCCCAGGAAACGCACCGCACCGTTGGCGAGGCCGGAAAACATATCAAAGATCGGCACCGTCGTCGGCAATGGGGCCACATAGTGCGGCGCATTCCTCAGCAGCCGGTCGCGTTCGAGCAGCGATTCGCGCACCAGTTTGAATTCGCCGTTTTCGAGGTAGCGCAGGCCGCCATGCACCATGCGCGACAGGGCGGCGCTGGCGCCGCTGCAATAGTCGCCCTTCTCCGCCAGCACGACATCAACGCCTTGCAGGGCCAGTTCGCGAAAGACGCTGATGCCGTTGATGCCGCCACCGATGACGAGCACGGCGATATCAGGCCGGTCGCGCAGACCGGCTAACGTATGGCTACGGTTCATCGGGGCTGTTGCCTTTTTTGCTCAGGCATCCATCGCGGTGAGATGCGCGGCTGCCGCGGCGTCGATTGCCGCAAGCTCGCTTGCGGCAAGCGTGATCTCGCCGGCCCGTGCATTGTCGAGCGCCTGTTCAGGATTGCGCGCGCCGCACAGGGCGAAGGTGATGCCCGGCTGGGCGAGCGTCCAGGCGATGACGATCTGCGCCATCGACGCTTGGTGGCTTTCCGCGATCGGGGCGATTGCCTCTTTCAGCTTTGCGACCTTCTGCCGGTTGGCCGTGGAAAAGCGTGGGTTGTCCTTACGCTGGTCGTCGCCGCCGAATGTGCGGCCGGGTTCAACCGTGCCGGTGAGCAGGCCCAGCGCCAGGGAGGAGTAGCTGAGGGTGGCGATGTCATGGCGGCGGGCGATCGGCAGCAGGCTGCTCTCGATCTCGCGGTCGATCATCGAATAGCGCTCCTGGATCGCATCGAGCTGGCCGGCGTCGATATAGTGGCCGAGATCCTCGGCGCTGATATTGCTGGCGCCAATGGCGCGGATCTTGCCGTCCGCCTTCAGCCTTTCCAGCACTGCCATCGTCTCGGCGATCGGCGTCGTCGGGTCCTGCCAATGGGTGATGTAGAGGTCGATGTAGTCGGTACCCAGACGGCGCAGGCTCTGCTCGACCTCATAGGCGATGCCGGCGGCGCCGAGATAGCGATGCACAGGCTTGCCGTCCTGATCGAAGAAATGGCCGCCCTTGCCGGAATGCCAGTTCAACCCGCATTTGGTCGCGATCACCACTTTGTCGCGCTTGCCCTTGATGGCGGTGCCGACGATCGCCTCGCTGCGGCCAAGACCGTAGGCCGGCGCTGTGTCGATCAGGCTGAGGCCGGCATCGATCGAGGCTTCGATCGCCTTGACCGACTCCTTCTCGTCGGTGCCGCCCCACATCCACCCGCCAATCGCCCAGGTGCCCAGGCCTACAGCCGACGCCGATATGCCGGACTTGCCGATCTGCCGCTGGATCTGTCGAGAATTCATGCTACCTCCTGTTCGGCCAGCTCGAGGATCTGGAGCCCCGTGGCCTCGTCCGTGACGATGGTGTCGAGATGGTTGCCGCGCAGGGCGGCGAGGATCGGCGCGACCTTGCTGGGGCCGCTTGCAATGCCGATCGAGCGCGGGATGGTCGCGAACTCGTCAAGCGTCAACGAGACCAGCGAACGGTTGAGCGAGTAGTTGCAAAGCTTGCCCTGGCGGTCGATGAGATGAGCGAGCAGCTCGCCTGTCGCCCCGGACTTCTCGATCGCCTGGCGATCGGCATTCGAGGACGGATGCAGGTCGTAGTAGCTGGAATCGTCGGTCAGGATGGAGCCGACACCCACCACCGCGACATCCGCCTCGCGCGCCTTGCGAAACACGTCGGCGACGGAGCTGATGCCCATCAGCATTTCGCGCTGCTGCGCGGTGTCGGCAAACAGCGGCGCATGGATCTGGTAAGCGCGGCCGCCGAGCTTGTCGGCCATCAGCGAGGCGACGTGGTTGACGTCGGTATAGTGCTTGCCCTGCACCAGGCCGGTTGCGGGAATGATCTCGACGTCGTATCGGCGCCCCGGCTTGAGACCGGCGACCAGCGCGCTGACGCCCTTGCCGCCGGTGATCGAGATCGTGTCGCCGTCCTTGATGGTGTCGAGCAGCAGCCCAGCCGCCGCCTCGCCGACCCGCTGCAGGGCCGTGTGCGGATTTTCGGAAACCGACGGCACCACCATCGCCCGCTCGATGCCGCCCAGCGCAACCAGCCGCGCTTCCAGGTCGACCAGATGGTCGATCGGCGACTTGATCTTGATCTCGACGAGGCCGAGCTGGTGGCCGCGCTTGATCAGCCGGTTGACCGTCGCGTGCGAGAGGCCGAGTTCCCCGGCGATCTCGGCCTGGGTCTTGCCTTCGATATAATGCAGGACAAGCGCCTGGTGCATCTGACGAACAGCGGCGATGTCGTCTCGGGTGTTGGGAGGGGCCATGGTCTTGCTTCGCCGCCTTTGAGGTTCAGGACTTTTTGCGGTGCAGGAAGTGATCGATCGACACCGCCGCCAGCAGGATGCATCCCTTGATCATGTCCTGCCAATAGACCGAGACATCGAGCAGGATAAGCGAGCTCGTCACCACCGAGAGCAGCGCCATGCCGAGGATTGCCCCGAAGATGGTGCCCGAGCCGCCATTCAGCGAGGCGCCGCCGATGACGGCCGCGGCGATGATGTTGAGCTCCATGCCGGCGCCGAAGGTCGGCGTCGCCGCGCCAAAGCGCGCCATGTAGATGACGCCGGCCAGTCCAGCGAGGGTCGAGCACAGCACCGTGACCCAGAACTTCACCTGATTGGTCCTGATGCCGGAGAACTGCGCGGCCTTCTCGTTGGAGCCGGTGTAGAAAACCTTGCGGAAGGCCGTGGCGCGACGCAGCAGGAAGTCGAAGATGGCCACCACGACGATGAAGATCAGGATGACATAGGGAATGTTGTTGAAACTGCCCTGGCCGATGGCCTTGAAAGCCGGCGGCAGTGTGAACAGCGACAGCGGCGTGCCCTTGGTGACCACCAGGCACATGCCGCGCACGATGACCATGGCCGCCAGCGACGTGATGAAATGATTGAGGCCTATCACGGTCACGAAGAAGCCCATCGCCGCGCCGATCAGCGCGCTGACGCCGATGCCGATCAGGCTTGCCGTCCAGGGGTCGAGGCCGGCGAGGAACAGCGCACCCGAGACCACCATCGAGAAACATACGACCGAGCCGACGGAAAGGTCGATGCCGCCGACGATGAGCAGGATCGTCATGCCGACGACGACGATCCCTTCGATGGAGAAGCTCATCAGCATGGCGCGGAAATTGCCCCATGTCAGGAAGTGCGGCGAGGCGAAGCTCATGGCGATGCACAGCGCCAGGATGATGACGATCAGCCCGGCCTCGCGCATCGAGGCGAGCTGAGCGAGATTGATGCGCCGCCCGGCGGCCTTGATCTCGGCGTGCACGAGCGCTTCTCCTGATTCCCTAGGCGACATTCTGGGCCTGCCTTTGATTTGAACTATCCTGAACGCCAGAGGCGAGCATGATGATGGCTTCCTCGCCGAGCTCGTCGGCGGTGAGTTCGCCGGCGATCCTGCCTTCGCGCACCACGAGAACGCGGTCACACAAGCCAATCAGCTCCGGCAGTTCCGACGAGATAACGATGACGCCGACACCGCTGCCGGCAAGCTGGCGCAGCAGCCGGTGGATCTCGACCTTGGCGCCGACATCGATCCCGCGCGTCGGCTCGTCCATGATGATGACCTTGGGACTGACGGACAGCTGCCTGGCGATGGCAACCTTCTGCTGGTTGCCACCGCTCAGCGTCGAGACGGCGGCCTCGATGCCGGCCATGCGCACGCCGAGCCTGCCGGTCAGTTCCCTCGCCTGACGATCCTCGGCCTTGCGGTCGAGCAGGCCGAGGCGCCCGGTGAGCCGGCCGAGGTCGAGCGCCGAGATGTTCGCGGCGATCGGCAGATCGAGGAACACGCCGGAGCCTTTGCGATCCTCAGAGAGATAGACCAGCCCCGCCTTGACCGCATCGCCATAGCCGCGCAGCCGGAGCTGCTTTCCGTCGAGCGCGACGGTTCCTGCCGTCATTGGCCTGAGGCCACAGACCGTCTGTGCGATCTCGCTGCGGCCGGCGCCGATCAGGCCGCCAATGCCCAGAATTTCGCCGGCGCGAAGCTGCAGATCGACGTCGGCGAAGCGGCGCCCATCGGAAAGCCCCTCGACCGAGAGGAGCAGGCGCCCAGGCACCTGCGGCGCCAGCTTGTCGGGATAGAGCTGGGTGATTTCGCGGCCCACCATCTTGCGCACGACATCGTCCGGTGAGACGGCGGCGACCTGATCGGTCGCCACGTAGCGGCCGTCGCGGAAGACGGTGACTCGGTCGCACAGCGAGAATATCTCGGCCATGCGGTGGCTGATATAGACCACCGAAATGCCACGCTCCTTGAGCCCGCGCACGATCGAGAACAGGCGCTGCGCTTCGCTTTCGGTCAGCGCCGCGGTCGGCTCATCAAGCATCAGCACCTTGCAGTCGAGCGTCAGCGCCTTGGCGATCTCGACAAGCTGCTGGTTGGAAATGGAGAGGTCGGCGACCCTGGTACGCACCGGAATGGGTGCGAGAAGATCCATCACTTTCTGGGCGTCGGCGTAGAGCTTCTGGAAATTCATCAGCGGCGCGCGCCGGCTGTTGATCGCGGCCATGTAGATGTTTTCGGCAACGGTGGCGTCCTGACACAGCGCGATTTCCTGGTGGACAAGCGCAATGCCGAGGCGTTGGGCGGCCGCGGGCGAGTGGATCGAAACACGCTCACCATCGATCAGGATGTCGCCCTCGTCGGGCTGCAATACACCGGCGATCATGTTCATCAGCGTCGACTTGCCGGCGCCGTTCTCTCCGCACAGTGCATGGATTTCGCCGCGCCGCAGCTCGAACCGTACGTCGCTCAGCGCCTTGACCGGGCCGAACGCCTTGGACAGGCCACGGATTTCAAGAATGGGCGCCTGGGTCACGCCGTGCTCCTGCGATGAACCTGCGGGGGAGGAAGGAGGCCGAAGCCTCCTTCCCGGTTAATCCGGCCATGCCGAGGCCGGGCGGCGAGATCGAGACTATTCCTCGATGCCCTTGGTGCCGCGACGCTTGAGGTACTTGTCCCAGTAGAAGTCGTTCGCATTGTCCTTGGAGACGATGGAGAAGCCATTGTCGACGAAGGGCACGCTCATCGGGTTGAAACCCGAACGCTTGGCGTCGTTCATCGGGTCGATCAGGCCGGGATGCTTGGCCATCCACAACAGCATGAAGCCCATATAGCCCTGCATGCCCTGGTTTGGATTGACCGAGCCGAAAATCTCGCCAGCCTTGATCATGTCGAGGATCTTGGCATTAACGTCGGCGAGCATGACGCGGATCTTGCCACCGCCTTCCTTGGCGGCCTGGGCAGCGCCGATGGCCGAGTTGGCCTCCGGCATGAACACGGCGCCAAGATCAGGATGCGCCTGCGCCAGGCTCAGAACCGCCTGATAGGCCTTGGTCGGATCCTGGTTCGAAGCGGCGCGGCCGACGAGCTTCATGTCAGGCCATTTGGCTTCCATGCGGGCAACGAACGCGTTGACGCGCTTGTCGTGGTTGTCCTGGCCGGGATTCTCCAGCACCGCATATTCGCCCTTGCCGTCCATCGCCTTGGCAACGGCGTCGGCGGCATAGGTGCCTTCGGCATTGTTGTCGGAGGTGATGTAGGAGACGCGCTTGGAATTCGGCGAGTCGGCGGCGAAGGTCACCACCGCGGTGCCCTGTTCGATGGCGCGATTGATCGGCTCGATGAACGGATCGGAATTCATCGGGTGTACCAGTATGCCGGCAGGCTTCTGCGCCAGCGCCTGGTCGAAGGTCGCGATCTGCTTGTTGACGTCGTATTCCGGCGTACCCGTATAGGCGGTCTCGCAGCCGAACTGCTGGCCGGCCTGCTTGAACATTTCATAGACCGGGAACCAGTATTCGACGCCCGAGACCATGACGTTCATGACGTATTTTTCACCCGGCTCGCATTTGAACGGGTTGGGGGTTTCGGCGCGTACCTGCATCGACCCAAAGCAGGTCGATGCAGCCGCCGCGATTGCGAGCGTGCTCAGAAATTTGCGCAAGTTTCCTCCCTTGGCCGAAGCCATCCTCAATGACCGTCGCAGGCACTCGGCGAGCGCTGCCGTATGGATTTGATGATGCCGACCTTCCTCCGAAAGCCGACGATCGGGACATTACAGCCTCGGCGCATGTTGTCAATATAATTCACATATTGAAATATATTTCACGACCTCCTTCGGGGACCTATACGCTCCGATCGACGAAGCTGGTCGCGGGCCGCCAAGGTGCCGTACGGGCTAGGCAGGGCCTTTCCGGCCTTTGGCCGCGAACCGCGGAGAGTGTGGTTAGAGTATCGGCACCCAGGAGCTCGCGTGGTGCCCTCCCGCCGGCCGCGTCTTTATCGCGTGAAGCCACGATCTTGTCTTTGATAGCATCTATTCCGGGCGCGGCGTGACGCTCTCCATGTCGCTTAGCCAAGAAGTCTGCTGCTGCGTCGGCTTACGGCAGCCTTCGGACCATCCGGCGTATTCCGAGAAGCTTCGGCAGTCCCCCGAATGCGAACGGCCCGCTGGCTGGTGCCTGGGGGACTGTTGCTTGGTGGAGATTGGTTTGCGGGGGACGGGATTGGGTTTTTTGTCCCGCAGCTTGGGCTTCGCCTTGTTGCGGGCGCCTGATCCGGGGCAATCGATGGCCAGCCCAGCCGAACATCAAAACGGCCCGCGGGCTTTGTGCCAGGCGGGCCGTTTACCGCAGATTGGTTGCGGGGACAGGATTGAGTTTTCTGTCCGGCGGCGTCGGCTCCGCTTGCTTGCGGGCGCCTGATGACAGGTTAAATCGCCGGCACCACGGCACAATACAAAAGAGCCCGCACGAGGGCGGGCTCTTTTGTATTTGGTTGCGGGGACAGGATTTGAACCTGTGACCTTCAGGTTATGAGCCTGACGAGCTACCGGGCTGCTCCACCCCGCGTCAACCCTAAGCAAGCGTTTGCTTGCATTCCCTAAGCAAGCGTTTGCTTGCGTTCCTAAGCAAGCGCTTGCTTGCTTTTTTTGTGTAAGCCGAGGCCTACAGATAGGTATATGGCTGACCAAATGAAAGGGCCGCTTACGCGGCCCGTGATCCCTTGGCGGGCCATTTCATAAAGAGAAGATTTCTCTCACATCCGATTGGATGTGAGTTCAACGTGCGTTTGGCAGACCTGGCAGCGACCTACTCTCCCGCGTCTTGAGACGAAGTACCATCAGCGCTGGAGCGTTTCACGGCCGAGTTCGGAATGGGATCGGGTGCAGCCGCTCCGCCATAACCACCAGGTCGGCAAAACGCACGTTGTTCGAGAAGCTTTTTTGAGCGAATAGCCAATAGTGAGTAGCGAATAGGGACCCTATTTGCTGCTTTCTCTGAGCTGTTCGCTGGTCTTTTTGTGCCTTTACAGTTCTTTGGATCCTGACGCCTTTCGAAGCGAAGCTTCGCAAGGTCGACCGACCGTCGGCGCTGATGCGCCGCACCCACGTAGCGCCGCCCGCAGGGCGGAACAAGCGTGAGTGAGAACATCTGACTTTGTCAGATGAGCATAAGGAATGAGAACGATCAAGCCGATCGAACTATTAGTACCGGTAAGCTTCAAGCGTTGCCGCTCTTCCACACCCGGCCTATCAACGTGGTCGTCTTCCACGGTTCTCAGGGAATACTCGTTTTAAGGTGGGTTTCCCGCTTAGATGCCTTCAGCGGTTATCCCGTCCGGATATAGCTACCCTGCTATGCGGCTGGCGCCACAACAGGTCCACCAGAGATCCGTCCATCCCGGTCCTCTCGTACTAGGGACAGATCCTTTCAATATTCCTACACCCACGGCAGATAGGGACCGAACTGTCTCACGACGTTCTGAACCCAACTCACGTACCGCTTTAAATGGCGAACAGCCATACCCTTGGGACCTGCTCCAGCCCCAGGATGCGATGAGTCGACATCGAGGTGCCAAACAACCCCGTCGATATGGACTCTTGGGGGTCATCAGCCTGTTATCCCCGGCGTACCTTTTATCCGTTGAGCGATGGCCCTTCCACGCGGGACCACCGGATCACTATGACCGACTTTCGTCTCTGCTCGACTTGTCAGTCTCGCAGTCAGGCAGGCTTATGCCATTGCACTCAGCGAACGATTTCCGACCGTTCTGAGCCCACCATCGCGCGCCTCCGTTACTCTTTAGGAGGCGACCGCCCCAGTCAAACTACCCACCATACATTGTCCCGGACCCGGATAACGGGCCGCGGTTAGACATCCATAGTAATAAGGGTGGTATTTCAAGGGTGGCTCCACCTGAGCTGGCGCCCAGGTTTCAAAGCCTACCACCTATCCTACACATGCCACTACGAATGCCAATGTAAAGCTATAGTAAAGGTGCACGGGGTCTTTCCGTCTAACCGCAGGAACCCCGCATCTTCACGGGGAATTCAATTTCACTGAGTCTATGCTGGAGACAGCGGGGAAGTCGTTACGCCATTCGTGCAGGTCGGAACTTACCCGACAAGGAATTTCGCTACCTTAGGACCGTTATAGTTACGGCCGCCGTTTACTGGGGCTTCGATTCAGAGCTTGCACCCCTCCTCTTAACCTTCCAGCACCGGGCAGGCGTCAGACCCTATACGTCGTCTTGCGACTTCGCAGAGCCCTGTGTTTTTGATAAACAGTCGCTACCCCCTGGTCTGTGCCACCCTCCTCTACTTGCGTAGAAAAGGGTCACGCTTCTTCCGAAGTTACGCGTGCAATTTGCCGAGTTCCTTCAGCATAGTTCTCTCAAGCGCCTTGGTATACTCTACCAGACCACCAGTGTCGGTTTCGGGTACGGTTTATAAGGAGGAGCTATTTCCTGGAACCACGCAGCAGCCCGTTCAATCCGATAAGATTGGACTACCTCAATGATCCGTCACTACCTCCAAGCCCACGAATATTAACGTGGTTCCCATCGACTACGCGTTTCCGCCTCGTCTTAGGGGCCGGCTAACCCTGCTCAGATTAGCTTTAAGCAGGAACCCTTGGTCTTTCGGCGGGGGAGTCTCTCACTCCCCTTACGTTACTCATGTCAGCATTCGCACTTCTGATACCTCCACCACCCCTCACGGGTATGGCTTCATCAGCTTACAGAACGCTCCGCTACCGCTTGGCCCTTGCGGACCAAACCCTAAGCTTCGGTGTATGGCTTTAGCCCCGTTACATTTTCGGCGCAAAGACCCTTATTTAGACCAGTGAGCTGTTACGCTTTCTTTAAATGATGGCTGCTTCTAAGCCAACATCCTGGTTGTTTTGGGATCCTCACATCCTTTCCCACTTAGCCATAACTTGGGGACCTTAGCTGTAGGTCAGGGTTGTTTCCCTTTTCACGACGGACGTTAGCACCCGCCGTGTGTCTGCCGACTAGTACTCCCAGGTATTCGGAGTTTGGTTAGGTTTGGTAATCCGGTGAGGACCCCTAGCCCATCCAGTGCTCTACCCCCTGGGGTATTCGGTCGACGCTCTACCTAAATAGATTTCGCGGAGAACCAGCTATTTCCGAGTTTGATTGGCCTTTCACCCCTAGCCACAAGTC
>NZ_JAMYOM010000026.1:55000-57500 GCF_040319805.1 Mesorhizobium sp. M0848 | reverse complement strand
GGAGTGCCGCGCTTGCAGGCACCATTGTCCCCCGAATGCGAACGGCCCGCTGGCTGGTGCCTGGGGGACTGTTGCTTGGTGGAGATTGGTTTGCGGGGGACGGGATTGGGTTTTTTGTCCCGCAGCTTGGGCTTCGCCTTGTTGCGGGCGCCTGATCCGGGGCAATCGATGGCCAGCCCAGCCGAACATCAAAACGGCCCGCGGGCTTTGTGCCAGGCGGGCCGTTTACCGCAGATTGGTTGCGGGGACAGGATTGAGTTTTCTGTCCGGCGGCGTCGGCTCCGCTTGCTTGCGGGCGCCTGATGACAGGTTAAATCGCCGGCACCACGGCACAATACAAAAGAGCCCGCACGAGGGCGGGCTCTTTTGTATTTGGTTGCGGGGACAGGATTTGAACCTGTGACCTTCAGGTTATGAGCCTGACGAGCTACCGGGCTGCTCCACCCCGCGTCAACCCTAAGCAAGCGTTTGCTTGCATTCCCTAAGCAAGCGTTTGCTTGCGTTCCTAAGCAAGCGCTTGCTTGCTTTTTTTGTGTAAGCCGAGGCCTACAGATAGGTATATGGCTGACCAAATGAAAGGGCCGCTTACGCGGCCCGTGATCCCTTGGCGGGCCATTTCATAAAGAGAAGATTTCTCTCACATCCGATTGGATGTGAGTTCAACGTGCGTTTGGCAGACCTGGCAGCGACCTACTCTCCCGCGTCTTGAGACGAAGTACCATCAGCGCTGGAGCGTTTCACGGCCGAGTTCGGAATGGGATCGGGTGCAGCCGCTCCGCCATAACCACCAGGTCGGCAAAACGCACGTTGTTCGAGAAGCTTTTTTGAGCGAATAGCCAATAGTGAGTAGCGAATAGGGACCCTATTTGCTGCTTTCTCTGAGCTGTTCGCTGGTCTTTTTGTGCCTTTACAGTTCTTTGGATCCTGACGCCTTTCGAAGCGAAGCTTCGCAAGGTCGACCGACCGTCGGCGCTGATGCGCCGCACCCACGTAGCGCCGCCCGCAGGGCGGAACAAGCGTGAGTGAGAACATCTGACTTTGTCAGATGAGCATAAGGAATGAGAACGATCAAGCCGATCGAACTATTAGTACCGGTAAGCTTCAAGCGTTGCCGCTCTTCCACACCCGGCCTATCAACGTGGTCGTCTTCCACGGTTCTCAGGGAATACTCGTTTTAAGGTGGGTTTCCCGCTTAGATGCCTTCAGCGGTTATCCCGTCCGGATATAGCTACCCTGCTATGCGGCTGGCGCCACAACAGGTCCACCAGAGATCCGTCCATCCCGGTCCTCTCGTACTAGGGACAGATCCTTTCAATATTCCTACACCCACGGCAGATAGGGACCGAACTGTCTCACGACGTTCTGAACCCAACTCACGTACCGCTTTAAATGGCGAACAGCCATACCCTTGGGACCTGCTCCAGCCCCAGGATGCGATGAGTCGACATCGAGGTGCCAAACAACCCCGTCGATATGGACTCTTGGGGGTCATCAGCCTGTTATCCCCGGCGTACCTTTTATCCGTTGAGCGATGGCCCTTCCACGCGGGACCACCGGATCACTATGACCGACTTTCGTCTCTGCTCGACTTGTCAGTCTCGCAGTCAGGCAGGCTTATGCCATTGCACTCAGCGAACGATTTCCGACCGTTCTGAGCCCACCATCGCGCGCCTCCGTTACTCTTTAGGAGGCGACCGCCCCAGTCAAACTACCCACCATACATTGTCCCGGACCCGGATAACGGGCCGCGGTTAGACATCCATAGTAATAAGGGTGGTATTTCAAGGGTGGCTCCACCTGAGCTGGCGCCCAGGTTTCAAAGCCTACCACCTATCCTACACATGCCACTACGAATGCCAATGTAAAGCTATAGTAAAGGTGCACGGGGTCTTTCCGTCTAACCGCAGGAACCCCGCATCTTCACGGGGAATTCAATTTCACTGAGTCTATGCTGGAGACAGCGGGGAAGTCGTTACGCCATTCGTGCAGGTCGGAACTTACCCGACAAGGAATTTCGCTACCTTAGGACCGTTATAGTTACGGCCGCCGTTTACTGGGGCTTCGATTCAGAGCTTGCACCCCTCCTCTTAACCTTCCAGCACCGGGCAGGCGTCAGACCCTATACGTCGTCTTGCGACTTCGCAGAGCCCTGTGTTTTTGATAAACAGTCGCTACCCCCTGGTCTGTGCCACCCTCCTCTACTTGCGTAGAAAAGGGTCACGCTTCTTCCGAAGTTACGCGTGCAATTTGCCGAGTTCCTTCAGCATAGTTCTCTCAAGCGCCTTGGTATACTCTACCAGACCACCAGTGTCGGTTTCGGGTACGGTTTATAAGGAGGAGCTATTTCCTGGAACCACGCAGCAGCCCGTTCAATCCGATAAGATTGGACTACCTCAATGATCCGTCACTACCTCCAAGCCCACGAATATTAACGTGGTTCCCATCGACTACGCGTTTCCGCCTCGTCTTAGGGGCCGGCTAACCCTGCTCAGATTAGCTT
>NZ_JAMYOM010000026.1:0-50000 GCF_040319805.1 Mesorhizobium sp. M0848 | reverse complement strand
CAGATCAAGATGGCCCTTGCCGCCGGCCACACCACCAGCCGCGCCTACCCACCCTTCGACCCGATGCAGGTGTTCGGCGACGACAGCGACGACAATGCCCAGCCGGCGACGGCCTCTGCCGCTTCCGGCCAGATCTACGGCGCCAAGGTCGAAAGCGAGATGAGCCTGAAGACCATCGATTTTCCGATCGAAACGGCTTCCTTCGACGAAAAGAGTGACCTCTCCGCCGACGAGGTGGAAAAAGTGGTGCGCGAAGCCGGCACCGACCTCAGCGACGGCGCCGTGCAGGTCGCTTCACTTCACTATGTCGACCCGCAGCGATTCGGCGAAGCTTTTGCCGAGAGCATGGCGGGCTCCTACGACGTCAAGATCGTGCCGGAAAATGTCTCGGTGGCGCCCCGCGCCACTGTTGACGACCAGGCGCCGGCTTTCGCCGAGGAAATCATCCCCTTCACCAAGGATCTCGACGTCACCGAGGCTTTTGCTAATTCGGGCTACACGGGTGAAGATGCCACCGGAATGGCCGAAGCTATCGCCAAGTTGCTCAACGCAACGGCGCTCAAAGCTGGAACCGTGCTGCGTGTCGGTCTTGAGGTTCACGGCGATGCCGCCAAGGTCGTGCGCACCAGCGTCTATGACCGGACCCAGCACATCGTCACCATCGCGCTCAACGATCGCGGCCAGTATGTGCCGGCGCAGGAACCGGATCCGAACCCCGAATTGCTGACGGCCTTCGATGATTCGTCGGCGCCCGTGGTGGTGCGCGGCAACCTGCCCAACGTCTATGACGGCATCTACCGCGCCGCCTATTCCTACGGCATGTCCAAGGTGATGACGCAGCGGTTGATCAAGTTGCTGGCGTCCGACGTCGACTTCCAATCCCGCCTCAGCCCCGCCGACCGCATCGAAGTCCTGTTCTCGCAGCCCGACGGTGACGACCAGACCTCGGACAGCTCCGAGCTTCTTTACGTCTCGGCGACGTTCGGCGGCCAGACCCGCAACTTCTACCGCTTCCAGATGCAGGACGGCGGCACCGACTATTTCGATGAGGACGGCTCGAGCGCCGAGCAGTTCCTGTTGCGCAATCCCCTGCCCGCCGGGAAATTCCGCTCCGGTTTCGGCGCCCGCAGGCATCCCATCCTCGGCTATGTCCGCATGCACACCGGCGTCGACTGGTCCGCGCCGATCGGCACGCCGATCATCGCCGCCGGCAACGGCACGGTCGAGAAGGTCGGCTGGGCCGGCGGTTACGGCAAGCAGATCATCATCCGCCATGCCAATGGCTATGAGACATCATACAATCACCAGAGCGCTTTTGCCAAAGGCATCGAACCGGGCGTGCACGTCCGCCAGGGCCAGACCATCGGCTTCCTCGGCCAGACCGGCCTCGCCACCGGCCCGCATCTTCACTACGAACTGATCGTCAACGGCACCAAGGTTGATCCGATGCGTGTCCGCCTGCCGGTCGGCAAGGTGCTGAAGGGCGATGACCTCGTTGCCTTCAAGCGCGAGCGCGAGCGCATCGACGAACTGCTGAAGCAGGAAGACAGCGATTCGCTGAAGGTTGCGAGCGCCAAGATCGACGGTTGACCCGCTTCAGCCTTGCTGATCTTCGGCCTGTCGCGGCCATGGCAATCGCTCACCGGGAATGGTCGTCCAGGCGATGACAGCCGCAAACAGGCAAAGCAGCGCGGTCACCGAAGAGACCGCGGCAAAAGCGGCGTCGCTGGCGGCGAGCCTCGCCGCATCGATGGCCGGCGCAAGCCCGGCTGGCGCCGGTTCACCAAATCCTGGGATGCCCGGCGTTGCGCTCGCGTCCAGCGCATTCGCGTAAACCCATGCGGCAAGCGAGCCCATCGCCGCCACCGCGATCAAACCGCCGATGCGTGAGACGGCATTGTTGATGCCGGAGGCCGCCCCCGTGTCCTTGTTTTCCACCGCCGTCATGATCGCGGTCGACAAAGGCGATACGACCAGAGCCATGCCGAGCCCCATCAGCCCCATCAGCGGGAATGTTCCGGTCCAGAAATTATGGATACCGGCGTAGGTGAGCAAGGCCAGCCCGGCAAACGCAAAAGCCACGACCAGGCTGCCGCAGGCGATCGGAAAACGCGGTCCGATCCGGTCCGACAGCTTGCCGACAGGTCCCGACAAAAGCGCGATCGCTGCTGACAAGGGCAGGAAGATGAAGCCGACCTCGGCCGTGCTCAGTCCCCAGCCGGCGATCAGCAGCATCGGCAGATAGAAAAGGTTGGCCGATAGCGCGAAATAGAGGAAGAACGTCGCCACATTGGCACCGGCGAAAGCACCGACACGAAACAGGCTGAGGTCGATCATCGGCTCACGCTGCCGAAGCTCGAAGACGATGAAGGCAGCCAGCAATACGACGCCTGCGGCAATGCTCGGCCCTGCCATGAGGCCCTCGCCGCTCGCGCTCATCGAGGTCAGCCCATAGGCAAGCGCGCCGAAGGCCAATGTCGCGAGCGCTGCACCGCCGAGATCCAGGCTGCGTTTCTCCGTCGGCGTATCGGCTGGAACCTTGGCCAGCAGCAGCCAGATCGAAATAAGCCCGAGCGGCAGGTTGATGGCGAAGATCGCCCGCCAGATGCCGTCGCCGAAGGCCGACAGCACGAAGCCGCCGAGCACCGGGCCAAGTGCCGTGGTCAGCGCCGAAGCCGCCGCCCAGATGCCGATAGCGCGGCCGCGTTCTTTCTTCGGGTAGGCCTTGGCGATGATGGCGAGGCTGCCGGGCACCATGATCGCTGCGCCAATGCCCTGGACGGCACGAAATGCGATCAGCACAATGGCATTCGGCGCCAGCGCACAGGCAAGCGAAGCGACGATGAACAGCGCAATGCCGGCCACGAAGGCGCGGCGTAGGCCGAATCGGTCGCCAGCGGCACCCCCGGCCAGGATCAGCGCCGAGAGCGTCAACGCATAGGCATTGGAAATCCACTGCGCCTCGGCAAGGCTGGCGCCAAGGTTGACGCGGATCGCCGGCGTGGCGATGGCCAGGATCGAGCCGTCTATGAAGCCAAGCGCCGAGGCCAGGATTGCCGCGATCAGCACAAATCGCCGCTGCGACTGCGGACAGAACGTCCCATTCATGACCGGGCTGGTCAGCGGGACGGCGGCAGCTTTACTCGGTGAATGCATGAAACCTTGCTTAAACCCCTAGCGCACCAGCAACAACCGGCCAGTGGCTTGCAGTCGCTGAAAACAGCCGTTTGGCCAGGGTTGCACCATGTCAGGGTGCAAATGGCACAGTCATGCCAGCCCCGTTACGTGCAGCCGGCGGGGATTTCGATAAGGCGACCACTTGAAAGCTCGGTTTCATCCCGATCGTGCAGCTGGTCTATGCCGCCGCACTTCACAGCTCACTGCTGCGCAAGGCTATCGGCTGAAGGTCCGCCCACAAACTCCACCGTGACACCCGGCGAAACCAGCTTGGCCAACTCCCGCGCATCCCAGTTGGTCAGGCGTACGCAGCCATGGCTTTCGGTCTTGCCTATCTTCGACGGATCCGGCGTGCCGTGGATGCCATAGGTCGGCTTGTCCAGGGCGATCCAGACCGAGCCGACGGGACCGTTCGGGCCCGGCGGAATGGTCAGGACCTTGTCGTTTTGGCCCTGCTTGAAATTGATGCTGGGGTTGTAGGTGTAGTTCGGATCGAGCGCGACGCGCGACACCGTGTGTATGCCGGACGGTGACGGCGTGTCCGATGAGCCGATGGTTGCGGGATAGGCCGCGACCAGTCTGCCGCCGGCATCATAGGCGAAAACCTCTTTCTTGTCCTTGTCCGCGACGATGCGGGCCACCGGCGTCGAAACCAGTTTTCCGAAATTGGCGACCTTGATGGTCGTGCCGGGACGATTGAAATCGACGTCCGGGTTGAGCGCTTTGAGATAATTCTCGTCCATGTGGAAGCGCTCCGCGAGCGCCTCGGTCACCGACGTGTAACCCATGCGGTCGAGTTGCGCCTTCTGGCTGTAGTCTTCCGGGATCGACGCGACATAGGGACCGGCCGCATCCTCCGCTGTGATCGTGTAGTTGGCGAAGGCATCGCCGCCGGATTGCGCAAGTGCCGCCTGGATGGCGACCGCGTCGGTCGATCGCAGATTGGCGCCGGTGATCTGGTTGTAGGCAGCGAGCGCCTTGTCGACATTCGAACCGAAACGCCCGTCGATGACGCCAGGCGAAGCGCCACCCCGGTCGAGCAGCACCTGAAGGGCGGCGACATCCTGGCGCGCTCCCAGCGAAAGTGCCGGGGCAACAGTGGTCTTGTCGCCAGCCTTTGGTGGCAGAGCCGCCTGATCGGCGGGTATCGCCGGCTGGGCAGGGTCTATCGAGGCCTCGTTCAGCGGCTGGCGCTTGATGGTGCCCGGCTTCGCCGGCTGCGGCGCGTCGGGATAATTGTCGTCGTAGCTGCCATCGTCCTGCGGTGGGGGAGGATAGGCTTCGACGGAATTGTCCCCATAGGGATCGTACTCGTCCGCCGGCGGCGGGATAACGCGGCCTTCCTCTTCCAACTGCTGGCGGCGGAACCGCGCCATGTCTTCCGGATCGTCGAGATAGTAGCGGTCGTCGCCGTCGGGGGCGCGGCCCAATTCGCGCAGTCGTGTCTCACGGCGCAGGGCACGACGGTCGAGCCGGGTCTGCGGCGGCTGGATGGCGATGACCTTGCCGGTATCGGCATCGACGATGACGCGGTTGCCTCTAGCGTCGTAGTAGATGTCGAGATTGCCGTCCTGGGCGATAAGGATGCCCCCGGTATCGGCGGCACGGACAATCGGTGGTGCGCTGTCCTGCGTTGGGGCAGCGATTGCATTGGCAGACAAAAGCCCGCCGGCAAGTACCGAAAGGGTGAAGATCGTACGCAGCATAGTGGCGAAACTCTCCGGTCCGTAATTGCCGCCGCCCGGCATTGTTCTCTGGCGAAGCCCCTCGCCAGCAAACCAGTTACCCACCATATGGTTCCAACATGAACCGGGCATGAAGATGGCGGTTTTCCGGCGCCTCGAGGAATATAGACTAGCTTGCGGCAAGTCCTAATTCCTTGCGCGCCTGCCTGGTCAGTTTCAGGGCTACAAGGCGATGGCTCTCGCGCAAATAGTCCTTCAGCGCGGCATCATCCATGCTCTGGCTTGTCCGACGCTGGATCCATGTCATGCCGCGCGAGGCAAGATAGGGCGCGGGCCGCAGGCCCGGCTGCTCCTTGAGCACGTCATAGGCGATATCGGAGCATTTGAAGGTGACGAAGAGCTGCTGGCCCTGGTCCCAGCCGCCGATCGCGAAGACCTTGGCCCCGATTTTCCAGACATGGGCGCCGCCCCACTGGACGACATGGCTCGTCGCGGGCAGCGAGGCGCAGAAGCTGTTGTAATCGTCCAGTGTCATCCGCGCCCGCTTTTTTGCGCATGTCGCCCAAAAGTGGCCCCGATTTTGGGAGAACGACATGCATATGACAAAGACCTCAAAAGCCGCGCGTCCGGGATGGACGCGCGGCTTGGATCAGGCTGCCACTTCCGCCGCCACAATCGTCGGTTTCGAGCGGAAGTTCAGCCGGTCGGAACCGGCTGTCACCTTGACGGTCGAGCCGTCGAGGATGTCGCCGAGCAGGATCTTCTCCGCCAGCGGGTCCTGCAATTCCTTCTGCATCACTCGCTTCAGCGGTCGCGCGCCATAGGCAGGGTCGTAGCCCTTGGCCGCCAGCCAATTGATCGCCTCCTGGTCCAGCGAAAGTGTGATCTTGCGATCGACAAGCAGGCTCTCCAGCCGCTTGAGCTGGATCTCGACGATGCGGCCCATATCCTGCCGGCGCAGCCGGTGGAACAGGATCACCTCGTCGACGCGGTTGAGGAACTCCGGCCGGAACGACGCCCTGACGACACCCATCACCTCGTCGCGAACCAGATCGACGTCCTGATCCTCGCCGAGATTGACGAGAGATTCGGCGCCGAGGTTCGACGTCATGATGATCAGCGTGTTGCGGAAGTCGACCGTGCGGCCCTGGCCATCGGTCAGGCGGCCATCGTCGAGCACCTGCAACAGCACGTTGAACACATCGGGATGCGCCTTCTCGATCTCGTCGAACAGCACGACCTGATAAGGCCGGCGCCGCACCGCTTCGGTCAGCGCGCCGCCTTCCTCATAGCCGACATAGCCGGGAGGTGCGCCGATCAGCCGGGCGACCGAGTGCTTTTCCATGAACTCCGACATGTCGATGCGCACCATCGCGCTGTCGTCGTCGAACAGGAAGCTCGCCAGCGCCTTGGTCAACTCGGTCTTGCCGACACCCGTCGGCCCGAGGAACATGAACGAGCCGATCGGCCGGTTCGGATCCTGCAAGCCCGCGCGGGCGCGCCGCACAGCCTTCGAGACAGCTTGCACCGCCTCGCCCTGGCCGACGACGCGCTTGCCGATCTCGTCCTCCATGCGCAGCAGCTTGTCGCGCTCGCCCTGCAGCATCTTGTCGACCGGAATGCCGGTCCAGCGCGAGACGATATGGGCGACGTGGTCGGGGGTGACCACCTCTTCGACCATGCCGACCTTGCCGTCCTGGGCCTCGGCCTCCTTCAGCTTCTTTTCCAGCTCCGGGATCTTGCCATAGGCAAGCTCGCCGGCGCGCTGGAATTCACCCTTGCGCTGGGCAATGGCAAGGTCGTTGCGCGCCTCGTCGAGCTGCTTCTTCAGATCGGCGGCCAGCCCGAGCTTCTGCTTCTCCGCCTGCCATTTGGCGGTGATCTCGGTCGATTCCTCCTCAAGGCCGACGAGTTCCTTTTCCAGGCGGGCAAGCCGATCCTTCGAGGCGCCGTCCGTCTCGACCTTCAGCGCCTCGCGTTCGATCTTGAGCTGCATGATGCGGCGATCGATCTCGTCCAGCGCCTCGGGCTTGGAATCGACCTGCATGCGCAGCCGCGATGCGGCTTCGTCGACCAGGTCGATCGCCTTGTCCGGCAGGAAGCGGTCGGCGATGTAGCGGTTGGACAGCGTCGCCGCCGCCACCAGCGCCGAATCCGAAATACGCACCTTATGGTGCTGCTCGTACTTCTCCTTCAGGCCGCGCAGGATCGAGACGGTGTCTTCCACTGTCGGCTCGTCGACGAACACCGGCTGGAAGCGGCGGGCAAGCGCTGCATCCTTCTCGACATGCTTGCGATACTCATCGAGCGTAGTGGCGCCGACGCAGTGCAACTCGCCCCGCGCCAAAGCCGGCTTCAACAGGTTCGACGCATCCATGGCGCCATCCGCCTTGCCGGCGCCGACCAGCGTGTGCATCTCGTCGATGAACAGGATGATGTTGCCGTTGGCCGAGGTGACTTCGGAGAGCACTGCCTTCAGCCGCTCCTCGAACTCGCCGCGATATTTGGCGCCGGCAATCAGCGCGCCCATGTCGAGCGCCATCAGCTGCTTGTCCTTCAGCGATTCCGGTACGTCGCCATTGACGATGCGCAGCGCCAGGCCCTCGGCGATCGCCGTCTTGCCGACGCCGGGTTCGCCGATCAGCACGGGATTGTTCTTGGTGCGGCGCGACAGCACCTGGATGGTGCGGCGGATCTCGTCGTCACGGCCGATCACGGGGTCCAGCTTGCCGGCACGGGCATCCGCGGTCAGGTCGCGCGCGTATTTCTTCAGCGCGTCGTAGCCCTGTTCGGCACTCGCCGAATCGGCGGTGCGGCCCTTGCGGACATCGTTGATGACCTGATTGAGCGCCTGCGCGGTGACGCCGGCCTTGGCCAGTATGTCGGCGGTCTTGGCCGATTTCTCCATGGCGAGCGCCTGCAAGAGCCGCTCCACCGTGACAAAGCTGTCGCCGGCTTTCTTGGCCAGTTCCTCGGCGGTCGAAAACACTTTTGCCAGCGGCTGCGCCAGATAGAGCTGGCCATTGCCGCCCTCGACCTTGGGCATCGCTTCGAGCGCCGCCTCGACGCCAAGCTTGACGTCGCGGACGTTGCCGCCGGCGCGTTCGATCAGCGACGCGGCCAGGCCCTCATCGTCGTCGACGAGCACTTTCAGGATATGTTCAGGAGTGAATTGCTGATGGTTGCGGGAAAGCGCCATAGTCTGCGCGGACTGGATAAAGCCGCGCACGCGCTCTGAGTATTTCTCGAGGTTCATATCTGTCTCCTTCCATCACCGGCCCGCTTTGCGGCACCGGATCCGATTGCGGTGACGGACCCGCCCATTCGAGCCGGGCCCAGTTGAGGCTGATATGGTGCACAAGTTCCGAACCCTCAAGACGTCTCGATATCGGCAACTTCATAATATTGCACGGCCGCCCAAACGAAAACGGCGGAGATTTCTCCCCGCCGTTCCATGTCTTGAGGTGCCGTTTGATCAGTTGTCGATATCGACATTGACCGGCTGGGCATTGCCGCTTTCGACCGGGGCCGCCTCGGCACTTTCGCCACCGCCATCAACCTGATCGGCGTTGACGCGCGGGCGGCGCGGACGACGCGGACGACGGGCAGCCCCGCTTTCGGCGGCCGCCTCGTTGAGTTCGGCCTGGGCGGCAAGACCTGCCGGGGAAAGATTCTCGAACGACGGAGCCGGTTCGGCCGGCGCTACAGATTCGGTCGGCGAAACGGCTTCGCCCTGAACCGGGGTCTCGTTGCCCTGGGGCTGACCACCTTGTTCCACGGGTGAACCAAAGTCGCGCTGGCCGTTCTGGCCATAACCGCCATTGGGGCGACGATCGCGATGGCGCCCGCCATTGTTGTCGCGGCCACCATTGTTACGCCCGCCATTGTTATCGCGGGCCTCGCGGCCACCTTCCCGGTTGAGCGCAACCTCGGCAGGCGTCCCTTCGATGACCGGCTGCGGGCCGGCGCCATGGTTGATCACCGGGACCTGGACGTCGGAAACAGTGTTGCTGTTGTTGTTGCCGCCATTGTCGAAATCGTCGCGATCCTCGTCGCCGTCATCGTCGAAATCATCGCGATTCTGCTGCGCGTTCTGGATCGGCATCTGCGCCTGTGCGGCCGCGATGATGCGATTGTAGTGCTCGGCGTGCTGGAGATAGTTCTCCGCCATGACCCGGTCGCCGGAGCTGTGAGAATCGCGGGCAAGGGTGGCGTATTTTTCGGCGATCTGCTGAGCCGAACCGCGGATCTTCACATCCGGGCCATTGCTCTCGTAGTTGCGCGTCAGGGGATTAGGCCCCTTGCGGTTGTTGTTGTTATTGTTGTTGTTATTGTTACCACCGCCGCCGCCACTATTGTTGCGACCGCGCATGCGCCTGTTCTGCTGTTGTGGCCTCATCAAACTCTCTTCATTTTGAAATTTTCGAAAAACTCTTCACGAACGGAGGCGCTCATGCAGCCAGCCGTTTCGTCTCTTCACCGGCGTTCGCCCGCATCGATTGCGTTGGCGCCACGTGCCATCCTGTTCCGGTTACATCACTTGCCGGACGATTCCCGCACGAAGCTTGGGCATCGTTTGCGCAAGAAGGCAGCTATTTCCAAGGAAAACCGAATCGCTAAGAGCACTGCCTGCTTCGTCTCATCCGGTTAAGGCGACCCTAGCCGCATTCCCCGGCATTGCCAAGCGCTTTTTTGCACTGCGTCAAGGCTTTATCCTTTCAAAGACAACAACCCTGTCGTTTCCACCGAGGTCACGAAAAGCACCGCCCGGCCCATAGCCGGCTGCAGCGAATATCTCGCAGACCTCGTTTCGTTGCGTTTGGCCGATCTCGACCGCAATCCTGCCTTCAGTTTCCAAAAACCTTGCCGCTTCCGCAGCGATGGTTCTGTAGGGGTTCAGACCGTCCGCGCCGCCATCCAGGGCCAGGCGCGGGTCGAAATTGCGGACTTCGTCCTGCAGATTTCCAATGTCTTCCGTGGTTATATAGGGAGGGTTTGCGACAATTACATGGTACCGGCCGGAAACTTTTTCGAACCAGTCCGACTGCAGCGTCGTGAACCGGCCTGCAAGACCCAGTTGCCCGGCATTGCGCGCCGCCGTCACCAGCGCACCCGCGGACAGGTCGACGCCCGTGGCGTTAGCCGTCGGCACGACACTGAGCAGCGCCAGCGCAATGGCGCCGGTGCCGGTGCCAAGATCGAGGATGCGGCACCCGCCTTCCCGCGCCGCAACTGCCTTGACGAAGGGCAATATCGCCTCGACCAGCGTTTCGGTATCCGGCCGCGGCTCCAGCGTTTCCGGCGACAGCGACAGGCGCAAACCGTAGAATTCACGATAGCCGAGGATGCGATGCACCGGTTCGCCGCTAGCGCGACGTCTCAAGGCGGCATCGATTTCGGCAACAACGCCGGCGCCGAGCCTGCGTTCGGGGTCCGCAATGGCTTGCGTGCGCGTCGTGCCCGAAAAATGCTCGACGATCAGCCGCGCATCGAGCGCCGGGTCGTCGACGGTAGCGCCGAGCCGAGCCCGCGCTTCCCGCAGCAGCGGCCCGAGTGCATCGGGCAGGTCAGTCATCGATGCCGATGTCGGCGAGCAATTTCGACTGGTGATCGGCGATCAGCGCGTTGATGATCTCATCGAGTTCGCCCATCATTACCCGGTCGAGCTTGTACAGCGTCAAATTGATGCGGTGGTCGGTGACGCGGCCTTGCGGGAAATTATAGGTGCGGATGCGTTCCGAGCGGTCACCGGAACCGACCTGCGACTTGCGCGATTCGGAACGCTCCTCGTCAGCCTTGCCGCGCTCCAGATCATAGAGCCGGGCCCGCAGGATCTGCATGGCCTTGGCGCGGTTCTGATGCTGCGATTTCTCCGCCTGCACGACCATGATGCCGGTCGGCAGATGGGTGATGCGGACGGCCGAATCGGTGGTGTTGACGTGCTGGCCGCCCGAACCCGAGGCGCGCATCGTGTCGATGCGGATGTCTTCGGCCCTGATGTCGATGTCGACCTCTTCGGCTTCTGGCAGCACCGCGACGGTTGCCGCCGAGGTGTGGATGCGCCCGCTCGCCTCGGTTGCCGGCACGCGCTGCACGCGGTGCACGCCGGATTCGAACTTCAGGTGCGCAAAGACGCCCTTGCCGGACACGGTGGCGATGATTTCCTTGTAGCCGCCGGCGTCACCATCGCTGGCCGAGGCCGTCTCGAAACGCCAGCCGCGTTCGGCGGCGTAGCGCTCATACATGCGAAACAGGTCACCGGCGAATAGCGCGGCCTCGTCACCGCCGGTGCCGGCGCGGATTTCGAGAATGGCGTTCTTGTCGTCGGCGGCATCCTTGGGCAACAGCAGGATCTGGATGTCCTTCTGCAGCGCCTCGATACGGTCCTCGACCTCCGGCAGCTCGGCCTCGGCGAGCGCCCGCATCTCGGCATCGGTGCCCTTGTCGGCAAGCATGGCTTCGAGGTCGGCCTGCTCATGCTCGGCTAGGCGCAGCGCCCTGACCTTGGCCACCATGTCCTGGATTTCCGCATATTCAGACGCCATCCGCACATAGGCATCCGGCGCCGGGCCGGCCGACATCTGCGCTTCGAGCATCTCGAAACGCTTGACGACTTGATCCATACGATCGCGGGGCAAATTGACCATGATGAAGCTGCTATAACGGGATCGAACGGTCGTCGGCAAAGGCCTGCAGCAGCGCCCGCATCGGCAAGCCCTGTGCCGGAGCCATCAGATTGTCGTCGAAAAACGCCTTCAACTCGTCCAGCGGCAGTTCCGTCAGCATCGCCTTGACCGGACCGATCGAGGCCGGCGACATCGAGATCGAACGGAAGCCGAGACCGATCAGCGCCATCGCCGAGATCGGCTTGCCTGCGAGTTCGCCGCACAGCGTCACCGGCGTATGGTTGCGGACGCCGGCATCGGCGATCTGCTTGAGCACGCGCAGGAACGGCGCCGACAGCGTGTCGAAGCGGTTGGCCAGTTGCGTGTTGCCGCGGTCAACGGCCATGACGAACTGGAACAGGTCGTTCGAACCGACCGAGACGAAATCGACCGCCTTCATCAATTCATCAAGCTGGAACAATAGCGACGGCACTTCCAACATCGCCCCCAGCTTCAGGCTGGTCGGCAAATGATGGGCAAAGCGCGACAAATGCCGCACCTCGCGGTCGATGATCTCGCGTGCCTGGGCGATCTCGCCCAGCTCGGTCACCATCGGCAGCATCAGCTTCAATTCGCGGCCGCCGCTGGCCTTGAGCAAAGCGCGGATCTGGGTGCGCAACAACCCTGGCCGGTCGAGCGTCAGGCGGATCGCCCGCCAGCCAAGCGCCGGGTTCTCTTCCTGGATCGCGCCCTTGAAATAGGGCAGCACCTTGTCGCCGCCAATATCGATGGTGCGGAAGGTGACCGGCTTGCCGCGCGCCGCCTCGAGCACGTCGCGGTAGAGCTTTTCCTGGGCTTCGGCCCGGGGAAATGTCGAGGCGACCATGAACTGAAGTTCGGTGCGGAACAGGCCGATGCCGGCCGCACCCGCTTCGGCAAGCTGCGGCAGGTCGACGGCAAGACCGGCATTCATCAGCAAATCGACCTGGACACCATCTCTGGTCGTCGACGGCTTCTTGCGCAGCTCGCGGTAGACCTCTTGCCGGCGCGCCCTGAAACGCACCTTTTCGGCGTAGGCGGCCTCGAGATCTGGCTGCGGCCGCAAATGGATCACGCCCTCTTCGCCGTCGACGATGATGGCATCGCCGTTTTCCGCCATGGAAACGGCGCCCTTCATTTGGCCGGCGACGGGGATGCCCATGGCACGCGCGACGATGACGACGTGACTGGTCGCGGCACCATCCTCGAGCACCAGCCCGCGCATCTTGTCGCGGGGATAATCGAGCAGCTCGGCGGCCCCCATCGAACGGGCAACGATGATGGCATCCTTCGGCAGCGATGCGGCGACATCTTCCGGCCCGCGCCCCATCAGCTGGCGCAGCAGGCGGTTGGCGAGGTCGTCGAAATCGCTCATCCGCTCGCGCAGATAGGGATCGGTCATGTGCAGCATGCGGGCGCGCATGTCGCTCTGCACCTTTTCCACCGCCGCTTCGGCCGTCAGGCCGTTGCGGATGGCCTCTTCCAGCCGCCGCACCCAGCCGCGATCGTTGGCGAACATGCGATAGGCTTCCAGCACCTGGCGATGCTCGCCTTCGAAGGCGACGTCGCGGCGTTCCAGCATGTCGTCGATGGACAGCCTGAGCGAGCTGAGTGAGGTCTCGAGCCGGCGGACCTCTTCCTCGCTGTCTTCGTTGAACAGATTGGTGACGACGATGCGCGGCTCGTGCAGCACCACATGGCCAAGCCCGACGCCCTCATTGAAGGACAGGCCGGTGAAGCTGACAGGACGGCGCAGATCGAGTTCGAGGCCGGGCCGGGTCAGCCGCGCCAGATCGCCGGTGGCGATCATCTCGGCGATCACCATCGCCGTGGTTTCCAGCGCCTCGACTTCGTCGTCGCGGTAGTGGCGCATGGTCTTGTTTTGCACCACCAGCACGCCCAGCGTGCGCCCTGCCCGCAGCACCGGCACGCCGAGGAACGAGTTGTAGATCTCTTCCCCCGTCTCCGGCAGATAGGCGAAGGCAGGGTGTTCCTGCGCATTGGACAGGTTGAGCGGCCGCGCGCTGGCGGCGATCGTGCCGACCAGGCCTTGGCCCAGCCGCAACTGCGCCAAATGGACGGCGTTCGGGTTCAGACCTTCGGTGGCATAGAGTTCGAGCACTGAATCGGCGCGCAGCACATAGAGCGAGCAGACTTCCGCGACCATGTTGGAGGCGATGTCGCGCACAATCCGGTCAAGCCGCTCCTGCGGCTCCAGCGGCTCCTGCATGAGCTCGCGGAGCCGTTTGAGCAAAACGCGCGGGCCACTGGCCTGATCACGCATCGCGGCTTGTTCTCCAATGGGCATTCTGCCCGCCGCAGTTTCCACCGCGACCGGCGCACACGCAACAACTCAAATCGTTCTCGCTACTGCTTATCCAGACCGTAGACGGAATGCAAAGTACGAACCGCAAGTTCCGTATACGGACCGTCGATCAGGATCGAAATCTTGATCTCGGAGGTCGTGATGGCGCGGATGTTGATCGATTTGTCGGCCAGCGCCTTGAAAGCGGTGGCGGCGACGCCGGCATGGCTCCTCATGCCGATGCCGATGACCGAAACCTTCGACATGCCGGCCTCCGACTGCACGACGTCGTAGCCGATCTCGGCTTTCAGCCGTTCAAGCACGGCCAGCGCCTTGTCGACATCGCCCGACGGCACGGTGAAGGTCATGTCGGTGAACTTGCCGTCCTCGGAAATGTTCTGGACGATCATGTCGACATTGATGTTGGCCTCGGCCAGCGGCCCGAAGATGCCGGCGGCAACGCCCGGCCGGTCGCCGACCCGGCGCAGCGAAATCTGCGCCTCGTCCTTGGCGTAGGCAATTCCGGTGACGACCTGCTGTTCCACGATCTCTTCCTCGTCGCAAATGAGCGTTCCGGGCGGATTGAGCAAATCCCCCATTCCGGGCGCGTCGGGATCGTCGAAGGACGACCGCACGAAGGTACGCACCCTGTGCACCATGGCAAGCTCGACCGAACGCACCTGCAGAACCTTGGCGCCGAGCGAAGCCATTTCAAGCATTTCCTCGAACGATATCTTGGCCAGCCGCCGCGCCTTGGGCTCGATGCGCGGATCGGTGGTGTAAACCCCGTCGACGTCGGTGTAGATGTCGCAGCGGTCGGCCTTGACCGCCGCGGCGATGGCGACAGCACTGGTGTCGGAGCCGCCGCGGCCGAGCGTGGCGATGCGATTGTCCGGGCCGATGCCCTGGAACCCGGCGATCACCGCCACCTGGCCCTCGCCGAAGCGCTTGATCAGGAACGCGCCGTCGATGTCGAGGATGCGCGCCGCGCCATGCGCATTGTCGGTCTTGATCGGGATCTGCCAGCCCTGCCAGGAGCGGGCATGCACGCCCATATTCTGCAAGGTGATGGCCAGAAGGCCGGCCGTGACCTGCTCGCCGGAAGCGACGACCGCATCATATTCGCGTGCGTCGTGCATCGGCGAGGCCTCACGCGTCCAGCCGACCAGTTCATTGGTTTTCCCGGCCATCGCCGAAACGACCACCGCCACCTCATGGCCGGCGTCGACCTCGCGTTTGACGTGACGCGCCACGTTGCGGATGCGGGCGATGTCGGCGACCGAGGTTCCGCCGAATTTCATCACGATGCGCGCCATGGGAGCGAAATGCCTTTGCCTGAAGCCGGACCCGGCCAAAACCCGGAATCCCGAAAAGCGGAAGGCCGGCTGACGCCGGCCGCTGAATGCGCGGCCTCCTTAGCCAAATGATGAAGGTTTCGCAAGGCTGGCGGCCGATTGCGGCTCCAGAAGCCGGCATATTGCCTTCCGCCCCGCCGCCGCCTACGAAATGCAGCCTGCGGGGAATTCTTTTGGTTCGGCATAACAGATGATGATTGCTCGTCTTCGACGTGCCATGCGATGGCAATCGCTCCCGCTTGTCGCCGGCTTCGCCGTGCTGGCGCTGATTGTCGGCAGCCGTGCCATGCTGGTCGAGGAACAGCGGGCCAACCGCGCCGCCGCGCGCGAGGCAATCGAATATCAGCAATTGCTTTCGGGTCTGCTTTCTCTGGCACAGGAAGCCGAGAACGGTCAGCATGGCTACCTGCTGACTGGCGAGAAATCCTATCTCGAACCCTATCGGAACGCTGTCGGCGCCATTCCGGGGCAACTTGCCCGCATCGACAGCTTGACCGCCCCCGATGAACAGCTCGTCCAGCCGATCAACCATATCAAGGACGCGCTTTCGCAAAAGCAGGCTGAACTGGCCGAGACGATTGCCCTGTACGACCAGGGCAATGCGACGAAAGCGCTGGATCTGATTCGCAGCGGCCAGGGCAAGGCAGTCATGGACGAAATCCGGACCAGCATGGATACGGTCCGACGCATCAGCGCCGCAGCCGTCGCCGCGCGCGACGAGCATATCGACCAAGTCGAGGCCTGGCTACGCATCGGCTCGCTGGCGGCGCTGCTGGCGATCTTCCTGCTTGCCGGCTACGCGATCAGGGAATCGCGCCGCCGCTTCCATGAGGTTGCCGTTGCCCAGGATGAGTTGGTGCGCAAGAACGTGGCGCTCGGCAAGGAGATCGAGACACGTGAAAAGGCCGAATCCCAGATCCGCCAGATGCACAAGATGGAGGCGGTCGGCCAGCTTACTGGCGGCATCGCCCACGACTTCAACAACATGCTGGCGGTGATTATCAGCGCCATGAACCTCGCCCAGCGCAAGCTGGCGCGCGGCGAGCACGACATCGCACAATTCATCGACGCGGCGATCGATGCCGCGACCCGTGCCGCCAATCTGACGGCCCGGCTGCTCGCCTTCTCGCGTCAGCAGCCCCTGGCGCCGCAGATCGTCGACGCCAACCGCCTGCTGACCGGGATGTCCGACCTGATCCGGCGGGCACTCGGCGAAACCATCCGCATCGAAACGGTGCTGGCGGGAGGCTTGTGGAAAACCCATGCCGACCCGAGCCAGATCGAGAACGCCGTTCTCAACCTGGCCGTCAACGCCCGCGACGCCATGGGCGATGATGGCAAGCTGACCATCGAGACCGCCAACAGCCATCTCGACGACAGCTACGCCGCCGCCCATGCCGAAGTCGCGGCCGGCCAGTATGTGATGATCGCCGTCAGCGATACCGGTTCGGGCATGACCCCCGATGTCATCGCCAAGGCCTTCGAACCCTTCTTCACCACCAAGCCGGTCAATAAGGGCACCGGCCTGGGATTGAGCCAGGTGTTCGGCTTCGTCAAACAGTCGGGCGGCCACGTCAATATCTATTCCGAACCCGGCGAAGGCACGACGATCAAGATCTACTTGCCGCGGTATTTCGGCGCCGATGAGCCGGCCGTGCCCACCGGGCGAGGCGACAACCCCGCCGCACCGGTCACCGAAACGATCCTTGTCGTCGAGGATGATGCCCGCGTGAGGGTCTCCACCACCGAGGCCATACGCGAACTCGGATACACCGTCATTCATGCCGCGAGCGGCGAGGAAGCGTTGCAGAAACTGGCGGAGCGCCCGAACGTCGGCCTTCTGTTCACCGACATCGTCATGCCCGTCATGAACGGCCGCAAGCTGGCGGAAGAGGCCGTTGCCCGCATGCCGCAGCTGAAGGTGATCTTCACCACCGGCTTCACCAGGAACGCGGTGGTCCACAACGGCGTGCTCGACCACGACGTGCATTTCCTCGCCAAGCCCTTCACCATCGAGCAACTGGCGGCGAAACTGCGTGACGTGCTCGGCACGACGCAGGGCGCAGCGGATTGATTACAATCGCTTCAGTCTGACGCAGCCGCGCTTCTCCACAGGCCAGGATAGTCGACAACGAAGCCGTGCGGCGAGATGTTGAGGGTCTCGTCATAGCCGAACACCGGCGCGGCATAGGCGTAGCGAACCGTGTCGAGACGCCGATAGGTCTGATCGAGGCGCACCAGGCTCAGTTCAGGGAAAGTCAGGTAGGCGGCCGGAGCAGGCGTCGCCTCGCCGATGCCGAGGTCATACCGGCGGATCGCCAGCAGGTTCGATGCCGGTGTGAAGCCAAGATCGACATCGACAAGGCCGTCGACGCCCTGCTGGACTTCGCCATTCAGCGTCCACTGGCCGTCCGAATCGCGTTCGATCGCATAATGCAGCTTGCGGGTGCCGAGAAAGCCGTCGATCCGCGCTGAACGCGTGCGCCAGCCGACATCGCAGATCACCTCATAGCCAAGGCAGCACGGCTTGCCGTCCTGGATGAAGATGGCCTGTCCCTCGAGACTGTGCCCGACATTGGTCTGTGACAACAGGCAGGCGTCGTGACCCTCCACGTCGAGGCGGTGCCAAAGGATCGAAGCCGTTTCCTGTTTCATCATGGTTTCCTCCAATTCAAATCCTGTCTCCTTTTCGCCCGGCGGATCAATTGTGTTTCGATGCAGGCGCGTGACAGGTGACATGCCCTGACAGAGCCTGTTGCCTGGCAGGCCGAGGAAAATGCTGCCTTGACATTCGCGGCCTCACGCCCGACTTCCTAGCGCATGACCCCGAAATCGAAGTCGATTTCGGAAAGGATCATACGCAGAATTTAAAGTGCTACAGCGTCCTTTGCGCGTCCAAGAGGACGCGCGGCGCTGTAGTGTCGAGGAGACCAACCGATGCCAGAGCCCCGACGATCGACGATCGATGCCGGAGAAGTGGAACGCTTTTCCGCCCTTGCCGCCGAATGGTGGAACCCGAACGGCAAATTCCGTCCCCTGCACAAATTCAATCCGGTCCGGCTGGCCTATATCCGCGACCAGATAGCGACGCGCTTCGGCCGTGACCCGCGCGCTGCAAGGCCTTTCGAGGGCCTGCGCATCCTCGACATCGGCTGCGGCGGCGGACTTCTGTGCGAGCCGATGGCGCGGCTTGGCGCCGAGGTTGTGGGCGCAGATGCCTCCGAAACCAACATCGAAGTGGCCAAGCTGCACGCCGCCGAGGGCAATGTCAGCGTCGACTATCGCGCCACGACGGCCGAGGACCTTGCCGACGCCGGCGAGAAATTCGACGTCATCCTCAACATGGAAGTGGTCGAGCATGTCGCCGACATCGACCTGTTCGTCGCCAAATGCGGCGAGATGGTGCGGCCCGGCGGCATCATGTTCGTGGCCACCATCAACCGCACGCTGAAGGCGCTGGGCTTAGCCATCATCGGGGCCGAATATGTGCTGCGCTGGCTGCCGCGCGGCACCCACCAGTTCGGCAAGCTGGTGCGCCCGGAAGAGCTCGAAAAGGCGCTTGGCGGCGCCGGCCTGACCATCATCGACCGCACCGGCGTCACCTACAACCCGCTGGCCGACCGCTGGGCGCGGTCGAAGGACATGGACGTCAACTACATGGTCCTGGCGGAAAAAGGCTCGGTCTGAAGGCTGATCTGGAGATTTGTCGGACCGTGGACAGTGTGAGAGCCCGACAATTGGCGCTTGAGCTTCCCGAAGCGGCCGAGAAATCGCATTTCGGCAAGGCCGACTTCCGGGTACGCAATCGCATCTTCATGTCGCTGCCCGAAAACGATCGCGCCGTCATAAAGCTCGACATCGGCCAGCAAGAGATGACGACTGCAGCCGAACCGCTGGTTTTCAAGCCAGTGCCTGGTGGATGGGGACGAAAGGGCTGGACGTCGATCATTCTTGACGCATGCGATGAAAGACATTTCGCAGCGCAATACGGATGTCATGGCGAAATGTTGCCCCGCCGGCTCTCAGGAAAATCTTTGACGCGAGCCAGGCCTAACGGATCGGCAAGGCGGCTCCGGCTGCAGGAACTCGACCCTTCTGGCTTTGTGCCCTGGTGGTGATGAACACGCCGGCAGTGATGATGAGCGCGCCTGCCCAGGTCAGCAACTGATAGTGCTCGCCGAGGAAGATGGTTCCGGCAAACAGGCCGACGGCGGCCGCCACATAACCGATCTGGCTGAGATAGACCGGACCGCCAACCGCCTGCAGCCTGAAGAAGAAGGCAAACATCGCCGACGCCGACGCGACCTGCGCGACCACCACCAGCGGCACGCCGCCGAGTGGCACGAAAGCCTCGCCGCCGAACAGGAGAAGAATGCCGGCAAGCAGCATCGCCGCTGACGCCAGATGGCTGCCGACGGCAAGCTCGATCGGGCCGGTGCCGTCCGGCCAGTCGACCGTGCGGTAGATGTTGCCGACGGCAAGGCTGACCGGAATGAGCAACCCCATCGCCACCCAGAACAAATCGGCCGGCTGGCCGGCCTCGCCGCGCGTCACCGCCACCATGACGGCGCCGACGAAGCCGACGGCGATGCCGACAATGCCCAGCATGTTGGGGCGCCGGACACGCAACAGGATCGAGAACACCAGTGTGATGACAGGCGACAGGGTGAACATGATGCCGGTGTAGCCGGCGCCCAGATGCGGGATGGCCGAGAACATCAGGAGGTTGGGGACAGCATAGGACACCGCGGCGGTGACGAAGAAATAGCGCAGTTTGTGCGCGGTGAGCCGGACCCGCTTGCCGCGAGCCAAGAGCACGCACAGCAAGACCCCGCCGGCGCCGAGCGAGATGACGAAGGCCCAGACCATGGCCGGCACGCCGGCAGCCGTGGCGAGCTTGCCGAAGGGCAGCGTCAGGCCGAGCAGGCCGCCGGTGACGACCAGCAGGCCGAGCGCCGAATCCCAGAGAAGTTTCATTGACCGAATCCTGTAGCGCGGCGGCTCTTGGCCGGCATTGCATGTTACGATAAGATAATGGCAAGATTCTTAACGTCAAGATAAATAATGGTGAGACAGTTGGACAGGGCAGCAAGAGCGATCGAGCAATGGAAGCGGGAGCGGCCCGATCTGGATGTCTCGCCGATGGCCGTGCTCGGACGGCTGAACGAGGCCTCCTCGCTGATCGCCCGCGAGCGCCTGGCGCCGTTGTTTGCCCGCTATGGATTGCAGTCGGGCGAGTTCGACGTGCTGGCGACGCTGCGCCGCGCTGGCTCACCCTATGCGCTGACGCCGACCGCTCTCTATGAAGCGACGATGGTCACATCGGGCGCCATGACCAACCGGCTCGACCGGCTCGAAACGTCCGGATTGATCCTGCGTGGGCCTCATCCCAACGATAGACGCGGCATTGTCGTGAGGCTGACCGAAAAGGGCTTGGCGCTGGTCGACGAGGCCGTTACCGCCCACGTGGCCAACGAGCACGCGGTTCTCTCGGGCTTGACGCAGGCGGAACGCGAAACGCTCTCTCGGCTGCTTGAGAAATTGATCGGTAGCGTCAGCTAGCCGGTCAGTTGCGATCGTCCGGGAATACCGGGATAGGCATGAACTCGACGCCATCCTCGGCCAGGCTCTTGGCCTCGTCCAGCGTCGCCTCGCCATAGATGCCGCGCGGGTCGCTCTCGCCGAAATGGATCTTTCGCGCTTCCTCGGCGAACTTGTCGCCGACATAGTCGGCATTCTCGCGCACCTTCTCGGCCATCGCCTTCAGCTGCGCCAGAGCCTGCTTCTGCGCCTCGCCCATGGCGAGCGCTATGGTTTCCTGCTTGCGCGCCGTGGAGACAGCCGGCGCCATCAGCGCTTTCTGCACCTTGTGCGAACCGCAGGTGGGGCAATCGACAAAGCCGCGCTTCTTCTGGGTGTCGAAATCGTCGTTGCTGCGGAACCAGCCTTCGAATTCGTGCTCGTGCTCACAGATCAGGGCAAAACGGATCAAGAGGCTGCACCCCTGAGCCGCGGCGCCTCGCCCAAGCCAGCATTGACGGCGAAATCCCGCGCATTCCTGAGATTGGGGATCTTCTTGCGCGCGGCAAGCGACTGCGCCGGGTCGATCTCGGCGATGATCACCGCCGGCTCGTCATGCGCGGCTTCCGCGATGATACGGCCCCACGGATCGACGATCAGCGAATGACCGTAGGTCTCGCGGCCATCCTCATGCAAGCCGCCCTGCGCGGCGGCGACGACATAGGCGCCATTCTCGATGGCGCGGGCCCTGAGCAGCACATGCCAGTGCGCCTCACCCGTCTGCCGGGTGAAGGCGGCAGGTACGGAAAGCAGGTCGGCGCCGGCCAGTGCCTCGGCGCGGAAGAGTTGCGGAAAGCGCAGATCGTAGCAAACGGCGAAGCCGAGCTTTGCACCCTCGATCTCGGTGACGACGGCCTCGGTGCCCGGCTCATAGGCGGCGGATTCGCGCCAGCTCTCGCCATTGTCGAGATCGACGTCGAACATGTGGATCTTGTCGTATGTCGCGAGCGTGGCGCCGTCCGGCCCGAACAGCAGCGCCCGGTTGGCGAGCTTGCCGTCGGCGCGTAAAATGGCTGTCGAGCCGATATGCAGGAAGACGCCGAGTTCCTTGGCCAGCTTGCGCGCGGTCGAAACGACGATATCCTTGTCCTCGGAGGTGAAGGAGGCGGCGCGAGCTTCCTTGTCGCGGATCAGCGCGCCGGTCATTTCCGGCGTCTGGATGTAGGCGGCACCTTGGCCAGCTGCTTCACGCACCAGCCGTTCGAGATCGACGGCGTTGCGCTCGGGGCTCTCGCCTGAACGCATCTGGATCGCAGCGGCTTTGAAAACACCCATCGTCATTCCCTTAATTCGTCGCGCCGTCAGCGAGCAGTTTGTCGAGCCGGCCTTCGGCCTCCAGCTCGTGGAGATCGTCACAGCCACCGACATGCGTATCGCCGATAAAAATCTGCGGAAAGGTCGAGCGGCCATGCGCCCGGGAGATCATCTCCTGGCGCAGTTCCGGCGAGAAGGAGGCATCGTGCTCGGTAAAGGCTATGCCCTTGCGCTCGAGCAGCCGCTTGGCTGCCGTGCAATAGCCGCACATCATGCGGGTGTAGATCGTGACATCGACCATGACGAATTTCCGCTGTTCGTTGCCGACTTATATAGTCGCGGACTCGTCCGCCCGGAAGTCCCCCGGCAACACACGGGCAAAGGTCAGCACGTCGACGGCGGCCGCACCTCCCCTTTTCAGCGCCTTGGTGGCAGAGCGCACCGTGGCGCCGGTGGTGTAGACATCGTCGATCAAAAGCACCCTGCGGCCGGCGATCTCGATTTCCGCCTCGGCGGGTACCCGAAAGGCGGCCCGCACATTTTCCTCGCGTTCCCCGCGCTCCAGCCCGACCTGCTGGCGGGTGAGTTTCACGCGCCGCACCGCCGAGGGGGCGAAGGGCAATTCACTGAGCGTCGAGACGGCCCTCGCCAGTTCCGCAGATTGGTTGAAGCGCCGCCTGAAAAAGCGCCGCCAGTGCAGCGGCACCGGCACCACCACATCCGCGTCGGCGATGAGATCGGCACCGGCGCGAACCATCCAGCGCGCCATCCATGGTGCCAGATCGGTGCGATCCTGGTATTTCAGCCCCTGCACCATCTGTCGGGCAACGCCGGAATAGGCGACCGCCGCCCGCGCCCGCTCGAAAGGCGGCGGATCGGCAATCGCCTCGGCCGACAGAAAGCCTTCGCCCATATGGTGGGTGAACGGCGTGCCCATGACCGGGCACCATGGCCGCTCCAGCAGCCTGAGCTTCGGCCAGCAGGCGCCGCACAGCACGCCTGGCTGCGAGACATGCCGGCGGCAACCGGCGCAGACCGGCGGAAACAGCATCCGCGCCGGCCAGCCGACAACCGACCGGGCCAGGTTCGTTATTCCGATGGACTTGATCTTGGGCATCGGATCGGCCAGGTGGTTGCTCCTGCACGCCACTATATCAACGATCTCGGAGCGTGGACAAACAAAGGATCTGCCCGTTGCAGCCGATAATGGATACCTCTCTGTGGCTGGCGCACAAGCGGCGCGCGCTTGCCCATCCGGTCGACGGTGCGGACTTTCTCATGCGCCGCACGGCCGAGGACCTTGCCGACCGGCTGGGCGCCGTCGAGCGCAGGTTCGGCAAGGCGGCTGTGCTGTTTTGCCAGACGCCGGCGGCGGCCGAAACGCTCGCCGAAAGCAGCAAGGTCGCCGACATTGTCCGCGTCGAGGCGGACACGGCCTTCCTGAGCGGTGGCGGCGCCGGCTTGATCGCACCGCTCGAAACCGTGCCGTTCGAACCCGAAAGCCTCGATCTGGCGGTGTCGCTTCTGTCGCTGCAGGCCATGAACGACATCCCCGGCATGCTGATCCAGATCCGCCGTGCGTTGCGGCCGGATGGGCTTTTCCTCGGCGCCTTTGCCGGCGCCGGTACGCTTTTCGAATTGCGCGAAAGCCTGCTTTCGGCCGAGACCGAGCTTTACGGCGGCGCCAGCCCGCGTGTCGCCCCGTTCACCGACGTGCGCGATGCCGGTGCGCTGCTGCAGCGCGCCGGTCTCGCTCTGCCGGTCGCCGACGTCGAGACGGTGACCGTGCGCTATGCCAGCCTGTTCAACCTGATGGCGGATCTGCGGGCCATGGGCGAAACCAATGCGCTCACCGATCGCAGCCGGCGGCCGGGCTCGCGCAAGCTGTTTGCCCGCGCGGCGGAAATCTACGCCGAGCGGTTTTCCGACCCCGATGGCCGTGTCAGGGCAAGTTTCTCGATTGTCTGGATGTCCGGCTGGGCGCCCGACGCATCGCAGCAAAAACCGCTGAAGCCAGGGTCGGCCAAGGTCTCGCTGAAAACAATCCTGGAGGCGCCCGACGGGCAATGATCCTGCCCGCAGGCGCGGAAAAGTTGGATCAGGGAGTGGGTGCGAAAGCGTTCGCAAGCTTGCTGTTGTTGTCGCTGAACAGCCAGACGATCCCGTCACGGACCTCACCGATACCGCCGATGATGGCCAGCGACAGCACGGCGATGATCACGCCATATTCGACGGCCGTGGCGCCGGTCTCGTCGTTCAAAAAACCCAGCAGGACTGCTTTCATGGCCTCAACCCCTCTGTCCGGGACCCTACAGCCGACCTGTTAAGAAAGGTTAACGGCAAAGGCTTAACAGGCGATGAAACCGCCGCCTTTCCGAAATCTCTTAACCATGTCAGCAGTCGCCGCTGCTCCTGCCATTGGACCTGATGATGCAGACCGAGCTCGGCTGCGGCTGCAGCACGCTGCGGCGCAGCGTGTAGGTTTCGCGATGGCCGATCGAGCCTGTCGCCGCCATGTCAAGCCCGCCGAAACCATCACGGGCCGACAGCGAGCGTGTCTGGCTGTCGAGGAAAGGGGTTACAATCAGCGCCAGCGCCACCGCGGCCGAACCGAACAGCAGCGTGATGCGCAATATGCCCATGCCCGCATCGGCGGCGCGAAAGCCGCGCTCGGGCCGGATCGAATCCCAATCCCTGTCTAGGCTCATGCTATCGCTCCCCGGCAAATCGACGGCTCGGCCGCGAACGGCCATGCCTCAATTTTTCACGACGAGATAAATCTTCCATTAACGCTGGCTGATACACGCCTCGGCCAGGAACCGACCGAACGCGAGCCTCAGAGAAGATCGATGAGGAACGGGATCAGCGGCGCGTCGGCCGGCGGCATCGGATAGTCGCGCATCTGCTTCGGCCGCACCCATTTCAGCGCCTGCCCTTCCCTGGGATGGGCTATGCCGCGAAAGCGGCGGCAGATGAACAGCGGCATCAGCAGGTGGAAATCGTCGTAGGAATGACTGGCGAAGGTGAGCGGCGCCAGGCACGGAATGTCGGTTTCGATGCCGATTTCCTCATGCAGTTCGCGAATGATGCATTGTTCGGGCGTCTCGCCGGGCTCGACCTTGCCGCCGGGAAATTCCCACAACCCGGCAAGTTGCTTGCCCTGAGGCCGCTGCGCCAGAAGCACCCGGCCGTCGGCATCGACAAGCGCGCAGGCGGCGACCAGGAGCAGGCGCTTGCCGGCGGTCACGACATCATTCATGACCCGGCGGCCGGCGGTAGTGGTAGCGATAGACTTCCTCGAAGCCGAGCGAATGGTAGAGCGCCAGCGCCGGCACATTGTTGGCCTCGACCTGCAGCCAGGCTTCCCGCGCGCCCCGCAGCCGCGCCCATTTGAGCGCCGACAGGATCAGGTTGCGGCCATGGCCCCTGTTGCGCGCCAATCTGTCGGTGGCGACCTCGAACAGGCCGGCGAGATCGCCGTCATGGACGCAGATAAGCGTCGCCAGCGCCTCGGCTCCATCTTCGAGCGCGAACAGCCCGGCTTCGGGCTGGATGGCGCCGATGATCTCCGACAGGCCGGGCCGCAGCGAAACATCCGAACCGCTGACCTTGAGCAACGCGCCGATGAAGCGGCTGATGTCCTTGAGCGGAATCTGGTCCATGGCGGCGTCGAGCTGCGCGCCGGCCAGCGGCAGCCGCATGACCAGCGACTCGTCGAACCGGCTCCAGCCCTCGCGGTCGAGATGGCTGGCGAGATCTGGACCCGACAGCGGCGACATGCGGAACGTCAGCGGCCTTCCATAGGCATCGAAACGGCGGCTGGCCCGGCCGATACGGTCGGCCATGTGCATGATATCGCCGGGATCGAGCGGATTGACCGAGTTCAGCCGCTTGGCAGGATGGCCGGCGGTCAGCCGCACCACCCAGGTGCCGTCATAGTGGACGGCGGCTGCCGGCCAGGCGCGAAAGCCGGCCGCCTCGTAGCGGCGTACGATCGCGAGCATGCTTGCCGGATGCCTGGAGCTCAAAACCGTCAGCTCCGATAATCGCCATTGATGGCGACATATTCCTTGGTGAGATCGCAGGTCCACACCGTCGCCTTGCCGCGGCCGATGCCGATATCGGCGCGGATACGGATGTCGTCGCGCTTCATATAGGCCGACGTCGCCTGCTCGGAATAGCCAGGATCGCGCTCGCCTTCATGCGCCAGCCTGTTGTCGCCGAACCAGATCGACAGCCGGTCGCGATCGGCGGGCTCGCCGGCCTTGCCGACGGCCATGACGACGCGGCCCCAATTGGCATCCTCGCCGGCGACCGCCGTCTTGACCAGCGGCGAATTGGCGATCGACAGCGCGATGCGCTTGGCCGAGCGCGCCGATTTGGCGCCGGTGACGGTGACTTCGACCTGCTTGCGGGCGCCCTCGCCGTCGCGCACCACTTGCAGCGCCAGCGATTTCAACACCTTGCCGAGTGCCCGGCGGAACGCGCCGAGACGGGCATCCTTGGGGTCGGTTATCTCTGGCGCGCCACGCTTGGCAGCCTTGCCGGTGGCGAAGATCAGCAGCGTATCGCTGGTCGAGGTGTCGCTGTCGACGGTGACCGCGTTGAAGGTCTTGGCCGTGCCGCGCGACAACAGGTCCTGCAGAACAGGGGCGGCGATCGGCGCGTCGGTGGCGATGAAGGAGAGCATCGTTGCCATGTCGGGCGCGATCATGCCGGCGCCCTTGGAGATGCCGTTGATGGTGACGTCGGTATCGCCGAGCTTGACGGTCGCGGTCGCCAGTTTCGGATAGGTATCCGTGGTCATGATCGCCTTTGCCGCTTCGGTCCACAGCTCAGGCTTGCCGTTGCTGACCAGTCCCGCGAGCAGATGGCTGAATTTGCTGGTATCGAGCGGCTCGCCGATGACGCCGGTCGAGGCCAGGAAAACCTCCGCTGCCGTGCAGCCGGCCGCCTTCGCGGCCGCCTCGCCGGTCAGCGCGGTCGACTCGCGGCCTCTCTTGCCGGTGAAGGCGTTGGCGTTGCCGGAATTGACGACCAGCACCCGGGCCTTGCCCGCGCCGAGATTCTGCCGGCAGAAGTCGACCGGCGCCGAAGGGCATTTCGATTTCGTGAACACGCCGGCGATCGCGGTGCCTTCATCGAAGACCATGGTCAAAAGATCGGTGCGGTTTTTGTACTTTATCCCTGCCTCGGCGGTGGCGATGCGCACCCCTTCGATTTCCGGCATTTTGGGGTATTTCTTCGGCGCGAGCGGCGAAATCGTCGTGGACATGGAGGCCTCGGGCGGGAAAAATCGCAGGGGAAGGCCGGTTTGCCCGATAGACCGCGCGGGCGCAAGGCGTTTTCGTCGCTCTTGCCCGGGAGCTCGAACCCGCTCGTGGTTAGGCCTGCATTTCAAATCCGATGGCGTCGCCGGGGCCGATGGCGTTATGATCTGCCCCATGGGCAGGCTTGCGATCCTTGCATGGGCATTTCTGGGACTTTTGCTGCTGAGCGCGGATGCGCAGCCGCAACGGCGGGTAGCGCTTGTCATCGGCAACGGCACTTACGCCGAAGCCGGCACGCTGGCCAATCCTGTGAACGACGCCCTCGACATCGCCGACAAGCTGCGCTCGATCGGCTTCGAGGTCGTCGAGGGCAATGATCTCGGCAAGCGTGAACTCGAACGCAGCATCGGCGCGTTTTCCGATGCGCTCCAGGGCGCCGGCGTCGGGCTTTTCTATTATGCCGGCCACGGCCTGCAGGTCGACGGGCGCAACTACATCGTGCCGGTCGACGCCAGGCTGGACGTACCGGTCAAGCTGCAGCTCGAGGCCGTGCCGATCGACGAAGTCCTCGACATCATGGAACAGCAGACCAAGGTCAGCCTGGTGTTTCTCGATGCCTGCCGCAACAATCCATTTGCCCGCAGTCTCAGCCGCACCGCCACCACGCGCTCGGCGAAGGCGCTGGCCGGGCTGGCGCAATTCGATTCGACGCGCGGCTCGTTCATCGCCTTCTCGACGGCACCTGGCGCTGTCGCCATGGACGGCAGCGGACGCAACTCGCCCTTCGCCGCCGCCCTGCTGCGCCACATCGCCGAGCCCGGCCAGAGCATCAACGACATGATGATCGCGGTGCGCCGCGACGTGGTTTCGCAAACCCGCGAAACCCAGCGCCCCTGGGAGCAGGGATCGCTGCTCGAACGCTTCGAATTCGTCTCGGACGGACAACCCGCAGAGCCACAAAGGCCGGCCGCGGCGCCGGCGCCTTCGACGGAAGTCGCCGCACTTGAACGCTCTGTCGGCGACGACAAGGGATCGATCGAGAAATTCCTGCGCCAGGACTATCTGACGCCGGACACCAGGGCGATGAGCGAGACCGTCAAACGGCTCTACGGCCCATCCGCCATCATCTTCGGAACCCGCTACGACGCCGACGCCATCGTCAAGGTCAAGGCCGACTGGTTCGCGCAGTGGGCCTCCTGGTCGCTAAGCATGGAGGCCGGCAGCCTGGAAGTCGCTCCGCAGGGCGAAGATCGCGCCGAGGCAGTCTTTGCGATGCGCTACGACTATCTTCCAAAGGACACGTCGGCGGCACGCCTGACCGGCAAGGCGCGCGTCACGCTTGGGCTGGTCAAGGCCGGCGGCGGCTGGCGTATCGAATCCGAGACATCGCAGGCGATGCAGTAGGCGTGATCCCACGGCCAGCCGGGCAATTTAAGCCGGCAGCGTCTCATAGCGATAGGAATTTTTTCTTGACTCTGTGAGGGCAGCTATGCTACATTTTTGCCCATGGTGCTGATTTGCGCCAGTGACCCGCCGCCCGGCGGGTTTTTGCCTTTGGAGCTTCGCCAACCGACACGCCGGTAGACTTCCAGAGAATAAACTTAACCCCTGCCGCTACCATCCGTTCCTGAAGCTTGAAAACGCGCCGTTTCGTTTGAGCGTCGGGGCGCCTATATTGCCGGCGATAGTGTTGGCGAGGAGACAGAGATGGCCGAGGACGCCGATCCGGCGCGCAGATCGATCGGTGCGCGGCGCAACCCCGACAGCGCCGATGCCATTCTCCAAGCCGCCGAGGCCGTGCTGGTCGAAGCCGGTTATGCCGGTTTTTCCATCGAAGCCGTGGCGCGGCGGGCCCGCGCCGGCAAACCCACCATCTATCGCTGGTGGCCGAGCAAGGCGGCATTGCTGCTTGAGGTCTATCAGCGCCAGAAGCGCGTCGATGTTCCCGATACCGGGCGGCTGGAGGAGGATCTCGTCGGCTTCCTCAAAAACCTGTTCACCCACTGGCGCGAGACATCGTCGGGAAGCGTGTTCCGGTCGCTGATCGCCGAGGCCCAGTCCGACGAGACCGCTGCCGCAGCCCTTGCCGACTACTCGCTGGGCCGACGGTCCCATACCGGCCAGATCATCGAACGCGCCAAGGCAAAGGGCGAAATCCCGGCCGACATCGATTCAGCTGTTGTCGCAGACCTGATCGCCTCCTTCGCCTGGAGACATCTGTTGACCAACCGGCTCGACGAGGATGAAGCGACCATCGGCAAGGCGGTCAACTACGTGATGCGAGGCATAGCTGCGCCCGCCCCGTAAAGATGGCAATGAGAAAGGGCGCGGCAACCCCTGGCTGCCGCGCCCTTTTTCAAGGAGCTATCAGTCTTACTTGGCGCTTTCCAGCGTATCGACCGTCTTCTTCAGGTTCGCGTCGGGGATCTCGATCTTGGCGCCGGCGCGCAGCGACTTGACCAGTGCGAAATACTTGTCGCGGATGACCGCCTGCTTGGCCTGGTCCTTGACGTCGTCGAAGGCCGGCGGCTGCTTGGTGCGCTTGTCCTCGAGCTTGATGACATGCCAGCCGAACTGCGTTTGCACCGGCTGCTCGGTGTATTTGCCGACCTCGAGCGCGGAGGCCGCCTTGTCGAACTCCGGCACCATCTGGCCAGGTCCGAACCAGCCGAGATCGCCGCCGCTGGTCTTGCCCGAGGGATCGCTGGTGTGCTCGTTGGCGAGCTTCTGGAAGTCGGCGCCGCCATCGAGCTGCTTGATGATGGCCTCGGCCTCTTCCTTGGTCTTCACGAGGATGTGACGGGCATGCAGCTCATTGGTGGGCGGCGTGTTGGCGATTTCCTGGTCGTAACGGGCGCGGACCTCGGCGTCGGTGACCTTGTCGACGACGCCCTGCTCGACCATCTCGCCATGCAGCGCGCGCTGCTGCAGGAAAGCCATGCGGCGCTGGAAGTCGGGATCCTTGTCGAGCCCTGTGGTGACCGCCTCGGCGGCCATGACGCGGATCTCGATGGCAGCCGAAAGGGCGGCGGCACGGCGCTGCTCGGGCGGCAATTGCGCGAACTGCTGCGACAATTCCCCTTCGGCAAGCACCAGATCTGCTTCGGTCAGGGGCTGGCCGTTGACCGTGGCGATAACCTTGTTCGGATCGACCGGTGCGGCGGCTGGCGCTGCTGCATCCGCCGGAGCGGGAGCGGTTTGCTGCGCCATCAGCGGCGAGAGCGAAAGGGCCGACAGGCCGACGGCCAAGCCAAGGCTGGCGAGCGACGCGCGGCGGAACAACAGGGACATAGGGTGACTCCGGTGGGGATTGAAAGAGGGTGGCTTCCAGATCGGCCAGATTGTGGCGGAATTTGGCGCAGCCAGCAGGGCCGGCGCGGCGTTGACATCAGTTGAGCCCCCTCTTATCTGTCCAACGACTTTGCGTCCAGAACCGTTTTCCGGGCGCTTTTTGTGTTTGCCAGTGTTCACTAATGTGTTTGCCAGTGTTCACGTGGAATTGATGGGGCCGGCCGGCGCTCATCTCAAGATTGAGAATTCTATCGAAAGGACCATTGGATGGTCAGTCTCGGCGGTCTCGCCCGTAAGGTTTTCGGTTCCTCCAACGACCGTCGGGTCAAATCGACCCGGCCTCGTGTCGAGGCAATCAACGCCATGGAAAACGAGATGCGAGCGCTTTCCGACGAGGAGTTGGTCGGCCGCACCGCGAAATTCCGCCAGGACATCGCCAATGGCGCCACGCTCGACGACCTGTTGATCCCGGCCTTCGCCACCGCCCGCGAGGCAGCGCGCCGCGTGCTCGGCATGCGCCCCTTCGATGTCCAGCTGATCGGCGGCATGGTGCTTCACAATGGCGGTATTGCCGAGATGCGCACCGGCGAGGGCAAGACCCTGGTCGCGACGCTGCCGGTCTACCTCAACGCGCTCGCCGGCAAGGGCGTCCACGTCGTCACCGTCAACGACTATCTGGCCACCCGCGACTCCGAATGGATGGGCCGCGTCTACAAGTTCCTCGGCCTCTCGGTCGGCGTCATCGTCCACGGCCTTTCCGACGAGGAGCGTAGCGCCGCCTACGCCGCCGATGTCACCTACGCCACCAACAACGAGCTCGGCTTCGACTATCTGCGCGACAACATGAAATACGAGCGCGCCCAGATGGTGCAGCGCGGTCACAATTACGCGATCGTCGACGAAGTCGATTCCATCCTGGTCGACGAGGCGCGCACGCCGCTGATCATTTCCGGTCCGCTCGAGGACCGTTCGGAAATGTACAACACCATCGACACCTTCATCATCCAGCTGCAGCCGCAGGATTATGAGATCGACGAGAAGCAGAAGACCTCGATCTTCACCGAGGAAGGCACCGAGAAGCTCGAGAACCTTTTGCGCGACGCCGGCCTGCTCAAGGGCGAGTCGCTCTACGACGTCGAGAACGTCGCCATCGTCCACCACGTCAACAATGCGCTGAAGGCGCACCGGCTGTTCCAGAAGGACAAGGACTATATCGTGCGCAATGGCGAGATCGTCATCATCGACGAGTTCACCGGCCGCATGATGCCGGGCCGCCGCTATTCGGAAGGCCTGCACCAGGCGCTCGAAGCCAAGGAGCATGTGGCGATCCAGCCGGAGAACCAGACGCTGGCCTCCGTCACCTTCCAGAACTATTTCCGCCTCTACAAGAAGCTCTCCGGCATGACCGGCACGGCGCTGACCGAGGCTGAGGAATTCGGCAACATCTACGGTCTGGAAGTCACCGAAATCCCGACCAATCTGCCCGTCGTGCGCATCGACGAGGACGACGAGGTCTACCGGACTGTCGAGGAGAAATACAAGGCGATCGTCAGGGAGATCCGCGAAGCCAGCGCCAAGGGCCAGCCGACGCTGGTCGGCACCACTTCCATCGAAAAGTCCGAGCAGCTGGCCGAGCGCCTGCGCAAGGAAGGTTTTACCGATTTCGAAGTGCTGAACGCCCGCCATCACGAGCGCGAGGCGGCGATCGTCGCCCAGGCCGGCAAGCCCGGCGCCATCACCATCGCCACCAACATGGCCGGCCGCGGCACCGACATCAAGCTCGGCGGCAATGCCGAGATGCGCATCGAGGATGAACTCGGCGACATGCCGACCGGACCCGAGCGCGAGGCGCGGGAAAAGGAAATTATTGCCGACATCGAGCGGCTGAAGGAAAAGGCGCTGGCCGCCGGCGGCCTCTACGTGCTGGCCACCGAACGCCACGAATCGCGCCGCATCGACAACCAGTTGCGCGGCCGTTCCGGCCGTCAGGGCGACCCCGGCCGCTCGAAATTCTTCCTGTCGCTGCAGGACGATCTGATGCGCATCTTCGGCTCCGAGCGCATGGACGGCATGCTGCAGAAGCTCGGCCTCAAGGAAGACGAGGCGATCATCCATCCGTGGATCAACAAGGCGCTGGAAAAGGCGCAGAAGAAGGTCGAGGCGCGCAACTTCGACATCCGCAAGAACCTTCTGAAATATGACGACGTCTCCAACGACCAGCGCAAGGTGGTGTTCGAGCAGCGCATCGAGCTGATGGACGGCGAGGGCCTCTCCGAAACGATCGCCGAGATGCGCGAAGGCGTCATCGACGAGATCGTCGCCAAGGCCATTCCCGAAAACGCCTATGCCGAGCAGTGGAACGTTGCCGGGCTGAAGGCCGAGATCGCCGAGTTCCTGAACCTCGACCTGCCGGTCGAGGACTGGGCCAAGGAAGAGGGCATCGCCGAGGACGATATCCGCGAGCGCATCGCGCAGGCCGCCGAAGCCGCCGCCAAGGAGCGCGCCGAGCGTTTTGGCCCCGAGGTGATGAACTATGTCGAGCGTTCGGTGGTGTTGCAGACGCTCGACCATCTGTGGCGCGAGCACATCGTCAATCTCGACCATCTGCGTTCGGTCGTCGGCTTCCGCGGCTACGCCCAGCGCGATCCGCTGCAGGAATACAAGGGCGAGGCGTTCGAGCTGTTCCAGGCCATGCTGGGCAATCTGCGCCAGGCCGTCACCGCGCAGCTGATGCGCGTCGAATTGGTCCGCCAGGCCGCTGAGGCACCGCCCCCGGAAGCCCCCGACATGTTCGGCACACATATCGACGGCACCACCGGCGAGAACGACTTCGAAGGCGGCGAAACGGCGCTGCTGGTCCGCCCGGAGACAACCGCCGTCGTCGCTCCCGAAGACCGCGACCCCAACAACCAAGCCACCTGGGGCAAGGTCGGCCGCAACGAAGCCTGCCCCTGCGGCTCGGGGAAGAAGTACAAGCATTGTCATGGAGCTTTCGCGTAAAGCGAACGCTTCCCTTCTCCCCGTCACTATACGGGGAGAAGGTGGCCCGCAGGGCCGGATGAGGGGCGGCGCTGACGTTACCGATTAGCGCCGCTAAAATCCGGCGAAGGCCGCTCAGTCGGCGGCCGCAACCACGCCCTTGTCGGTTCGACCCACCATTTGCTCACGCGAAGTCGCGCATAAGCGCGTCTTGTCGCGCACAGCCCGATCTCCCAACGCCTGCGCCGCCCTCATCCGCCTGCCGGCACCTTCTCCCCGTATAGTGACGGGGCGAAGGGGGCTCCCCACCCAACCGTTTCTTAATGTGTCTCCGCTACACCAAAGCCTGAAAAGAAGCGGAAAACGGAGAGAAATCGGGGTGCGCTTTTCCGCGGCCACGACTGCCGGGCGGTTCTTGCCGCAGCGTTGGGCGCTGCGCATGGGGCCGTTGCTTGGCCGCATCGATGCCATGCTGTTCACCGCCGACGAGCGCGGCGAGGCGAGCCGCATGTCGGTCATCGCCTTCTCGGTCCGCATCGTCAGCGCCGTCATCGCCTTCGTCAGCCAGGTGCTGATGGCTCGCTGGATGGGCTCGTTCGAGTACGGCATCTTCGTCCTCGTCTGGGTGACGATGGTCATCGTCGGAAACCTCGCCTGCCTGGGCTTCCACACCTCGGTCATCCGCTACATTCCCGAATACCGCGAGCGCGGCTTGATGGATGAGCTGCGCGGCATCGTGCTGGCCAGCCGTCTGTTCGTGCTGATCGCCTCGACGCTGATTGCCGGGCTCGGCGCGCTCGGCGTCTGGCTGGCGGCACCCTGGATCGAAAGCTACTATGTGATCCCGTTCATCCTCGGCGTCATCTGCCTGCCGATGATCGCCATGTCCGACCTTCTGTCGGGCCTGGCACGCGCCAACAGCTGGGCGCTGTTTGCCCTGTCGCCGACCTATCTGGTGCGGCCGGTGCTGATCCTGCTGTTCATGGCGCTGATGCTGTTTGCGGGCTACGCACCCGATGCCAGGACCGCCATCTTCGCCTCGATCGCCGCCACCTACGTCACCACGCTGGGGCAACTCGTTGGTGTCACCCAGCGCATGGAACGGCAGATCCCGGCCGGGCCGATGAAGGTCCATTTCGCGCAATGGTTCATCGTCTCGCTGCCGATCTTCCTGGTCGAGAGCTTCTTCTTCCTGCTGACCAATGCCGACGTGCTGATGGTCGGCGCCTATATGGACCCCAACGACGTCGCCATCTATTTCGCCACGGTGAAGACGCTGGCGCTGGTGCATTTCGTCTACTTCGCCGTCAAGGCCGGCGTTGCCCAGCGCTATGCGCAGTTCACCCATGGCGACCCGCAAAGGCTCGCCGCCTTCGCCCGCGAGACGGTGTCGTGGACGTTCTGGCCCTCGCTGTTGATGGCGCTGCTGGTGCTGGCACTTGGCGAGCCGATGCTGGTGCTGTTCGGCCCGGAATTCACATCGGGCTATCCGCTGTTGTTCCTGCTCGTCTTCGGCGTCGTGGCCCGCGCCGCCGTCGGCCCCTGCGAAAGCCTGCTGACGATGAGCGGTAACCAGAACATCTGTGCTGCCGTCTATGCCATGACGCTGGCCTTCAACATCGCCCTCAATGTGCTGCTCATCCCGATGTTCGGCCTGTGGGGCGCGGCGATGGCCACCGCCTTTGCCATGATCTTCGAAGCCGGCGCGCTCTCCTTCACGGTGTGGCGCAAGCTCGGCATCGCCATGCTCATCTTCGTCCCTGCGAAAGGAGCCGCGTGATGGCTGCCATCCCGTTGCTTGAGGAAACCAGCGGCGGCACCGCCGGCGCCATGGTGTCGGGCCTTGCCGGGCTGACCCGCGACGCCGACCCCGCCCATATCGAGATCCTCGCCAACAACCGGCCCGAGCGCAAGCTCGCCATCTACCCGGCATCCGCCGGTTTCGACCTGGTCGAGGAGCTGGACTATCTCTGCGCCCGCACGGTCGAACCCAACGTGTTCTTCAACCCGCGTTTCCTTGCGCCCGCCATGCCGCGGCTGGAGGATCGCGAGGTGCGGCTGGCGGTCATCCGCGACGGCGACGAATACCGCAACCGGCTGCGCCTTCTGGTGCCGTTCTCGGTTGAGCGGCCGGTGGTGCCGCTCGGCGTGCCGGTGATGCGCACATGGTCGAGCCCGTTTGGTCCGCTCGGCACGCCGCTGGTCGACCGCGACGATCCGGTCGGCGTCGTCGAAGACTTCTTCTCGATGCTGTCGCGCCCGCACCTCAAGCTGCCGAAAGTGTTCGTCCTGGCCGATATCCGGCTCGATGGCCCGGTGGCGAGCCTGCTTGCCACCGTGGCCGAGGCGCGCGGCCTGACGCTGGTCACCACCGGCCAGAGCCAGCGCCCGGCGCTGGAGAGTGAGCTCGATGGCGACGATTATCTCAAGGCCTCGCTGCGCTCGCACCATTATCGCGAGTTCCGCCGCCTGAAGCGGCGCCTCGGCGACCTCGGCAGGCTGGAGCATGTCGTGGCGCGCGGCCCCGAGGACATCCGTCACGCCATCGAAAGCTTCCTGACGCTGGAAGCGGCCGGCTGGAAGGGCCGCGAACGCACCGCCATGGCGATCGACCGCTTCCGCGCCGCCTTCGCCCGCGAAGCCGTGCACCGGCTGGCCGAGCAGGACATGTGCCGCATCCACTCGCTGACGCTCGACGGCCGAACCATCGCCTGCCTGATCGTCTTCGTCGAAGCCGGCATCGCCTATACCTGGAAGACCGCCTATGACGAGACGCTGGCCAGCTATTCGCCGGGCACGCTGCTGATGATCGAGGTGACCAGGCAGCATCTCGACGATCCCAACATCATGATGACCGATTCCTGCGCGGTGCCCGACCATCCTGTGATGAGCCGGCTATGGGCCGAGCGCAAGCCGATGGGCACCCTGGTGATCGGCCTGGCGCCGGACGCCGACCGCCTCACTCGCCAGGCCGCCTCGCAACTGCACCTCTACCGCGAAACCCGCAACATGGCCCGCCTGCTGCGCAACCGGATGAAGAGCTTGCTGGGGCGGCGGTGAGAAAAGGCAGGGTGCGGTTCTGGAGAATGGCACATCTTCGCTGCAATATTTGAGGGGTGGGTGACCGGGAATTTACTTCGGTTGCCAGCAGGCAAACGCGAATATTGATCTCTGCTTAAAAAAAACGATATTTCTCGCAGAAATTTCCGGTGAAAGCCGATAAGATCTACTCGCGTTCTTGTTCTTAATTCACGATAATCTAGTGATTCGGTAGCGATGAGAGAGAAATGTCGCTGAATCATGAGGCCAACGGCGCCCGGCACATCAGTGCGGAGGACAGCGCCGTTGTCCGAAGGGCCGACGAAGACTTCGAAGAACTGATTCGAAGCATTCGAGCCGCAACGCATCAAGCTTTGCCTCTCTTCGAAGAGGAGCCCGTGACCGGATTGGCCCAGTCAGACACGCTGGCCGCCTCCCTCGGCTCGACTTCGGCCCGGACAGGCTCGAGCCAGGCCCGCGCCATGCGCGGCTCCTCGCTCTTGTCCAACGACAGGCTGGATCCACGTGCCGATGACGACTTGGCGTGGTCTTTGGTTGACCACGATGCCGACGCTCCCGATACCGACAAATGGGAATTGCAGGAAGAGGTGGCGAAGCTGCAGCGCTTGCAGGATCGCACCTCGAAAGAGCTTGGGCGAAAATCGCGCGAGCTATCGATCGCGAGTAAGACAATCGCCGACCTGGAGGTCCAACTCAACAAGGCACGGCAGACCATTGCGCAAGCGGACAGGCATGCCGGCCAGCGCGCAACGCGGTTCCTCGAAGCGAATGTCGAGGTCGAGCGTCTGGGCCGGAACCTGGCGCGCATGTCGGGGCAACTGCGCGACGAGATCATCGCCAGGCAAGCCGCCGAGCAGGCGCGTGAGGACGTCGCATCGCGGCTCGCCAGCTTGCAACAGGCCGCCATGCTGCTTCGTTCCAAGGTCGCGGATTACCAGCTCCACAACGAAAGACTGACCGGCAAACTGTCTGCGCAGATGCTGGTGCAGCAGGACCTGCAGGTGCGGCTGTCCATTGTGGAGCATCAGCGCGGCGTTCTCGGCGATTGCGCCGCCACCGCTCAGGTACGGGCCGCCGAACTTGAAAAGAGGTTGCGCTCGCTCCAGCGCAGCGCCGCCGATCAAAGCGTGGTCCGCGCAACGCCGAGCGTGGGGCAGCGCGCCGAGGACGTGGCCGAGCATCGGCGCCAAACCTCGGAAACCGAGATTGCGACGTTGCGCCAGGAGCGCGACGCGGCGCGCCGAGACTATGGCGCGGTGAAGGTTCAACTCGCCGATCTCCGCTTGCGCGACATGACCGACGAACTCGCGCATGCCCGTTGCCGCGATGAGAACCGCCAGCTTCACCACAGGCTGGAAACGCTGAGACGCCAGGATCCGCCCAGCGGACCGGCAGCGGATGACAATGCCGATCTCGAACGGACATTCGACGAATTGCTGGCGGCTGGCGAGCTTGGCGCGGCCAATGACGGCGATCCCACCGCGACGCGTAAGGCGTCTTGATCGCGTTGGGATTTGCCACCCAAAGCTCGAAGAGTGAAGGTTGGTGCCCCTAGCCGGGGTCTCCACGCTGGGTCGAACTATCGCTCCAGACCGGAATTTAACCTTTTCATTCAATATCTTACGGGTCGATCGCCCCCCGAGGCGCGAATGCGTTGATGTACCTCAATGGGTATCAAATGTTGTACCTCAGCGTCAAGGCTGCTTGCCCTTACCCAAGCCACTTTACCCAGACGCGGCCGAGGCTTCTCCTTGTTCCGAGGTAAGTTCCGATTTCCCTAAGAGAAACAAGGCAATAGGGGAGCAAGTGCGCCCCCAGCATTGCGAACTTTCGCACTATGCCAGTTATGTGGTTGATTTTGCTCTATTCCTTAGAAGTCCTCGGGGATCACTGCTGGCAGTTCGCGCCCGCCCGTTGCCACCTTCGCGACATCCTGAGCGGCCCTTGTGATCTCGACCAACAGGGCTTGTTGCTGTTCCTTGGACCGTATAGCCGAGAAAGAGGCTTTGAATTGCACCAAGGCTGTGGTCGCCAATTCGGCATGGATCACGTCCCTGTCTTTCTTTCCGAAGTCCGAACCGGGGTTCTCCTCCAAGCCGCCTGCGCGCATCGCCCGGTAAACCTTCGGGAAATCCTGCAGCATCCACACGGGAATGCGGCGGTCACTGACGATGCCCTGCAAGTCACGCGCCATCTCCCGAGCCGACTTCACCCGTCGACCACGGTTCTCCATTCGGTGCCTTCCCGCTTGCACATAAGCCCTGAAGACTTCCCGCTTGTCCGCGTTGGTCAGCCTTAGGCCATGGCTTCGGTTGTTCTCAGCGGCGATCCACCGGTATTCATTCGGCATGACACCAGTGGCCACTACAGCGTTGATCGTCTCCCCGCCAAGGGCCTGCACAGCGGTCACGCGATGCCATCCGTCGATCAGCACAAATCCCTTATCAGGGTCCTTCGGATCGACAGGGGCGACCGTGATGGGAGGAAAGACCACACCGGTCCGCATGGCATCCCGATACTGCCTCACGGTCGCGGCGCTGGTTTCCTGTCTGATTTGTGTCGCAGGGTCCATGACCAAGCCATCAAGGCGGATAGTCACGCGGTCGTCGGTCTGGCGGTTCATTGCGTCCATCGCTATCGCATCTTCATGGTTGGGTTGCAGTTGGAAAGCCGGCCCTGTGATGGTCGACAAGGAGGGCGCACGCTTCCTCCAGAGCCTCACCAACGTGCCTTAGGACACGGCCACGGGACCTTGGGTAGACGTGGAGTTCCTTAGCGTTCGCCCCCTCGCCCCACCTCTTGTGCGTCCCTGAGGCCATCCTGTGGATCAGCTTCGCCGCCTGCACCTGCTTGAACTCGGCCTTGCGCTCGGCCTGCGGATCATCGCGAATGATCATCTCGATTGCGAGCCATGCCGCCACCACCCGGCGAGGGTCCACTGCAGCCTTCCGCAGCCTCGCCCAGGCGGCCTTTGCTCGATCCTGGGGCGACAGCCCGCGAAGCCTGAACGCCTCCACATGCGGCCCTGAGGTCTGCAGCAAGGTGGCCACACGGTCGACCGCATTTCGGACGTAGGTATCACCCTCGTGGGCCATCATCCATGCCAGTGCAGCGTCCCGGTATGGTGCGACCTCTCGTGCCCCGTAGGAGAGCCTGTAGGGGCTCCCGTGGCGGGCATAGTGATCTGCGTGCGGGCGACAGAAGCGAGTGTCTAAGCCGTCCTGTGTGCCCGCACGGGCCGGTCTGGAGCAGCCCACGACCCGGCAACGGCTGAACATGCTGCTCGGCTCATTTGCACGCGACTTCACCTCGCTCTTGCGCTCACGCTTCCTGACCCAGTTGACCAACGTCGCTCCCACTCGAAATGACCACCCCGCCTGTGGGCGGGAGATCGCGATGTAGCAGGGACGAATAGGAACGGAGCATGCGGTATCGTCGCACCCGGCTAACAGGGTCGATCCGCATGCACTGGGCATCTGTTCCATTCTTGGTTGTACTGCTAGTGATGACATCGGCGGGATGCCCCAGCCCACGTCAGAACTGCCAATGTGGAAGAGGAGCGACCTTGCCCGCGATCTTTGTCGACGCGAACATCCTTCTGGGGTTTTGGAGCTTACAGGACGGACGGGTCCCATCGGAGTTGCTGCTGCCACTGGTCGAGTTGGGTGGCAATGTGCTGATCACCCAGCAAGTAGCCGACGAGGTCAACCGAAACAAGTTGGGTGTCTTTCTCAGGAGTAGTGCTGGGTTCTCCGCGTCTTTGCCGTCCGAAATCCCAACCCATATGGTCGTATCGCGTGAGATGGCGAGTTGGAACGATAGGCTCAAAGCTGATCGTGCCGAGCTGGACAAGGCAAGGAAGACTTGGAACGATAGCGTACGACCCGATCTCGCCAACGCCATCAGCAATAATAGCGACCTGACAAGCCAGCATTTGGCTCCTCTTCTACGCTCTGCGGTCATGCCGTCGGAGGGGCAGCTAAGTGCTGCACGAGATCGTCGAGAGAGAGGTAATCCCCCGGGGAAGAGGTCCGACCCCCTCGGCGACCAAATCTCTTGGCAGCAGTTTCTTGACGCCGTCGAAGGCGTGAGACGCGTTTGGATCATAACGAGAGACGGTGATTTCGCCGAAGTGGTGAACAAATCCCGCCTGTTGAACCCGCTACTTCGGTCAGAGCTTGCCGAAAGGGGCGTGGAGAAAGTGGAGGTTCATGACAACCTCGCCAACGCATTGCGGTCGATCAAAGAAGCCGGTGTGCACGTGCCTCATGAGCTTGATGAGGCGAAGCTGGGTGAATTGCAGAAACAGGAAGCGGAGGCGCATTACCCTCAACCCCCCTACCTGACATGGCCGGACAGGCCGTGGCGATGCCCACAGTGCCACACAGTGAACGAGGGAGGAGTGCTGTCAGCCCACCCGTCTCAGTACGGCGGGTGGAGCTATTGGGCTCACTGCAGGCGCTGTGGATACAAATGGGACACAGGCGAAGCTTACGACGACTGAGCCTGTCTAACTGATCGGCACAACAGGGCCTTCACTGCCACGAGCGACATGCTTCGATCTCTTCGCCAGCTTCGCCAGTGTGGACCTTGAGCAGTTCGTTGCCTTGACGATGGTGTTCCAGCTTTGCCCCTTGCGCAGCATGTCCATGATCGCCTCGTTACGCTCGGCGTCCTCGGGCCGGCCCTTCATCTTCCCCTCAGCCTTCGCCTTGGCGATCCCCTGAGCCTGCCGGCGGCGGTAAGTAGGCCCGCGCTTTTGCCCCCTGTTCCTCGCCGGGTCATCAACGGGATGCTGCTCGATATGCTCGCCGCCATCGCTCGCATGGACTACGAGGACCGACGGTGACCTATTCGTCCTTCGGCTACTGCGCTCTTCGTCCGCAGCCGAAGCGCTCACGGGCAAGTGTTATGATGTAGCCAGCATCCATATCACCGTCTTCCACATGCAGCCCAAATGGGTCCCTAAGTTCGCTTCGTAAAGCCAATATCTCAACCAACGCAAAGCGAGCCGATGGCTGGTCTGGGTCGCTTGGATCACAAAGTATCGTGACCAATTGGCAGCCCAGTTCATCATCTCGGAAGCCCCTGAGATAGTTGGGCGCGAGCTGGATAGCGGCCATACGGCTGTTCGTCCAGCCAACATCGGTTGGCGACATGATGAGTTCGCGTAGAAGGGGGCGGTAGCGATCAACAAGCCGAAGATCACGGCACAGCGCCTTCAACGCAGTTTCGCCATGCACGTCTCGTTCTGGCCCATACAGGTAGCTCTCAATCAGAACCGCATCCGACACGCTTCCACACATTCCTACAATGTGCAAAGCTGAGCTAACGTCGCCCCGACGCTTCATGAGGATGCTGCGGGCGAACTCAAGCTCTGCTGCCGTGACCTGGCCTTCAGCAACACCTTGCGCCCGATTTCGAATATCGTCGATGTTCATAGCAAAGTATAATAGCACACTAGGCGGCAGTCGGTCGTCCTATCTCGGCGGCGGCTACAGGAACATGCAACCGCTTCGCGAGCTTGGCCAAGGTAGATCGTGAGCAGCCCGTGGCGGCTGTGATCCGGCTCCAGCTCTGCCCACTGCGTAGCATGTCAAGGATGGCGTCATTGCGCTTGGCGTCCTCGGGCCGGCCCTTCATCTTCCCCTCAGCCTTCGCCTTGGCGATCCCCTGAGCCTGTCTGCGGCGTCGGTCGTCGTAGTCCTTGCGGGCGATGGCGGCGAGCATGTCGAGCAGCATCCCGTTGATCGCGTCGAACATCCGCCCGGTGAAGGCGTCCTCGGTCTTCAGCATCATGTGCGAGGTCGGCAAGTCCAGCGCCACGACCTTGACCTCTCGGTCCTTGATCTCGCGCTTGAGCTGATCCCAATCCTTATCCGAGAGGCGGCTGAGGCGGTCGACCTGTTCGGTGAGAAGGATGTCGCCCGGCTTGCTGTCCCTGAGCAGCCGGAACAGCTCTGGCCTGTGCAGCGAAGCACCGCTCTCGTTCTCCTCGTAGGTGGCGGCGATGGGCAGCCCTCGCTCCTGGCAGAACGCTTCAAGGTCCCCTCTGGCGCGCCCTGCGTCCTGTTCCTTGGTCGAGGCTCTGAGATAGGCTCGTATAAATGTCACGGCGCGCTCCAGTTCGGTTTGACTGGTTCGTTAATAGATGGTTCGGTTTGACTGGTCAACGGGTATTTATCGCGCCATCCTTGACCCGGTTCGGAAAGGGCACACCTTATGAGACTGGCACCAGCGTTGCCCGGAAGGTCAAACCTTACAGCACGCCGGGCAGTCCCGAAGGCCGAGCCTACCGCACGCTGGCCCTGCTTATCCGCATCAAACAGCAGCTCGCCAGTGTTTGTTCCTTGGAAACGTCCCTGCCACTGCCCGTACAACATCGGCCCCTCACCGAGCCAAGAGACCATTGTTTCCCTGAGCCGGCAAGCCCGGGCGACTTTGGAGATCGGATGCTCGAAACCACGCTTATCGCTGTCGCTCTTGTGCTGATCTAATAGGGCAAGCCGAGGGCACGGGGGTAGCGCTGCGGGGGGCTTCTTGTCCGATCCCCAGGAAGACATTTTTTCCCAACATTCCGACCCCATCCCAAACCCCGTTTATGCTCAGGGACGGGGCTTTGCTGCTGGAGCGCGTAGGCGCCCACGGAACGCTTGCCGTTCTCTTGAGCTTGGCACTTCTGAACGTTGCGCTGGCCTGGATGATCTTCCGCCACCGAGCCCTGCAGCTTCGATTGCAGTAGCTCGGGTTCTGCCTCAGGCTTCTCCCAAGACCGCCATTCGCATCGCCCGCGTTGCCTCCTCAAGCCTCGCCTCGGGTCCCCCATAGCTTTCCCCGTCGCCACCCAGCGTGTGACCGAGGATGAGGTTTTGCTTGTCCCTGTCGACGTCGCGCCGGCGTAGCGTGTCCTTCATGTTATGCCGCAGCGAATGCACCACCTTCTTGCGGTCATCAGTCACGGTGCGCACATGCTTCATTAGAGCCGCCGACGCGCTGGTGTTGCCACCTGCCCGTCCGTACCGGGGGAATAGCATCGGCCCATCAGTCAGCCCCAGGGCTTCCTTGGCTGCACTTAGCGCGTCCCCTATGAGAGGCACCCGACGCCTTGAAGGGGTCGTCTTGATGCGCCTCTCCTCGTGCCACTCGACCTCGACATACGGCATGTCGGTGTCCACGATCACGTCGGCAACCCTAAGCCCGGTGACTTCAGCAAGGCGGCAGCCAGTCCCCACCAGCATCCGCCAAATCAGCTTCAGGTCTTCTCTGCCCGCGTGAGCGTCGATCCGCTGCCTGATCTTCAGAAGCTCATCCTTGGTGAAGGGCTTGCGCTTGTCCCGTTCAGGTGTCTCGCCGCCACGTCCAGACCCCAGCACCGGCAATCCTGTGAAGTGATTGGTCAGCCCGTGAAGCTCCGTCACCTCGGAAATGGCGTGATTGATGATGGCTCGGATGTCGTTGAGATACCGGTCAACAGTCGCCTTGCTTCCAACCCCGCCCCGTATGAAGTCCTGCACCTTTCGGGCCTGTTCGCGGGTGATGCTCGCCACCGTGATCTTGTCGGCTGTCGTTGTTAGAGCCTTGGCGATGTAGCCTACCGCCCGCTCTGCCCGCTGCTCGTCTTTCTTCCGCTCCAGCGGCTTGGGTTCATCCAGCGCAAAGCGGTCCTTGAGGTAGAGTTTCTTGGCGTCCTCAAGGGTCGGCGCAGGGACCTTGGGACTGGAGGTGTAGAGCATCCGCACCAGCCGCGTGTCTTCAGCGCTTACCCCCACCGGGTAGTCGGTCTCTGGGTCGGTTGGGTACTTGGCCGCAATGCCTTCGGCCACAGCGCTACGCTCCATCCAGTCTTGCACCCCGTCGTCGTCCCCGTCCCCGTCAACCTCGGTCGGCTCGCGATACGGATTGAGCCCCAGCGCCTTCATCCTCTCAACGGTCTCATGGAACAAGTCTCGTGCGGTTTTGGGCTTCTTGATGCCCCGCAACTCGTCCCAAGCCGCCGCCAATGTCTGCTCCACCTCGCGATGTACCTTCCGATACTTCGCCAACGCCTCGTCCTTGACCTTCCCCAACGCAATGGTGATTTCGCCCTTGCCCAAGACTGGTCTCAGTTCCCGCTCGACGACGCGCCGATAGCGATAGGTAGTGCTGATCAGCTTCTTGCTCTTGCGCTCCTGCCAGTATTCCACAATCACTTTGCTCATGTGTTGGACCCCACGATGTACCTCCATGATGTACCTCGGGGGACGATCAAGCCCTTGAACGCCTTGAATTTATTGGCCTGACGGGTTGTCAGTGGTGCCCCTAGCCGGAATCGAACCAGCACTCCTTGCGGAACTCGATTTTGAGTCGAGCGCGTCTACCAATTCCGCCATAGGGGCTCAGGCCGGGCGGCCTGGATGGCGCGGGACTATACGGTTGGAGGGCTGTTCGTCAACTGGCCAATTCTCCGGCGCCCTCAAGATGCGACCAATCTGCGCCTTTCGATTTCGTGACGGGGCTGCCATTGTGCAGCGCGGAAAATCTTTCTAGACAGGCGGCGCATCAAAGCGCGGCACGTCTGCGGGGACGGATGGCGTGCTCTGGGTCTTTGTTCTGTGCATGCCGTTACACCCCAACCTGCCTGCGCAATTGAACGACACGCATTAGGAGTGCCGATGCTTCGCGGACTTTACGACTGGACCTTGTCGCTGGCGGCCCGCAAATCCGCCGAATGGTGGCTGGCCTTCATCGCCTTCGTCGAGAGCTCGGTGTTCCTGGTGCCGGCCGACGTGCTCTATCTGCCGATGGCGCTGTCGCGGCCGGATCGCGCCTACCGCTATGCGCTGATCGCCACCGTCGCCTCGGTGCTGGGCGGCATCGCCGGCTGGTTCATCGGCCACTACGCCTATGACGCGGTGGCGAGGCCGATCCTCGAATTCTACGGCAAGTACGACGAGTTCGAAGCGCTGCGCGCGGGGGCAGGCGTCGGCTTCATCGTCCTGATGCTGATCACATCGGGCGCTGCCCACCTGCCGCCGATCAAGGTGGTGACGATCCTGTCCGGCGTCATCGGCGTCAATTTGCTGTTGTTCGTGGTGCTGGCGATCGTGGCCCGCGGTGGCCGTTTCCTGCTGCTCGCCTGGCTGCTGCGCCATTATGGCGAACCGATCCGCGAATTCATCGAGAAGCGCCTCGGCCTCATCGCCGGCGCCGGCGCGGCTGCCCTGATTTTGCTCTATATCCTGGTCAAATACGCGTTCTGAACAGAACCATTGCGAGCCGGACGGACCGATTGAAATGACAGCGACCATGAATGCCGACACCGGACGCCAGCGCACGCTAACCGCCTTGTTCCTCGCCGTCGCCATGGCCGCCACCGTCGGCTCGGCGCTCGGCTTCCAGTATCTCGGCGGCTACATCCCCTGCCACCTCTGCCTCGAACAGCGCACGCCCTACTATATCGGCGTGCCGCTGATGGTGCTGGCGGTGATTGCGTCGATGCTGCACGCACCGGCATGGCTAACGCGCGGCCTGCTGGCCGTCGGCGGCATCCTGATGCTCTACGGCCTCTATCTCGGCGTCTACCACTCCGGCGTCGAATGGCAGTGGTGGGCCGGCCCGACCGATTGTACCGCAGGCGCCGGGCCGGTCGACACCGGCGGCAAGGGCGTGCTCGACGCGCTCGACAAATTCGTGCCGCCGTCCTGTGACAAGGCCGCCTTGCGCATCCTCGGCCTGTCGCTGGCCGGCTGGAACGCCATCGCCAGCCTGATCCTCGCCGCCGTAGCCTTCCGCGGCGCCCTCACCCGCGACTGATTTGGCGCGATGGCGCCGACGCGAGATCGTTCAAGGAATTCGGCAGGCTGAGTCGTATGGAGTGATTCTCGAGAACCGAAGCGGAGCGGACATTTGGTCCGTGAGCATCGGAAGCGCAGACAATCGCTCCAGACGGCCAGCCTCCCGAATTCTCGAACGATCTCAGGGCTCCAGTTCGACATCCCAGTACAGATAATCCATCCAGCTCTCATGCAGATGGTTGGGCGGGAACAGGCGGCCATTGTTGTGCAGATCGTGCACCGTCGGCTGGAAAGGCTTCTGCAGCGGCCACATCTTGGCATGCGCCGGCATCATGCCGCCCTTCCTGAGGTTGCAGGGCGAGCAGGCGGCAACGACATTCTCCCATGTCGTCGCGCCGCCGCGATGGCGGGGGATGACGTGATCGAAGGTCAGATCCTCCGGCGTGCCGCAATACTGGCACTGGAAGCGATCGCGCAGGAAGACGTTGAAGCGGGTGAAGGCCGGGTGCCTGGAGGGCTTCACATAGGCCTTCAGGCTGACCACGCTCGGCAGCTTCATCGAGAAGGTCGGCGAGGAGACGGCATGCTCGTATTCGGCGACGATGTTCACCCGGTCGAGGAACACCGCTTTGATGGCATCCTGCCACGACCAGAGCGACAAGGGATAATAGCTGAGCGGACGGTAATCCGCATTCAGCACCAGTGCTGGAAGCCCATCCGGAGATACGGCAACCGTCACGTGTTCACCTCCTTGGTTCTAGACCCGAACGGCGCGGATACTGTAAGCCCGACATGACAGGGATGTGAAGCGGATTGTCGCGTGGCCTAAGCGCCAAAAATGCGTGATTTTTATGATTTTTTGCGGATTCAGGCCCGCGGCGCGGCGTCCCGCCCTCTGGTTTCACGATAATAGGACCAGAAAAGCCGCGATGCGACACCTCGCCACGGGCTCCATGATTCGGCCAGTGCGATCAGGGTTTTCTCCGGCGGACGCGGCTCGATGCCGAGCGCGTGGCCGACCGCGCTCTGCAGCGCGACGTCGCGCGCGGGGAAGATGTCGGGATGCCCGGCGGCGAATAAGAGATACACTTCCGCCGTCCACGGGCCGATGCCGGACACCGCCGTCATCGTCGTGATCGCCTCCTGGGCATCGAGCGAACAGAGGTGATGAAGGTCGAGGCCGTCGGCCACCGCCTGGGCAATTGCGATCAGGCCGCGCTGCTTGGGCCGCGACAGGCCGGCCTCGCGAAACATGTCCTCGCCGGCGGCCAGGATCGCTTGCGGCGTCAGCGGATCGACGAGTTTGGTCAGCCGGCCGAAGATCGCATCGGCACTGGCGCGGGACACTTGCTGCGAGACGACGATCGACGCCAGGCTTCGAAACCCCGGCTCGGACAGCCGCAGCGGCACCTCGCCGGCCATGCCGCGCACCTTTTCCAGGCGCGGGTCGATCACGCAAAGCGCATCGAGCCCCCGGGCAATGTCGTCTGATGTCACGATACGGCGCATGCTTTCTTGTTCCTCGACCGTCGACAGGGTAGCAATTGGCGAAGCGCCGCAAAACATGATTGCCGCCTGAGAGATGACACTCCTGACATTCCGCTTCGCGCCCAGCCCCAACGGCGACCTGCATCTCGGCCACGCCTATTCGGCGCTGCTCAACCAGAAGCTGGCGGCACAGGCGCACGGCCGCCTGCTGCTGCGCATCGAGGATATCGACACGACGCGCTGCACGCCGCTATTCGAGGCAGGCGTGCTTGCCGACCTGAAATGGCTGGGGCTTGGCTGGGAAGAGCCGGTGCGCCGCCAGTCCGAGCATTTCGCCGAATACCAAGCGGTGCTCGAGCGGTTGATCGCGGACGAACTCGTCTACCCCGCCTTCATGAGCCGTGGCGAGATCCGCGCCTTCATCACCGACAGCGAAAAGCGTGGGCGCGACTGGCCGCGCGATCCCGATGGCGTGCCGCTCTACCCCGCCACCGACAAGGCGCTGCCGCTGAAGGAACGCCAGCGGCGGATCGCCGAGAATGCACCCTTCGCCTGGCGGCTGGATGTCGATGCCGCCATGGCGCGTGTCGGCAAGGACCTTTCATGGACGGAGTATTCTGACGAGACGCTTTCCGCGACGCGCTCCGTCGAAGCCCGCCCGCGGGACTGGGGCGACGTGATCTTGGCGCGCCGAGACATTCCGACCAGTTACCACCTCGCCGTCGTCATGGACGATGCGCTGCAAGACGTCAGCCACGTCGTGCGCGGCCAGGATCTGTTTTCCGCCACTGGCGTGCAGCGCCTGCTGCAGCAACTCCTCGGACTGCCGCAACCGGCCTATTTCCATCATCGTCTGATCCTCGGGACGGACGGACGAAAACTGTCGAAGAGCTTCAGTGATACCGGCCTTGCCGCATTGCGCCATGCCGGCGCATCGCCTGACGACATCAGGCGGATGGTCGGGTTTTGAGCTCGGTGAGACCAGGGCGCCACCCCCCAAATGCGCCGGCCGTTGAATTCCGGTGACGCATGGATCAACGGTTTCGTTTTGCGCGCCGGGTTGAAGCGCAGTAGAGCAGCGCCACGGTCAACTCCCTCCAGCGCGGCGGTCTCCGGAACATGCACAGCATCAAGCGGTTCATCCCCGCCACCTTCGTCGTCCTGTGGGCGACCGGCTTTATCGGCGCGCGCTACGCCATGCCGTGGGCGGAACCGTTCACATTCCTCGCCGCGCGTTTCGTCATCGCCGCCATCCTGCTGGCCGTCCTGATGCTTGTGCTGGGCTCGAAAAGAGCCACCCGCGAGGAGGCGCTGCATGCCACCGGCGCCGGCATCCTGATGCATGGCGTCTATCTCGGCGCCGTCTTCTGGGCCATCCACAGGGGCATGCCGGCCGGATTTTCGGCCCTCATCGTCGGCCTGCAGCCGCTGATCACGGCGGTGCTTGCCGGCAAGTTTCTCGGCGAGGCGATCCTGCCGCGCCACTGGCTTGGCCTTGGTATCGGCCTCATCGGCATCGTCATCGTGCTGTGGCCGAAGCTCGGCGCGCTCGGCGGCGGCGTGACCGCGGCGACATTGACCGCCTCGCTGGTCTCGGTGCTCGGCATGAGCGCCGGCACCATCTGGCAAAAGCGCTTCGCTTCCGGCGGCGACCTCGTCGCGGCTACCATGTGGCAATATATCGGTGGCGGTTCGCTGATGCTCCTCGCCTCACTCGCCTTCGAGACCCACACCGTCGTCATCAACGGCGAACTGATCTTCGCCATGGCCTGGCTGGTGCTGGTGCTGTCGCTCGGCGCCATCTTCCTGCTGATGGTGATGATCCGCGACGGCGAGATGTCGAAAGTGGCGTCGCTGTTCTACCTGGTGCCGGCGGTGACGGCGGTCATCGCCTGGGCACTCTTCGACGAACAGCTCAACGCGCTGCAGATCGCCGGCATGGCGATCACGACCTTCGGCGTTGGCCTGGCAACGGCGCGGCAGACCAAGGGAAGAACTGTGGAATTGAGGAATTGAGGCATTGAGGCATTGAGGCATTGAGGCATTGAGGCATTGAGGCATTGACGCATATAGACAATTGGGGATAAGCACGACTGAAGAATGCTAGATAGCATTAGTGGTATAATGAGGATGTTGAGT